>PLDZ01000019.1:0-215 GCA_003136295.1 Candidatus Dormiibacterota bacterium
ATGTCCGCGGGCCGCGTCCCTCCAGCGATGAGACGAGCGCATTCGCGGGCCACCGCCATTGCCTCGCTGCGCTCCTCGGGGGCACGCCAAACCTCAACCGCCGCGCCCGGTCCACGATCAGCGATCAGCTGCTTGTCGATCCGAGTCGCAGGGCTGGCGACCGCGATCACCGCCCGCGACGCCGCTACGATCTGGTCGGTGCTCCGGTAGTTGTG
>PLDZ01000019.1:295-2993 GCA_003136295.1 Candidatus Dormiibacterota bacterium
ATGCAGTCGTCGAAGTCGAACACGCCCGCACGCCGGTAGCGCTCGTTGAGTCGTGCGTAGACGCGCGCAACGTCCGCGTGGCGTTCCAGCACGATTCGTTCGGCGGGGTCATCGCACGCGTCGAGGCGCGCTCGCGCCCACGCCGCGTACGCGTCCGGCGTGACCAACTCCTGTTTCGCGGTTCCGATGACGTCGAGCAGCGGATCCATGAGGTCGTGCGGCCGCAGCGGGTTCCAGAGCAGCGGTGGGCGCAGCTCTTCGAGGACAGCCTCCACGTGCAGCCACCGCTCAGCTGCGTCGGCGATGCGGAGGACGGGGGAGATGCCGAGCAGCCATCCCCATTCACGCACCACTCGGAGACCGAACGAGTGGTAATTGGTGAGCGGTGCGTCGTCGCCGAACGATCCGTGTGCCCGCTCCACGCGCGCCCGCATCTCGTCCGCGGCCTTGCGCGTGTAGGTGAGCACGAGCTGCCTGCCCGGACCGACGCCGACCGCGGACAGCCGGTGAAATCGCTCGACGATGATGCGCGTCTTGCCGCTGCCNNCGTCGAGCGCGGCGGCAGTGGTGGGGTCCGAGAGCGCGAGTTCGGTCATCGCTGTCGATTCTGGGCCGACGCGACGACAGCAGGCTGTCGCGCTGGGTGGAGAATTCGAGCATGGAGACGCCCAGCCCAGCCGGCGCCGCCACCTCGGGGCTCGCCGCAGCGCTCCCGTGGTTGCGCCACGCCCGTCGCATCCTGGTGTTCACCGGTGCCGGGATCTCGACCGAGTCGGGCATCCCCGACTTTCGGGGGCCGAACGGTGTCTGGAAGACGACCGACCCGAAGCGCTACACGATCGAGAGCTACACAAGCGATCGATCGGTGCGCGTGGAGCGCTGGCGCGCCCGCCTGGAGTCGCGATTCTCGAACGCCGAGCCGAATGCCGCGCACCTGGCGGTGACCCGACTCCAGCGCGCGGGACTCGTCCCGGTCGTCGTCACCCAGAACATCGACGGTCTGCACCAGAAGGCGGGAGCCGTCAACGTCATCGAGCTGCACGGCACGTCGTCCGAGGCGATGTGTCTCGACTGCAACCGGCGAATGCCCATCGAGGTCGCCCTCGACCGGGTGCGCGAGGGCGACCTCGACCCGCACTGCGAACTCTGCGGCGGCCTGCTCAAGACCGCGACGATCAGCTTCGGTCAGCCACTGGTGGCGGCCGATATGGATCGTGCGATCGATGAGGCGCGGCGCTGCGACGTCTGTCTCACGGTGGGGTCGACCCTCTCGGTCTGGCCGGCGGCGGCAGTGCCGGTGGAGGCCGTCCGCCAGGGTGGGAGGCTCGTGATCGTGAATGACGGCGTCACCGATCTCGACGGTATGGCAAGCCTGATTCTGTCCGGGCGGGCCGGCGTGGTCATGACCGAGCTGGCGACCGCACTCCTTGGTGGCGAGGACTCAAGGTAGAATTCAAGGTCCGCGCTGCTGATGCGCGGGTCCAGCCGAAAGGAGGTGATTCCGACCGTGTCGGAAGTGAAGGTCCGCGAAGGCGAGACCTTTGAGAGCGCGCTACGACGGTTCAACAAGAAGATCAAGCAGAACGGCATCCTCTCCGAGGTTCGCAGACGCGAGCACTACGAGAAGCCGTCCGTGCGCCGCAAGCGAAAGCTGCTTGCAGCGCGGAAGCGTCGCGTCAAGAGCACCTGACGCAACCGCGCTCATGCGGGTGAGCGTCATCCGCGACCAGTGCCTCAGCTCGCGGCAGCGTCGCGTTGCCGCTGAGGCTCGTCTCGGTGCGCTGCTCCGCGCCTCCGGAGATCGTCTCGACGTCCCTGCACGCGCCGGCCTGAGCGTCCGGTTGACGGATGACGCGGAGCTTCGCGATCTCAACGCGCGCTTTCTCGGCATCGATGCCCCGACCGACGTGCTCGCATTTCCGTCCGGCGAACGCGCGCGGGTCGGCGACGTCGCCATATCGGTGGAACGCGCAATCGGCCAGGCGTCCGACGCGGTGGCGGAGCTCCGCCTGCTCGCGGTCCACGGGTTGCTGCACTGCCTCGGGCACGACCACGCGCTCCCGGCGCCGGCGGCGGCGATGACTGCGGCGACCCGGATGCTGCTGCCAGAGGCCGACGTCCCTGATCTGCAGACCACCGTACTCGCCGGGTCGTCGTGACCCAGTTGATCATCGGCCTCGGCAACCCGGGAGGCGAATACGCGCGCACCCGGCACAATGTCGGATGGATGTGCCTTGACGAGCTCGAGCGGCGCGGCAAGTTCGGCCGCGAGCGGCGCGAGGGAGCCTCGCGGGTTCGCGAGGGAACCATCGACGGCTACGACGTCCTCACCGCTCGCCCCCAGACCTTCATGAATCTCAGTGGCAAGGCGGCCGCACAGCTCACCAGCAAGCACGGCACCATGCCGGGCGACGTGATCGTCATCCACGATGAGGCGGATTTCCCCCTCGGACGCGTGAAGATCAAGCTCGGCGGGAGCGCCGCCGGGCACCGGGGGGTCCAGTCGATCATCGACTCGTGGCGGACCGATGCCTTTCCTCGCATCCGCATCGGGATCGGACGGGACGGCGACAGCAACGACCTGATCGAGCACGTGCTCGATCCGTTCCTCCCCGAGGAGCGCCCCGCAGCAGACGCTGCGGTCAAGCGCGCCGCAACCATGGCCGTGGCGATCATGCGCGACGGGGTGGCGGCGGCC
>PLDZ01000151.1 GCA_003136295.1 Candidatus Dormiibacterota bacterium
ACCGCGCTCAACTTCGGCAAGACGGCCGACGCCGTCTACACAAAGCTCACCTCCGAGCAGCCGATCGATCTCTGCCGCTACCAGGTGCTCAACTGCTACGCGGGGCGCGTGGGTCTCATCAACTCCGGCGGTGAGTCGATTGGCACCGGTGACCTCGCGGCGGCGGTTCGGACCGCGGTCATCAACAAGCGTGCGGGTGGGACCGGATTGATCAGCGGTCGCAAGGCATTCCAGCGACCGATGCGCGACGGCGTGCATCTGATGAACGCGATCCAGGACGTGTATCTGAACAAGAAGATCACCATCGCGTAATCGCAGCGCAGCGCGTGGGGTCTGAGGTGGCATAGCCAAGACGTCCCGCACGCGCAGGGCGCGCGCTGTGATGAAAGTCCCGCTAGGAGGACCCCTGAACAGGCTCGACCTAGCCGGTTGCGAGCTGAGCGGGCGCGCGCGTCCAGGATTGGTAGGTGTGCGAGGGCGGGATCGCCAGAATCCGCCGATCGTCCGACCTGACCAGCTGCCAGCCACCCTCGTGCACCGACCAGTGATGCCGGTGGCACAAGAGCACCAGATTGTTGAGGTTGGTGTCTCCGCCGTGCCCCCAGTGCACCACGTGATGGGCGTTGGTCCAGGACGAGGGTCGGTCGCAGCCGGGCCAGACGCAGCCCTGGTCGCGGACCCGGAGCGCGGCACGGCCCGCACCCGACGGCACCCGGAACGCCCGGCCCACGTCGATCACCGCCGAGTCGGGGCCGAGCAGGACCCGTCGGATGCTCGCGTCACAGGCGAGGCGCTGCACCGTCGCCGCCGGAACCACGCCGGCGAACTCGAGGTCGCCACCCGGTGAGTCCGAGAGCCCCATCACGGTCTCGACGGAGGCGTGAGCTGCAAATGGGTGCGGCCGACCCCGCGCTCGGTCGCGAACCCATGGTCGAGGGCATGCATGGCGAGCTCGACGAGTCCGTCCGCCAGCCGGCGCGCCCGGGGCCGCTCGTCGCCGGCGCCCGAGCGGGCACAGAGCGGGGCCAGCGCGACCCGCAACGTGGCCCCGCCGACCGCGTCGAGCATCCCGTGCAAGGCAAGACGACCATCCTCACACTTGGTGAATTCGAGATATCGGGAGTCGACCGCGCTGACGTGCTCTGCAAGCACGGATGCGGCATCGGCTGCATGGCGAGCGTGAGTGCAGTCAAAGGCGAAGCGGCCGACCGAGTGCTCGAGGGCAAGTTCGAGCAAAGAACGCTCGTCAAAGCTCCCCCCGGTGCGCTTCAAGGCGCGCTCGGTCCCAGCGAGCAACGAGAGATGGGCGAACCCAAGCCGTCCCTCCTCGAGGGCGGCGACACTCGCGGGCAGGTGCTCAGCCTCCTCACCGGTGGCAATCGAACGAGCCGCAGCGGTGCTGGACATCCGGCACTGATGGCGGACCCAATCGATCGGCGAGTTCGAGCCTTGGGCAAGGGCTTCCCCAGTGGAGGCAAACGCCGCAGCCTCACGGGCGAAGCGGAGTTCGAGGAGATCGATCCCATGACGAAAGCGGATCAGGCGCTCGCCCAGATCGAACGCGGTGATCTCGCCCCCCGGCGAGGCAACGAAGGCGTCGACCTCCTGAAGGAACCGATCGAGCGGCCCCAGCTTGTCCTCGCCATTACACATCTCAGTATTATAGAACAAATGTTTGTAGCCACGGATGACGCCGGCACCGGTCGCACTGACCAGGCCCTGATGCGATCCCGGGATCTGACACCGGCCATACTTTCAGGTGAGTGGACTACGAGGAGATTCCCCGTACCGGCGACGAGCGCTCCACGCTGCTCGCCTTCCTCGCGTGGCAGCGCGCCACGCTGGCGCGGAAATGCGCCGGCCTCGAGCTCGATCAGTTGCGCACGCGCTCGGTCGAGCCGTCGACACTGTCGCTGCTCGGGCTGGTGCGCCACATGGCGGATGTCGAGCGCGGCTGGTTCCGGCGCACCCTCGCCGGCGAGGACGTCCAGGAGCGCTACTCATCTGCCGACGACCTCGACGGCGAGTTCGACAACGTCGACACGGCCGATGCTGACGAGGCATTCACCGCTTGGGGCGAGGAATGTGAACTAGCCGATGAGATCATCTCCCGCCGCGCCCTGGATGCGACCGGGCGCCAGAGGACCGGCCGGGAGGTCTCGATGCGCTGGATCCTCAACCACATGATCGAGGAGTACTCGCGCCACAACGGCCACGCGGACCTGCTCCGCGAGCGGATCGACGGCGCGACCGATCGCGGGACCTGACGCTCGCGCACGGGTCAGCCGGCGACGAATCCCATCAGGAATCGAGAAGCAACAGTACCGAGCCGCAGCTAGTGTGGCTGCCACGGACATCACCACTCACGCCGCGACGGTTCGTCCCTATCATCGCCGGAGGTCAAGCGGGTGGGACTCGTTCAGCACACGGAGGCGCTTCGCAATGGCCGAGAGGAAACCTGCAAGGAAGGGCACGCAGCAGTCCGCCAAGAGCACCGCTGCGGCCGGCAGGACGTCCAAGGGATTCACGGACGAGGAAAAAGCCGCGATGAAGGAGCGCGTCCGCGAGATGAAGATGGCCGCGGTCCAGGCGGACGGCGAAAGCGACCTGCTCGCGAAGATCGCTGAGATGCCGGAATCGGATCGCGCCATGGCCACGCGGCTCCATGCCGTCATCACAGCCAGTGCCCCGGGCCTCTCGCCAAAAACCTGGTACGGGATGCCCGCGTATGCCAAGGACGGCAATGTCGTCTGCTTCTTCCAAGCCGCGCAGAAGTTCAAGACGAGATACGCGACGTTCGGCTTCAGCGACAAGGCGAACCTCGACGACGGCACCGCGTGGCCGGTCACCTACGCGCTGACAAAGTTGACCTCCGCCGACGAGGCGACAATCGGCGCGCTCGTGAAGAAAGCGGTGAGCTGAGGACTGAACACGGTACCTATGACGCGCAACGAGCGACGGGCAATCGGGCTCGGAGGTCGAACGTCATGATCCCGGCCGTATATCGAACCCTGCTCCGCGATCACCAGACACGGCGGCTACTCGCCGGGCTCGGCGTCTCGTCGTTCGGTGATGGGATGAGCACAGTCACCATCGCCTGGCTCGCCGTCAAGGTCGCGCCGCCCGGCGCGCTCGGCGTGTACGTGGGCCTGGCGCTCGCCGCGTACACGCTCCCCGGTGTCATCGGGGCGCTGGCCTTCTCCCCTTTCGTGCGGCACCGGCCGGCTCGGGCCCTCGTGCTCGTCCACTGCGTGCTTCGCGCCGGCTTCCTTGGCGCGATCGCACTGCTGTGGGCGCTCGGCGTGCTGGCGCCTCTCGCCTACGTGGTCTTGCTGGCCGGCTCATCGCTGATGTTCGCCTGGGGCAACGCCGGCGAATACACGATGCTGTCGGAGCTCGGAGGCCCCGAAGGCCGGCTCGCCGTCAACTCACTCGCCACAGCGCAGATCTCGTTCGCTGTGATCATCGGCCCCGCCGTCGCCGGACCCCTGATCGCCGGCGTCGGTCCGGGCTGGCTGGTCGCCCTGGACGCGGCGTCGTTCGCGTTTCTCGGCGTCCAGGCCTGGCGTACCCACACGGGTGAGTCAGCCACGAGGCAGCCGGTCGATACGCACGCGGCGGAGTCGGGCTTCCGGCTGCTGCTCAGACGCCGAGACCTGCTCGCCCTGACCGCCGTGACGTGGCTCTTCTTCTTCCTCTACGGGCCGGTGGAGGCGGCGCTGCCCGTGTACGTCGCCCATGACCTGCGCGCGGACGCCACCCTGCTCGGCGCGTACTGGGCGGCCTTCGGCGTCGGCGCTCTCGCGGCCACGCTGATCGCGGGCACGTTCCGCGGTCACAGCGTTCGCAGGATCACGCTGTGGATCGTCGCCGGCTGGGGCGCGTGCCTGATCCCGTTCGGGTTCGCGCCGGTCGGGGTCACCCTCGCGTGTTTCGCCCTCGGCGGTTTGATCTACGGGCCGTTCGTCCCGCTGACGTACTCGCTATTCCAGTCCGCGACCACCACTGCGAACCTGCCGGCCGTTCTGGCCGCTCGCAGCGCGCTCGTGATGCTCGCGTCGCCCCTGGGCACCGCCCTCGGCGGCCCTTTGGTCGGCGTCCTCGGCGGGTCACGCACCCTAGCCGCGTCGGGGATCGCCACGGTCGTGCTCGCCATTGCGGCGAGCGTTGTGTGGACCAGGGATCGAGCTGGAGCCCCCGACCCGTCCGAGGACGAACGCCGACGCCTTGACGCGCAGCGATTGTAGGGCCGCCCCTCCAAAGCTATTCCGATGACGAGAGCGTGACCGTTGTCGGCGGCGGATTCCGCAGTGTCTGATACACGACGCAGTACCGCTGCGTGAGTTCCAGGAGGCGTGCCAACTTCTCTGGCGGCGCCTCCGACTCAACGTGAAACCTGAGGCGGATGGCCGTGAAACCGACCGGCGCATCCCGGCTCACTGCCATCGTGCCGCGAAAATCTAGGTCCCCTTCGGCGAAGACAGTCCCGCGGGATACCGGTATTTCCATCGACGTTGCCACGGAGTTCAGCGTGACGCCCGCACAGGCGACGAGCGCCTGCAGCAGCATGTCCCCCGAGCATACCGAGGCGCCCGTCCCCCCACTCGCTTCGTGGAGGCCCGCCTCCACCAGCGCTCGGCCTGTCTGTACCGAACAGGTCACGCCCTCACCGAGGGCGCCTTCCGCGCGCAACGTGACGACCGCAGCTTCTGGCTCGTCGCGATAGCGGTCTTTCAGAGGTTGCTGGACACTCCGCAGCGTTTCTCGGTCCATTGGCGATCCTCCCATCGTGGGCGTGGGCAAGTACTCCGTTGGCTCCTACGCGCGCCCCTCCTCGCGCTTCAATTCCTCGCGGCCGATGATCGAGTAATGGACCTCGTCGGGGCCGTCCATGAATCGGGCCGAGCGCGCGTAGGCGAACATCTGCGTCAGCGGAAGGTCCTGCGACACGCCGGCTCCGCCGAACACCTGAATGGCGCGGTCGATCACGGTCTGGGCGACGTTGGGGGCGACCACCTTGATCGCCGAAATCTCGAACCGGGCGCCGAGACTGCCCTGGGTGTCGAGCAGCCACGCCGCCTTCTGGCACAACAACCTCGCCTGCTCGATCTCGATGCGCGACTTGGCGATCTGCTCGCGTACGACGCCCTGCTCGGCAAGCCGTTTGCCAAATGCGGTGCGTGACTTTGCGCGTTCGCACATGAGCGACAGCGCGCGCTCGGCCGCCCCGATCAGACGCATGCAGTGATGCAGGCGCCCCGGGCCGAGCCGTGCCTGAGCGATCATGAACGCCGTCCCCTCATCGCCGATGCGATTCGACTGCGGCACGCGGACGTTTTCGAGCAGGATCTCGCAGTGACTCCCCGGGTCGTCGAAGCCGAAGACCTTGAGCTGGCGGACGATGGTCACTCCGGGGGCGTCGATCGGCACCAGCACCATTGTGTGGCGTGCGTGGCGCTCCGCATCTGGATGGGTGACGCCGATCAGCAGGATCACCGTGGCATTGGGATGCGCGGCGCCGCTGGTGAACCACTTATGGCCATTGATGACATAATCATCGCCGTCGCGATCGATGCGCGTTGCCAGCTGGGTTGGATCCGAGCTGGCGACCTCGGGTTCGGTCATGCCGATGCAGGAGCGGATCTCGCCCGCCAGGAGCGGCGTGAGCCAGGTCTCGTGCTGTTCGGGGGTGCCGAACTGGGCCAGCACCTCCATGTTGCCGGTATCCGGCGCCGAGCAGTTCATCGCCTCTGACGCGATGGCGCTCCAGCCCATGATCTCCGCGAGCGCGCCGTACTCGAGGTTGGTGAGCCCGGGACCGAACCGCTTGTCGGGCAGGAACAGGTTCCAAAGGCCGCGTCGCCGCGCTTCGGTCTTCAACTCCTCCATCACGGGCGAGATCCGCTGCGGGATCGTCTCCGCAGAGAAGCCGCGCCAGTATTCCTCCTCGGCCGGGCGGATGCGCTCATCCATGAACCGCCAGACCTTCTCGCTGAGCTCGCGCACCCTCGGTGTCTCCGCGAAATCCATTGTCAGCCTCCTTCGGTGGAACGCAAGCGGCCGAGTGCCTCCAGGCCACCCTCGACGATGGCCGGCACCATCTNNATCTCCCCCATCGTCTCGAAGCCATCACCCACAGTCATCCCCATGAGGAACCGCGCGGTGATTCCCTCCGCGATGATCGCGAGCTTGTACGCGCCGAGCGCGATGTACCAGTCGAGCGACGTCAGGTCGCGCTTCGTCCCTGCAGCGTAGTCGCGCAGCAGGTCCGCCCGCTTGTAGAAGCCGTCGTCGACGGTGATCGCCCGGCCGTGCAGCGTCCGCGCCGCCGCTTCGGACTCGTCATCGGCCCAGTACACGCAGAGCAGACCGACGTCGCACAGCGGATCGCCGATGGTGCACATCTCCCAGTCGATCACGGCGACGATGCGCGACGGATCCGCATGTGCGTACATGACGTTGTCGAGGCGGTAATCGCCGTGCACGATCCCGGCCGCAGACGGCGCGGGCAACGTCTCGTCGAGCCGGCGGCGCAACGCCTCGATGCTGGGCAGTTCGCGGGTTTTCGATGCCTCCCACTGCTGCCACCAGCGCCGCACCTGGCGGGGAAGGAATCCGTCGGGATGCCCGAAGTCACTGAGGCCGATCGCGTCGGGCTCGATGCCATGCAGCAGGAGCAGGGTGTCGACTAGTGCGGATGACATCGCGCGCCGCGTCTCAGTAGTATTGGGAAACTCGGCCGGCAGCGCGTCCCTGACAACATGGCCGTCGATCCACTCCATGACGTAGAAGCGCGCGCCGATCACCGACTCGTCCTTGCACAGCACGATCACGCGTGGGACCGGGATACCCGTGTCCTGCAGCGCCGAGAGCACGCGGTACTCACGGGCCATGTCGTGCGCGGTCGGGAGCACATGCGCGAGCGGCGGCCGCCGCACCACGAAACGCCGCTCACCGTCATCGACGATGTATGTGAGATTCGACCGGCCGCCGGCGATGACATCACCTCGAAGCGAGCCCGCGAGGCCGCCGACGTGGGGTGCCAGGTACCGGCCGAGCGCGTCGAGATCGAGTCCGGGCGGCGAGGTCACTGCGCGGGCGGATGCCCGCCGTGACGGCGGCGCCGGACGTCGGCGACGCGAAGCCGGAGCGTGGCGCGCTCGAGTGCGAGCGACGCCTCGTAGTTGCCGATGTCCTGGGAGAGGAGTTCCTGGGCCTTCTTTCGCGACTCCTCGGCGCGAGCCTCATCGATGTCCTCGGCGCGTTCCGCGGCGTCGGCCAGAATGCTGACCTTGTCCGGGAGCACCTCGAGGAATCCGCCGGCGACAAACAGGATGTGTTCCTTGTCTCCGTTGCGAACCATCACCTCGCCGGTGCGCAGCGGCGTCAGCAGCGGGATGTGCTGCGGGAGGACGCCGAGGTCGCCGTCGATTCCAGGCGCGAGCACGAAGTCGGCCTCCTCGCTGAGGATGCGACCCTCAGCCGTGACGAGCTCGACCTGCAGTTTGGCCATCGTCGTTATTCCTTGTCGGCCTTGTCGGGTTTGGCGGCGTTNNTTGGCGGCCGCGTCCTTGTCCTTGCTCGGAGCGCTCGCTTTGTCGGCGTCAGCGGGTGCTTCTGCAGTCCCGGATGATGCTTCTGCGGCAGGTGCTTCTGCAGCTTTCGCATCCGCATCCGCGGCAAGTGCATCTGCAGCTTTCGCATCAGCATCCGCGGCGGGTGCTGCTGCAGCCTTCGCATCCGCATCCGCGGGAGGTGCTTCTGCAGCCTTCGCAT
>PLDZ01000276.1 GCA_003136295.1 Candidatus Dormiibacterota bacterium
TATCCATACCTTCCCGGGGCGGCGGCCGGCGCCATCACCGGTGCGAGCCGGGGGAACCTGGCGCATCTGGACCCGGTGCAGGGTGGCCTGGTATTGCTGGGCTGGGGATTGCTCTTCGCGGTGTGCGGGTGGCTGCTCACCGTCCGCCGCGACATTCCCTAGAGCTCAGCTCCCCGAGACAATGTCCGGGGCGCTCGCGCGCGGTGGGCGGCGGCGCGGAAGCGCGATGATCTTGCCGCCGCCGGTCAACGGTGTTGCACGAACCGAACGATCCCGGCCTTCGTGCTTCGCCGAATACATCGCGCGGTCCGCGGCTCCCAGCAACTGATCCAGCGTGACGCCGTGAGCGGGATACGTCGAGATCCCGATCGACGCGGTGAGTCCTCCCAGGCTGCATCCCTCGGGCATCGCGACATCGCGGACCGCGGCGCGCACCGCCTCGGCGGCGATCCACGCGCCATCCGAGGAGCAATCGTGCAACAGCACCACGAACTCTTCACCTCCTAGCCGCACCACCGCGTCGGCGCCGCGGACGGAAGTACGCAGCTGCGCGGCGACTCGCTGGAGCACCACGTCGCCGATGGCGTGGCCACTGCTGTCATTCACGGTCTTGAAATGGTCGAGGTCGACAAGAAGGAGGGAGAGCGGTTGGGAGTCGCGTGCGGCGCGGGCGATGTCCCGCTCGCCGGCATCACGAAGCCAGCGGCTGTTGTAGAGGCCGGTCAGTGGGTCGGTCATCGCCGCGTTGACCAGTTCGACATAGAGCTGTGCGTTGCGCCAGGCCGATGCGGCGACGTGAGCGAAGAGTGACGCCGCCTCGAGCTCGGCGGCGCTGAACTGGTCGAGGCCCAGACGCCAGCAGTTGATGATGCCGAGCTTGTGCTCGGTGGCCACGAGCGGCACGAGCAGCAGCGACTCCTGCACCCAGGAGGTCCCGGGAATCTGGCGTGCGAGCGGATGCCTCGAGGTGTCGGGAATGTTCTGCGGCGTCCCTTTCGCGAAGGCCCATCCGGTGATGCCCGCGTCGAGCGCCATGCTGTCAGCCATGATCTCGTCGCTATCCGGCCCGGTCGCAAGCACCGGGACGAGGCGGAAGGTCTCGTAATCGGCGCGGAAGATCGCCATCTCCGTGACCGGCAGGACGCGACCCATCTGCTCCGCCATGATCCCGAGAATGCGCTTCGGATCGTGCTCGCTCTGCAGCGCCAGCGCTGCATCGCTGAGCGCGCGAGCCAATCCCCGTCGGCGGCGAGAGCTCGAGACGATCCCCTTTGCAGCCATCTCGCCCGGAGCTGCGAGTTCGGGGGCAGCTACTCGAGTGGGCGAGATCGTTCGTTGCGCAAACCAGGTCGCGTCGACAACTTCGATCGATGTGTCCCCCATGAGCGGGTGGGGGAGCACCGGGCGCCCAAGCAGCCATCCCTGCCCGAACTGCACACCGAGCGACTGGAGCGTTTCCTGCTCACGCTGGGTCTCAATCCCCTCCGCAATGACGCGCGCGCCGATGTGCCCGCTGAAGGACAGGAGCGCGACCACCAGGGCGCGGCGTGCGCGGTCGGCGTCAATGGCGGTGATCAGCGAGCGGTCGACCTTGATGAACTCAGGCCGCAACTCGGCGATGACTCGCATGCTGGCGTGACCAGCGCCGGCATCGTCGACGGCGATGCGGAAGCCCCGCGCTCGCAACTCCGCCGCGATCCGCTGCAGCAAGGCGAGGTCGGGTACGGGCTCACGTTCGCTGAATTCGAGGACGACAGCGGCAGGGTCCACCCGTGCCTCGTGCACGGCCTTGTCGAGAGCGGCCACGCCGCTCTGGTCGACCAGCGTGCCGATGAGCACGTTGACGAACAGGTCGGCCTCGCCGATGTTGGAGGCGGCCTGCAACGCGGCACGCACGCACGCGAGGTCAACGGCGGACTGCATGTTGAGCGCGGCCGCTGCCCCGAACAATTGATCCGGAGTGCGGATCCGTGTCCGCGGTGGGAACCGAGCGAGCGCCTCGTACCCGATGACCGTGTCGTTGATGAGCCGGACGATGGGTTGCAGCGCTGAGACGATCGTGCCGCTCGTGAGCAGCGAAGAGATCGTCCCACGCAGCCGGCGGTCGGGCACGAGGGAGCCAGGAGCATCGAAACGCTCGACGGACGGCTGCGCCTGCGCGGACCACGCCCCAGCGAGCATCGTTGCCACCACCTCGAGGATCGGGCTGAGCGCCGGCATACAACCGGGACCCCAGACCGTCAACACCGCGACCACCCGGTCCCGGCAGGTGACCGGCATCGCAATGACGTCGCGCTCATCCCCAGCGTTCGGCAGCGCCTTGGCCAGCGTTGAATCGGCGGTCAGGCGGCGCAACGTTTCCGAGGCATCGGCCGCGCCGAAATAGGGGCGTCGGAGCCGCACGGGTTTGCGCAGCGACTCCACTCCATCGAGCGGGATTCGCATTCCGACCATCGTGGAGGCAAGCTGCGACGACAGCCGGGTATCCACCGAGGCTGGAATGTTGATGGCAAGGACGACGGCCATGTCCGACTCGATCGCGCTGACGATGACGGCAATGTCCAGGCTCGCGAGCGCCGCCACGACTTCGGCAGCCGCCTCTTCGGGGTTTCGCGCCACCGGCAGGGAGTGCCCGAGGCTCGTGAGAGCTTCGAGGCGCAGATCAGGAGACCGGGGAGCCACGAGGTGAGTGTCCTTCGTTTCGATACGGGGGCCGACAACGGAACGGTCGCGTTCCATCGGCAAATCGCCACATCTCAAGCGCGCGACACCTTCGCCCGGAGACCTATGTAAGTGAATACTTACGGATGTAGGAGGACCCGGCTGCCATTCCGCCTGCGCGGGTGCGGCGTACCCTTCCCGGGATGAGCCGCTGTCCCGCCTGTGGACACAAGAACCAGGAGAGAGCGAAGTTCTGCTCCGAATGCGGCGCTGCCATGCTCTCGGTGGCCACTGCACCGCGCGAGGAGCGCAAGGTCGTCACCGTCCTCTTCGCCGATCTGGTCGGATTCACCTCGCGCTCCGAGCGCCTCGACCCTGAGGACGTTCGCGCTCTGCTCTCACCGTATTACACCCGGCTGCGTGCCGAGCTCGAGCACTTCGGGGGCACCGTCGAGAAGTTCATCGGCGACGCGGTGATGGCATTGTTCGGCGCCCCGGTCGCACATGAGGACGACCCTGAGCGCGCCGTACGAGCGGCCCTCGCCATTCGTGACTGGGTGCTCGAAGAGCAGGCCGACCTGCAGGTGCGCATTGCCGTCAACACGGGTGAGGCGCTGGTGGCGCTGGGAGCACGACCCGACCAGGGAGAGGGCATGGCGTCTGGTGACGTTGTCAACACGACGGCCCGCCTCCAGACAGCGGCCCCGGTCAACGGCATCCTGGTGGGGGAGGCGACGCATCGCGCAACCGCTCACGTGATCATGTATCGAGAGGATCTCCCGCTATCCGCAAAGGGCAAGGCAGCCCCGGTGCATGCCTGGGAGGTCGTCGAAGCGCGTTCGCGGTTTGGGGTCGATCTGGCTCGGACGAGCCGTGGGCCGCTGGTCGGACGGACTCACGAGTCGCAGGTGCTGATCGACGCTCTCGAACGGGTGCGACGCGAACGATCCTCGCAGCTGCTGACATTGGTCGGTGTTCCGGGCATCGGCAAGAGCCGCCTGGTCGCAGAGCTTTTTGATAAGGTCGACCGCGATCCGACACAGGTCGTGCTGTGGCGACAGGGACGTTCGCTGCCGTATGGCGACGGCGTGACGTTTTGGGCGCTGGCCGAGATGGTCAAAGCGCAGGCAGGGATCCTCGAAACCGACGGGCACGACGACGCCGAGCACAAGCTCCGCGATGCGGTTGGCGCGCTCGTCACGGACGCCGACGACGCACAGTGGATCACCGGGCACCTGCGTCCCCTCGCCGGGCTCAGCACCGGAGTCGAGCCCGCGGGCGACCGCCGTGAAGAAGCGTTCACGGCCTGGCGTCGTTTCTTCGAGGCCTTGTCGGAGCAGAACCCACTGGTGCTGGTGTTTGAAGACCTCCACTGGGCCGACGACAACCTGCTCGATTTTGTGGAGCACCTCGTTGATTGGGCCGGGCACGTGCCGATGCTGGTGATCTGCAACACGAGGCCCGAGTTGTTCGAGCGCCGGCCCGGTTGGGCTGCGGCCACGCGCAATGCGATCCGGCTCTCGCTCGCACCACTTTCGGACGATGAGACTGCGCGCTTGATCAGCAGCCTCAGCGAGCATCCCGTCATGTCAGTGGAGACGCAGCAGGCGCTGCTCACGCGGGCCGGGGGAAACCCGTTGTATGCGGAGCAGTACGTTCGCATGCTTGCCGAGCGACTCGACATCGAGACGTTGCCGCTTCCGGAGACGGTGCAGGGCATCATCGCGGCGCGCCTGGACGCCCTCTCCGTTGATGAGAAACGGCTGCTGCAGGATGCAGCCGTGCACGGCAAGGTGTTCTGGCTGGGAGCGGTCAGCGCCGGACTCGACCGGCGCACGGCCGAACTGCGCCTTCACGCCCTGGAACGCAAGGACTTCGTGCAACGGGCGCGCAACTCCTCGGTCGCCAACGAGGTCGAGTACGCGTTCATGCACGTGCTGGTGCGAGACGTCGCATACGGGCAGATTCCCCGTGGCGAGCGAGCCGAAAAACATCGCGTTGCCGCGGAATGGATCGCGTCGCTCGGTCGCACCGAGGACCACGCGGAGATGCTGGCTCACCATTACCTCAGCGCACTCGAGCTCCGTCGGGCCGCGGGTCACACGATCGACGCGGCATTTGCCGAGCGGGCACTCGTCACCCTCCGTGATGCCGGAGACCGCGCTTACTCATTGAATGCATACGCGACGGCCGCAGGTTTCTACACATCGGCGCTCGAACTTGCCGAGCCGGCCACGCTGGAGCGAGCGCGCCTCCTGTTCGCGGTGGGACGGTCCCGCCACATCGGCGGCGACTCGGATGAAGGCCTGCTCTCTGCCGCCAGCGCCGACCTCCTCGAATGCGGCGATCCCGAGACTGCTGCTGAAGCTGAGGCCGCGCTCACCGAGTTGAACTGGCT
This sequence comes from Candidatus Dormiibacterota bacterium, assembly GCA_003136295.1. GTDB lineage: Bacteria > Chloroflexota > Dormibacteria > Aeolococcales > Aeolococcaceae > Palsa-851. The sequence continues at coordinate 5,060 of PLDZ01000276.1, forward strand.
GCGGGGCGATGCCGACGAAGCGATGCGCCATCTCGATCGTGCGCGCGATCTCGTCGAATCGCAGGAGGCGAGCCGCGTCAAGGCATACGTGGTGAGCACCGTTTCGCGCTACCTGATGCTCGCCGGACGAGGTGCCGAGTCCATCCGCGTCGGCCGCGAGGCACTTGCCATGGCCGAGCAATTCGGACTCGACGAGGTGCGCGCCAACGCCTTGAACAACGTCGGCGCAGCACGTTGCCAGAGCGGAGATCCTGGGGGCATCGCCGACCTCGAGCAGGCGGTCGTGGTTGCCGATCGTGCCAATGTTCCGCGCGAGATCAGCCGGGCGCGGGCCAATCTCGCGTCGGTTCTGTGGATGCGCGGCAGCCTCGATCGATCTGCCGCCGTCAGCGAGGAATGTCACCGTGCGGCCGAACGCTTCGGGCAGAGCCTCGTGCTGCGCTGGGTGCGTGGCACGAGAGCACGGGAGGAGTACACGCGCGGCCGCTGGCGCGAGGCGTCGGCATCCCTTGAAACCTTTCTCGCCGAGGTGGAATCCGGCTCCCCGCACTACCTGGCGGCCGATTGCTACATGATCCGATCCCAGATCCTTCTCGCCCGCGACGACGTCGCCGGAGCGGTCGAGGACGCCGAACACTCGCTCCAGCTCGCCAGGATCGCCAAGGACCCGCAGGTGCTCTACCCGGCGCTCGCCAAAGGAGCTCACATCTCCAGCGAAGCGGGCAACTCGGATGCAGCAACCGCCATGCTCGACGAACTGCTCGGCCAGCTGAGGATCGGTCGCGTGAGCAGTGCGCTCATCGCCGACTCGCTGCACGAGCTGGCATGGACCCTGACGGGCGCGGGACGAGCGTCCGAGTTGCTAGAAATCCTGCCGGAGGAGCATCTTCCGTGGGTGCAGGCCGCGTCCGCGTTTGCTGCCGGGGATCTGCGTGCGGCGGCGGACATCTGCGGCGCCATGGGGGCGCGATCCGAGGAGGCGCGAGACCGGCTCTGGCTCGCCGCGTCGCTCGTCGACCAGCAGCGCAGACCCGAAGCCGACATCGAGTTGCAGCGCGCGCTGGCGTTCTATCGCACGGTGGGCGCGACGCGCTACATCCGAGACGGAGAGGCGCTGCTCGCCGCGTCCGCGTGACACCGCCTATCGAACCGGGTCCCCATGCGGACGCGCGCGCCGCGCTTCTCAACAAGCGATCCGAAATCGTCGCCAAAGTCGACGCGCTGGGCGCTCATGATCCCGCCGAGGTGGCCAACCTCGGATTTGGGAAGCGAATCGGTGACGGCACCACGTACGCGGTCGAGCGCATGACCGACGCGTACCAGGCGCGCACGATTTACGCGACGGTGGCGGAGATCGATCACGCACTGGAGCGGATCGACGCCGGCACCTACGGACGTTGCGTGGCATGCGGCACCGCGATCCCGGATGAACGCCTCCAGGCCGTCCCGTGGGCCGCCCTCTGCGTCCCCTGCAGCGCGAAACCGGACAAGTCGAAAGTGGTGCGCTGAGAACGCTTTCGGGGTCAGCTGCCGCCGGACACCGAAGGCGCGATCTCACCCCGACCGGCCTGTTGTAGATCGGGCGGGAGCGCCACTCCCAGCTTTCGTCCGAGGATCTCGAGCTGAACACGCCATTCGATGATCGCGGCTCGCTGGTCCGACTGCGTGTTGGGAAGATTCGAGACGTTGTCCTCCGCCATCCCGCTGACCAGCGCGTTGAGGTAGGAGTCCTCGAGGATGAAGGTGTGGGCGTATGGGGCATTGATGGCTGCAAGCATCGGATCAGACGGCTGCAGCGCGTTGATGTCGACGGTGTCGGTCTCGAAGGCCTGTTCGAGAGCACCCATCTTCGCCGAAGCCTGGGAGTCCGACAGGGTGTGCTTTTGGAAACCCGCGATGATCGGGTCCGCACCCTGGAGGAGCGTATTCACGCCGAGGCGGATCGGCTCGACGGCAGCAAGATACGCCCTGAGATCCGCGGCGGTCGTTCCGCTGTGAACGGCGGGGCTCTGACCGCACGCCGCGGCGGCCATTGCCGCCACTGCGCTTGCGACGAGCCGACTCGGTTTCAGACGGCCACCATGACGCGCAACCTTCGCATGGCGTTCGCTCCTGCGATGGGTGATGATCGACGTGTTGCGGAGTATCGTCCGCGATCGCGTGCCGCCGCCGGCATCTGGAGGACACGACGTGGATGTGATGAGTGCGCAGGACGCGGCGTTCCTCCACATCGAGAACGGCAACAACCCGATGCACATCGGGTCGGTCGCAGTCCTCGAAGGGGCGGCACCGGCGTATGGAGACCTGGTGCGGCTGATCGCCGCGAAGCTGCCGCTGGTGCCGCGATATCGCCAGAAGGTGCGTTTCGCACCCGTTGGAGTCGCTCGGCCGGTGTGGGTCGACGATCCGCACTTTCAGATCCTGTATCACATTCGCCATACGGCGCTTCCCCCGCCGGGCGGCAGAGACGAGCTCCGCAACCTCGCCGGCCGCGTGTTCGCGCAGATCCTCGATCGCAGCAAGCCCCTGTGGGAAATCTGGATGGTCGAGGGGCTCAAGAACGGCCGCTGGGCGGTGATCTCCAAGGTGCACCACTGCATGGTGGACGGCATATCCGCCACCGACCTGCTCACCGTGATGTTCGACCCGACCGACTCGAAGGCGGAGCAGCCGGTCTTCGCCGAGTGGGCCCCGGAACCTGAGCCCGGAACCTTCACCCTCGCGGCCCACGGCGTGCTTCGCACCGTCGCCGACCCGTTGGGGCGTCTGCGCGACATCCCGGGGGGACTGAGGATCATCGCGGGACCCCAAACCCGTCTTGCCGAGGGTGTCGTGTTGCTGCGCTCAATCAGCGAGTGGACCAAGCGCTCAGCGACGTCGCTCAACGGCCCGATCGGACCGCATCGCCGCTGGAGCTGGGCTGAGGCGGGCCTCGACGATGTGAGGACGGTTCGTCACGGTCTCGGCGGGACGGTGAACGACGTCGTGCTCGCGGCGATCACCGCCGGTTTCCGCAGCCTGCTCATCCACCGAGGTGAGGACGTCTCCAATCGTGTGGTGCGGACCCTGGTGCCGGTGTCGGTACGCGCCGACTCGGAGCGCGGCACCTACAACAACAGGGTGTCCGGGATCTTTCCAGGGCTTCCGGTGTCGATCGCTGATCCGCACGAGCGTCTCCAAGCCATCTCGGCGCAACTGTCAAAGCTCAAGGGCTCGAAGCAGGCGGTCGCCGGCGATGCGCTCGTCAAGCTCGCGGGGTTCGCTCCACCGATGCTGCTCTCGCTCGGTTCGCGGCTCGCGGCTCGGACACCGCAACATGCGCTCCAAACGGTGACGACGAACGTCCCCGGCCCTCAATACCCGCTCTACGTCGTGGGCCGCCGGATGGTCTACTCCTACCCGTACGTTCCGATCATGGGAAGCGTCCGCATCAGCATCGCGATCTTCTCGTACTGCGGGCGTCTCTTCTTCGGCATCACCGGCGACTACGACTCGGTCACCGACATCGATGTGCTTCGCGACGGCATCGAGGAGGGGATGCGTGAGCTGGTGGTCGCGGCCGGCGGCTCCCCGCCGCACGCCGCACGGGCTCGCGGCAAGCGGGGGCCACGAGCCTCACGCACGCGCACCGCCTCGCCCGACGGTCAGGCGGCCGCGCGCTCCGGAAAGAGGTGACGAGCGAGGAACGGTGCTCGGAATCGTTGCCAGGACCCCTCGGGCTGCGCGAGTCGATTGGCGATGACCCAGAGCGCCGCGGCATTGTGTCCCATCCCGAGGTGGCTGCTGTGCTGAGGCCGAATGGGCTCCCAAGGGTGATCACCTGACGTACGAGTGCGGGGCGGGAGCGAGCAAGTTCTCTGGCGAAGATACCCCCAGGCTCCACCCCACCAGGCTGACCGGCCGTCCGGAGGCACTGTGCAGTTCTTCGAGCCGTGCGGACATGCCGCTGAGAGACGCCAGCATCGCGCCGTAGTCAGCGATGGCGCGCCCCGGCTCGCTGATGAAGAGCGCGAACGAGGGACGCGAGATTGCGGTCACCAGTCGTTCATGCCACCCCGGAGCTACAGCGGGGAGATTCCCCACGTGCTGGTGTGCGTTTCTCCCGGTTGGAGCACGATCAGCCCGGCGCCGGAGTTGAAAGCGTCCGGAGCACAGGTCATCGGTTCGACGGCCAGGCCGCGGCGACGGCGCGAGACGTCCGCCAGCGTGTCGCCGCTGTAAATCATCGCGTACTGATGGGACCTGTCCATCCACACCTCAACGCCACGCCGGCCATTCGCCATCGTGAGCGCGATTCTGACAATCCCATCCTTGTCGGCGCGAAGCTGTGTGAACGCAGTGTCCAGGACGACCTCGCCAACCGTTCGCGAGACGCGGAAGTCGAATTCAGTGTTGTCAACGGGGCGTTCGGCGCCCGTCGGGATGCCGCGTTCATCCCCCTCCAGCGTCGCGTCCGCCGGGAGGTGCAGCAACGCATCGTCGATCAACCCGTCGCCGGCGAGCCTGACGTACGGATGCGCACCGGCTCCGAATGGGCACGCGGCTTCGCCATGGTTGGTCGCGGTGACTCGGACCGCGAGGCCGCTCTCGGAGAGTGAGTACGTCGCGCTCATGCCAAGGCTGAACGGATAGCCGGCGTCCGGGGGCAGGTCGAGTGCCAGCGTCACCGTCGCGCCCGATGCATCGACGACACGCCAGGGCTTCGTTCGGGTGAGCCCGTGGATCGCGCTCCCGGTTCTGGGCTCGGTCACCTCCAGGCGATACTCCTGACCGGCGAAACGATATTCGCCGTTCGCGATGCGGTTCGGCCACGGCATGAGCAGATCCCCTCGACTCCCATCGTCCTCCTGCTCGCGTCCGTATCCATCGAGAATCGGGACGCCACCGGCGTCATACGCGCGAAGTCCAGCACCACGCTCGACAACAACAGCTCGTTGCTCACCGTGAGCGAGCCCGTACTGGCGCCCGGACGGTGGGGCCGTCACAAGGATGAACGAGAATCCGATAGCGACCTCGGGGTATGCGGCTCGGGGCTGACAACCCGTTCGAGCTCGCTGCGGATCACCGAGTAGCACTCGCANNATGAATTGGTCGGAACCGATGCGATCATGGCTCATCAGCAGCCATCGGCTGAGACGCTCCTCACTGGAATGGAGGCGGTTGCACGCCGCCGCCTGCGAGATCTGACCGAACAGCGCCTGGGTGTATTTGTCCACCAATGACTGGAGCGCGCTGCTGCGTTCGAGCAACGTGAGAAACGCGGTCGTGTCCATGCGGAGACTGTGTCCCGCGACCTGCGATATGGCGCGCACCGCAAGGCCACCGAGCGGCACCACAGGCACGCCGACGATCCCCTCGTTGCCGATGGTGGCCACCTCGACGATGGCGCCGTCATGCAGTGGCGTCACCAGGGAGATGACTCCATCGGTGGGGAAGTAGAGGGCTTGAATTGGCGTGCCAGGTTCAAACAGGACCGTTTTGATGGGCAGGGTGACGTTTCTAACAAGACCGAACAACTCCTCCTGCTCGGACGCAGGTAGGGCGGTGAGAATCCTGTTCTCACCCGCCGAGGCGACCGTGCCAGCCTCGTCGTGGTTCATGCCTGGACTCGTCTCGACATCGACCTATGTGCGCTGCGGGACAGACGTGGTGCTGACCGTGTTCCAGATTATGGCGCACCAGAAGGGACGGCAACGGCGCGGTTCGCTGCGATCAAAGGAGAGGCTGACGCGTGGCGGCAGGACGCGATGTCCCGGAACCGGGAGTGTTGGATCCCGGCGATCAACTCTGGCTCGAGGCGATGGCCGACGCGGTCCTCATCCTGTCGCCGGTTCGTGGTCGCAACCAGCACGTCAGCGATTTCCGGGTGGAGTATGCAAATGCCGCCGCCGCAGAGCTCGCGGACGACCGGACCGCCGATCGTCTCCGACCCGGAGGTCTGCTCGGCAGCCGATTCCTCAACCTCCAGGGCGGTGCGGCGACTGCGGTGGTTGCGGCCTTCCGTGACGTTCTGAGCACCGACGTCCCCTGTGCGATCGACGGGCTGCGCTATCGCGTTCTGCGCGCGGGTGTGCCGATCGACCAGGTGCGCGACGTGCGCGTCAGCAGGCACGGCGATCGGCTCCTGGTCACGCTGCGTGACGTCACTGCAAGAGAGCAGTCGGAGCAAGGGGTTCGGCGGAGCGAAAAGAGTCTTCGCGCTCTGGTGGACGGGGTGTTCGACGAGGCGCTGATGATCGTCGATCCCATCGGCAACGTGCTCAGCTGGAACACCGGCGCAGAGCGCATCTTCGGCTATAAGGCACACCGGATGGTGGGGCGGCACTATTCGGTGCTGTACCCCCATGGATGTCCTGTCGAGGCCGTCGATACGGAGCGGCTGCACGAGACGTGGCAGGTCCGCAAAGACGGCAGCCGGTTCTGGGCGAGCGTCTCGATTACTGCCATACATGGCGAGAACGGTGAGGTGCGCGGGTTCTTCCTGGTGACGCGCGACCTGACCGACCAATCGGAGCACCACCGCCGGGATCTGCACCTATCCCTCGTGCGCGCACTCGACGATTGCACCGACGTCGGCGCGGCGGCCGACACCATCCTGAACCTGTCCACCTTCGCAGTCGGAGCGACCTTCAGTGAGATGTTCGTCGCGCGTCAGGAGCAGGGACGCCTCGACTCCACGACACGCCACGCCTTTCCGCGCGCCACGCTCGACGCTCTCGACGCGGCGGCGGATGGCGCGGCAGGCCCCCTCGACGCCCTGATCGCGCGCGTTCGTACGACCGGGGCGCTGGTCATCATGCCGGACCTCAACGAGCTGGGGACGTCGGCGCAGGTCGCCGCGGCCGTGTCTCTCGGGGTACGTTCCGCGATCGCGTGTCCGCTCACGACGGCCGCCGGCATCGTTGGCGTGCTTGCCTACTTCTTCGATGCGCTGCCGAGTGTGGAAACCCTCACCACCGAGACGATCGCGGAGATCGGCGCCGAAGCGGCCCACGCCGTCACCCGCATCCACGAGCAGGGCGCGCTTCGCGATGAAGCTCTGCGCATGGCAGAGCTTGCGAGCACCGACCGGCTCACCGGGCTGAAGAACCGTCGCGAGTTTGACCGCATCCTCGGAACGATTCCCCGGCAGTCGTTTGCGATCCTCGCCATCGATGTTGACCACCTCAAGCGCGTCAACGACGCGTTCGGGCACGAGGCCGGTGACACCGTGCTGCGCACGGTCGCGACGACGCTCGCGCTGATGCTTCGTGGATGGGACGTCATCGCACGAGTCGGCGGGGACGAGTTCGCCGCCATCCTTCTCGACGTCGATCCCGCCGAGGCGGCGTCGGCGGCGCAACGGCTGCGAGCGGCCATGCACCTCGTGCCCACCCCCGGAGGTCGATCCAACATCAGCCTCGGATGGGCGTCCGCTCCCGCCGGAACCGACCCGATGTCCGCATGGCGTCGAGCCGATGAGTGTCTCTATGAGGCCAAGCGGAGCGGTCGGGACCGGGTGGTCGGTCGCCACGTGGATGGCGCGGAGCAGGTCACACCGTCCGGCTCATCCATGACCGAGCTGATCGGAGAGCTGGTCAACGGCCTGCCCATCCATGCGGTGTACCAGCCGATCGTGGATCTCAACAACGGGCATGTCGTCGGCTACGAGGCGCTGGCGCGGCCCGAGGGGTTCGGTGCCTCCGACAGCGTCGAGACGCTGTTTGAAGTGGCCCATCGTTCGGGGCACATCCGCGACCTCGACTGGTTGTGCCGGCGTGCGGCCCTGAGCCAGGCAGGGTCCCTTCCCGTGGGAATCCCGCTGTTCATCAACGTGAGCGTGGCGGCTCTTCTCGACCCGCTCCACGACGTGGATCAACTCATGCTGCTGCTTGAATGGACGGGACGCGCTCCCCATCGCCTCGTCCTTGAGATCGGCGAGCACGAGAGCGTCCGTGACCTCGACCGCCTCCGGCTCGTGCTCGCATCGTATCGCGGCGCCGGTATCCGCTTTGCCATCGATGACCTCGGCGAGGGGTTCGCGACGACCGAGCTGCTCGAGGCGGCGGAGCCGGAGTTCGTGAAGCTGGCACGGAGCCTGACCATGAACGCGTCGCGAAAGAGCTCGCGCGCCGCGATCCGGACGGCGATGACGTTTGCGCGTGTCCACGACTCGATCGTGATTGCTGAAGGCGTCGAGAACGAGCTGGTGAGCGATCAGATCCGTTCGTTGAACATTCCGCTGGGCCAGGGCTTCGGCCTTGGCCGGCCCACGGTTGCCGCGGAGCTCATGGACTCGGCGGCCGCATGGAGGACCCGCGACACGCTGCGCCCGCTGCGTCCACGCAACCCGCAGTCACGCCTGCGTGTCGCTTCGCCCGCGCAGGACTCCGAGGCCGCCGACAGCATCGAGCGCATCGGTGTAGCGAGTCAAGGCTCGAGGCGGTCGGGCGACACCAAGGCACACCGACTGATCAGGCGCTCCGACGGCGCAACATCGGGGAGGGCTTCGTAGGTGAGCGCTCGTTTGTCAAAGTCGCGGCAGGAGCCGCTCGGGCCCGACGAAACGTTCAGTGCCCTCGTGACCCGACTGATCATCACCAATAGGGCGGAGCGGACCACCCGGGAGAAGATCAGACCGACGATCGTTCGCGACATCTCCGAGCCGGGCGGCGATCGCCACGGCCAGGCGCGTCTCGGCTCCGGAGCCAAGTCCTAGGAACAGCGACGGTTCGGCGAGCTCGAGCTCCAGCAGCAGCGGCGCACCGCTCTCCCCTCGGACCAGGTCGACGCGTGCATACAGCAATGCCGCTCGAGGCCAGGGAAGAGCGTCGAGCGTCGCCTCCGCCACTGCCAGCTCCTCAGCGTCGGGCACCCGTGGCGAGATGTCCTCGAGGGCCCAGAGCTGATCGGTGACAACGCCGGACGCCCTGAGCAGCGGACCTTTGCGGATGGCATGCGAAAACGATCCGTCGACGTAGATGAGCCCGGTCTCACCCTCGGTGTCGACCGAACCGACGTAGGGCTGCACCATCACGTCACGGCCGCCGGTCAGCAGACGCTGGACGTGTGCTCGTGCCGCCTTGCGCTCATTGGGGCCGTATCGCGAGGTGTTCTGAGATCCCGACGAGATCGACGGCTTCACGACCAGCTGCCCGGCGGGCAACAGGAGTGCCCCATCGAGAGCATCGGGCCCGACCCAGGTGGTCGGAACGGTTGGAACCCCGGCCTCGGCAAGCGCACGCAGATACGTCTTGTCCGTGTTCCAGGCCACAACCGGGATCGAATTGAGCACCTGCGGAACGCGGGCGCACCAGGCGAGGAAGGCGTCGCGTCGTTCCGCATAATCCCAGGTCGATCGGATGACCACCAGTCGGAAGCCGTCCCAATCGACCGAGGGATCATCCCAGACGCGAGGCTCGGCGACGATGCCGAACTCCTCGAGCGCTGGGATCAGCCGGCGCTCGTCATCGTCGAGGTCGGGGAGCAGCGAGCAGGTTGCGAGGGCGACGTCAGCCAGGTTCAGAACCCTCTCTTGGTGGACGATGCATCATCCGCGGCGAGGCGTCTCGGCCAGAGCGGAATCATGATCGCAGCGGCGAAAGGGTTGGGCTTTGTACGCCAGCGGACCGCCGCAACGGCGCACCCTGTGGCTTTAATGACGCCATTGATACAAGGCGACCGGACTTGACGCGCGCTTGGCCGCCCGGGTCTCGTCGGAGACGCCCCGTGGTCCTCGTATGATGGACGAGCGTTTCGCGACGATCCGAGGCCAGCGTCTGCGCTACCTCATCGGCGGGCGTGGAAAACCGCTGGTGCTGTGCCACGGGTTTCTCAGTTCGGCTGAGGAATTCGGCGGCCGGTTCAGCGAACTCGGTGCCCATCGCACCCTGATCATTCCCGATCTCCCTGGCAATGGTGCCTCGCCGCCGCTTCCCGGGCGTCACTCGTCCGGGTCGATGGCGGATCTGCTCTTCGATCTCCTCACCGAACTCGAGATCGACAGATTCGATGTCGGTGGCCTCTGTCTCGGGGCAACAGTCGCCTGCGCCCTCGCAACGCGAGCAGGTGACCGGGCTGAGCGCCTCGTGCTCCACACACCGCTCCTTTCGCCGGATCTCATGCGGCGACGATATCGAGATCAGGTGCGCTTGCTGAGCAGACGCCCGATGTGGGATGGCGTGGTGTGGCTCAGCCGTCAGCGCTGGATCAGCGACCTCTACAAGCGCTTCGTGATCGTCGAAGGCGATGTCGACAACCGGACCGCCGATATCAACTACGAGAACCAGCGCCGGGCCGATCCTCGGGCGGCCAGAGAGTGGCTCAACGACTGCCTGCGGCGTGACGACGTTGACGTCGTGGCAGCTCGAGCGGAGCGGACCCTCATCATCGTCGCCCGCCACGATCGTCTGGTGGACGTCGATCGCCTCAAGAAGCTGATCGTCACGCTGCCTCGACTCCAGGTGTTCACCGACAGCGATCAGGGCCATGGCTGGAACGAGGCGGCGGTGCACCGCCAGCTCGAGGTGCTCAAGGACTTCTTCGGCAATTGCAACGGGAGCGCCGGCAACGGCGTCCACGATCCCGTGCCGAGCCTGGTGACCAACGGCAGCGCTAACCATGCCCGGCCAGCCCTTCGCGATACGGTGACCTTCCCGCTCTCACCGGCCTGACCGCGCCAGGGGCCTCGCCGCCGCGATCCCCCAGGAGAGATCAGCGCCCTCGAGCTCCAGCAGGCCCCGCTTCTTGTCGAGTCCCCACCCGTACCCGGTCAGCGCGCCATTCGAGCCGACAAGCCGATGGCACGGGACGACGATCGAGATCGGGTTCTGGCCGTTGGCGGCACCGACGGCCCGTGCCGCTCGCGGCCGGCCGACCCGCTCGGCCACACGCGCATATGCCGATGTCTGTCCATATGGGATGTCGAGGACGGCGGACCAGACGGCGATCTGAAATGGCGTCCCCTCGAGCCGCAGCGGCAGATCGAATCGGGTCCGATCCCTGTGGAAGTACTCATCGAGCTGGTCCCCGACGCTGGTCAGGAGTTCGCTCGAGCCCGTGGCGAGATCGTGGACGCTGGGCGTGCGCTCGTGGCCGTCGAAATACAGGCCGACGAGCGCGCCGCGTGCGCTGACGACGAGAAGACGCCCGAGTGGGGTTGACGCGTAGCCATACGACCGGGAAGTGGCCGCCTCGGTCATGCCGCCAGCCTGGACGTTGTCGCCGTCCAATGTCTGGCCATATTCGGACGGATCGGTCCAATGTCCGGATATGGCCGGTGCGCACCCCCGACCGCGCGCTACAACGGCGGCCATGGGTGGATTCTCGGCGGTGGTCACGACCGGCATTTATTGCCGTCCCGGGTGCGCGGGGCGCCCAAACCCAGCCAACGTGCGGCATTTCGACCTCGCCGCCGCTGCTGAGGTCGCCGGGTATCGGGCGTGCATGCGATGCCGTCCCTACCGTGCCGCCGACCCCGGGGACAGCGTGGCATCCGAAGTGGTCTGTCGCGGCATCCGTCTGGTCATCGGCGGATCGATGCGCCATGACAGCGAGGACGAAGTCGCGGGACGCCTCGGGCTGTCGGCCCGCCACCTGCGGCGGCTCTTCCAGGAGCAGGTCGGCGTGACCCCCGCGCAGCTCGCGCGGTCAAGCCGCGCGCATTTTGCGCGTCGGCTGCTCGACGACTCCGACCTGCCGATCACCGATATCGCCTTCGCAGCGGGCTTCGGGAGCCTGCGGCAGTTCAACCGCACCGTCAACGAGATCTTCCGAGCGACGCCGCGCGAACTGCGCGCGCGCCGGCGCCTGGCCGATCGGCTGATCGCGGACGGGGGACTGCCGTTACGACTGAGCTTCGCTGGACGGCTCGACTGGGACGCGATGCTCGAGTACCTCTCCGCGCGCTCGATCAAAGGGGTCGAGCACATCTCCGGGGGCGCCTATCGCAGAACCATCCTGGTCGACGGTGATCCGGGGGCAATTGAGGTACGACTGGGGGGCCCCGATCATCTCGTGGTCACCGCGCACCTGCCCCACTGGGCCGGACTGATGCATGTGGCGCACCAGGTGAGACGGCTCTTCAGCCTCGACTTCGACCTCGACGCCGCCAACGCGGCGCTGGAACGGGACCCCGTGCTCGCCGGGCAGATCGCCGCGCTGCCGGGGCTCCGCGCGGCGGGCGCGTGGGATCCGTTCGAGGTGGGCGTCCGGGCGATCGTCGGTCAGCAGGTCACCGTTGCCGGCGCGGGCACGATCATCGCTCGCCTGGTCGAGCGCCATGGGATCCGTGTGCCCGGCCTGGGGCAATTCGGCCTGACGCACGTTTTCCCCTCGGCCGAGGTCCTGGCCGAAGCCGACCTTGCCGGCACCGGGCTCACGGGCGCACGGATCGAGGCGATCCGCAACTTCGCCTCGGCCGTTGGAGACGGATCTCTCCGCCTGGATCGGAGCCGGTCGCTCGATGACCAACTGGCGTCGATGGTCGCGGTGCCCGGCCTCGGGCCGTGGACCGCCCACTACGTGGCCCTGCGAATGGGCGAAGCCGATGCCTTCCCGTCGAGCGATCTAGGTCTACGACGCTCTCTCGAAGCGCTCACCGGGAGCGCAATGACGTCCCGTTTGGTTGACCAGATGGCTCAGCGGTGGCGCCCATGGCGCGCGCATGCGGCGACCCATCTCTGGAGGACCCCGCATCGGCCCGATTGACGCTATTGACGTCTCAGAACGGGATTGCGTAGGATCCCGCCACGTTTTCCGGGCAATCCGTTCGCAATCGAGGAGATTGCCTGATCATGTGCGCCGTGGGTTCGAACCTTCACACTGCCGCGCACGCGCCGGTCGAGGCGAACACGTGACGATCGTCGACCTCCGCCACGGCAGCGCCGAGGAAGTGCTCTCCTGGACGTACAAGCGATTTCATCGCGTCGCCCTCGTGGCCAGCTTCCAGGCGGAGTCCATGGTCTTGATCGACATGGCCTGCAAGCTGGTGCCCAAGCCTGAGGTCCTGACCCTCGACACGGGCCGGCTGCACGAGGAGACCCATACCTACATCGAGCAGGTGAGGCGACGCTACCCGATTCGTCTGCGCATCCTCGCTCCGGACTCCGACGAGCTGGACGTGATGACCGCGGAGCACGGAACCATGCAATTTCGCCGCTCCGTCGCGCTGCGCAACGAGTGCTGCGCNNTGCGCCGCGAGCAGACCCCGACCCGCGCTGAGACCCCGGTAGTCGGCGGCGATCCCGGCCACCGAGATATCACCAAGGTGGTCCCACTGGCCGGATGGTCGCGTGCCCAGGTCTGGGACTACCTCGCGGCCCAGGGCATCGACCATCACCCGCTGTACGACCGTGGCTACACCTCGATCGGCTGCGCTCCGTGCACCCGCGCCACCCACCCCGGAGAGAACGAGCGTGCCGGGCGCTGGTGGTGGGAAGGGGATTCGGACAAGGAATGCCTCCTGCATCCGCCCCTCGAGGGCGGCTCGCAGATGAGCTTGCGAGGCAGCCCGGTCAGCGACCCGCTGGAAGCAGTGCGCTCAACTTCGCGGCCATGAGCACCGAGATGGCGTCCTGGGCATCGTTGACCAGGCGGGTCTCCTCTGCCTGCGTGATCACACCCTTGGTCGCGCCGAGCGCAAGCCCGGCTCTGACCTCGCTGAGCGCGTCGGCCTGGACCTTGGCCGCGTGGGCCCCGGCGATCTGATCGAGGGTCTCCCCGCGGAGCACGTCGGCCCCGATCTGCTGCCAGGTCAGCTTCGTGTCGGTGGTGAAGAAGTCAAAAATGTGGGACGCCTCGTTCTTGAACTGCCCGTTGGCGGCGAAGCCGCCTGACGACAGCAGGGAAGAGGCGGCCGTCGACGCGGCCGACAGCGACACGGTCTGCGCCCGAGGGGTTGCGGTCGTGGCGTGATCGACCACCACCACCGTACCCAGGCCGACGACGGCGGCACCGAGCGCGGCGATGACGACATTCGTGGGGCGAAGCAGCGGGTGCATGATTGAAGTCCCCCGGGGTGTACGGTTGCTTGGTTACAGCGTAGTCCGAATCGCTCGACCAGGAGTTGGCGGCGCGGTGACAATCCGCTGGTGGCGATCTCGAAAGGGACCTATCGGCGGCCTTCCTGATCTGTGGTAAACTGCACGCCGACCTAGCGCCGCTAGGTCTCTTTTGTGTTTGAGGCATTTGACACGTGGCCACGGCCAAGGGCGGTTCCGCGATCATCACGTTGCAGTGCAACGAGTGCAAGGAACGCAATTACACGACGGTCAAGAATAAGCGCAACGACCCGGATCGCCTGGAGTTGCGGAAGTTCTGCAAGCGTTGCCGCGTGCACAGGCAGCATCGCGAGACCAAGTGACCGAAGGGGCGTAGCTCAGCTGGTAGAGCATCGGTCTCCAAAACCGAGGGTCGCGCGTTCGAGTCGTGCCGCCCCTGCCATCGCCCACCCAGCACTGCCCGCCCCGGCAGCACCACCAGGAGAGATCACCGTCAATGGCCAAGGCTCGAAGCGCCCCGGGCGGCCCCAGGCCGCCGCGCCCGGCCCTCCCAGCCGCCACCGCGGGGCGGGGGGGTCCGGTCGGCTACCTGCGTGGCGTCTGGGAAGAACTGAAGAAGGTCGTCTGGCCGGCGCGCGACGAGTTGATGCGCATGACCGGCATCGTGATCGCGACGGTCATCCTGTTCGCCGTCCTCGTGGGGGCCGCGGACTACCTGTTGAGCCTGGGTGTCCAGCGGGCGATCACACAACAGGCGGCTGCGGCGACAGCCGCGCCGACTACCGCCCCGGTAACAACCGCACCTGCCGCGACAGCGGCACCAACCGTGTCTCCGTAGCCGTCGTGGGAGAATGAACATCGCTGTGAGCAACGCCGTTTCCGCCAAGGACGCCCGCTGGTACGTGGTCCACGCGTATTCCGGCCATGAAGAGAAGGTCCGCGCGAACCTTCTCAAGCGCGTCGAGTCGATGGACATGCACGATCAGATCTTCGACGTCCTGGTCCCGACCGAAGAGGTCATGGAGATCAAGGACGGTCAGCGCCGCAAGGTGAGCAAGCGGATCTTTCCGGGTTACATCCTCGTCAACATGGTTATGTCGGACGAGTCGTGGTACGTGGTCCGCAACACACCCGGCGTGACCTCCTTCGTCGGCTCGGGCAACAAGCCCGTTCCGCTGCAGGAGCACGAGATTCGCGGCATCCAGAAGCAGGTGAAGGCCGAGGCACCGACCAAGGTCAATGTCGAATACGAGGTTGGGGAGAACGTTCGCGTCATCGACGGACCGTTCACCGACTTCCACGGCAAGGTGACCGAGATCAACGTTGAGAAAGGCAAACTCAAGGTGCTCGTCAACATGTTCGGGCGCGAGACACCGGTTGAGCTCGACCTGCTCCAGGTCGAGCGGCTCCGCTAGGCACGACTTCAAGGACACCGATGAGCAAGAAGAAGATCAAGACCGTCATCAAGCTGCAACTCCAGGCAGGCAAAGCGACTCCCGCGCCGCCGGTCGGCACGGCGCTGGGACCACACGGGCTCAACATCATGGAGTTCTGCAAGGCGTACAACGAGCGCACCGCAAATCAGTCGGGAGTGATCCCGGCCCAGATCACGGTGTACGAGGACAGGACGTTCAGCTTCATCACCAAGACGCCGCCGGCCTCGGAGATGCTCAAGAAAGCCGCGGGCGTCGAGAAGGGTTCGGGAAACCCAAACCGCGACAAGGTGGGCTCACTGTCCAAACAGCAGGTGCGTGAAATCGCCGAGGTCAAGCAAGCCGACCTCAACGCCCACGATCTCGAACACGCGACGAGGATCATCGAGGGCACCGCCCGATCCATGGGCCTCAACGTCAACTGAGCCACTGAGTGGGAGGGCGCCCAGCGCGTCCGCCAACACCACGGAGAGAGTGATATGCCAGCACAACACGGCAAGAAGTACCGGCAGGCCGCGAGCGCGATCGAGGCGGGGAAGTTCTATCCCCCCGCCGAGGCCATGAGCCTCGTCCGCCAGACGGCGGTCACGGCGTTCGATTCGTCGATCGAGGCGCACGTCCGCCTCGGCATCGATCCGCGCCATGCCGACCAGGTGGTCCGGAGCACCGTCACCTTGCCGCACGGCACCGGGAAGACAAGGCGAATCGCGGTCTTCGCGACCGGCGAGAAGCTTCGCGAGGCCGTCGAGGCCGGAGCCGACGTGGTCGGCGGCGAGGATCTCGTGAAGAAGGTGCAGGAGGGCGTGATCGACTTTGACGTCGCGCTCGCGACCCCTGAGGTGATGGGGATGGTCGGACGGCTGGGCAAGATTCTCGGCCCGCGCGGGCTGATGCCGAACCCCAAAGCCGGCACGGTCACCTTCGATATCGCCAAGGCGATCCAGGACGTCCAGGGCGGACGCGTCGAGTTTCGTAATGACAGAACGGGCATCATCCATACCGCAATCGGTAAAGCATCGTTCGACGACGACAAATTGCGCGACAATTTCGCCGCTTTGATGGATGCGATCGTTCGAGCCAAACCATCCGGTGCGAAGGGCACCTACGTCAAGACCGTCACGGTCGCTGCGACCATGGGGCCCGGCATACCGGTCGACCCGGTGCAGGCAGCACGACTGACGGTGGGCTGAGGTACCGATCGAGTTGATCCGGCTCCTCATCGTCGACGACATCGCGAGCACTCGGGACAACCTGCGCAAGCTGCTGGGGTTCGAAGAGGACATCGAGGTCATCGGCACTGCCGGCGACGGCAAGCAGGGCCTCGAAGAGGCGCACCGGTTGCTGCCGGACATCGTGCTCACCGACGTGAACATGCCGATCATGGATGGGATCCAGCTCACCGAGCGGCTCGCTCAGGAGCTGCCGGCCTCGCCGGTGATCATCATGTCGGTCCAGGGCGAGCGCGACTATCTCCGTCGCGCGATGCAGGCGGGAGCGCGCGAATACCTGATCAAACCGTTCAGTCACGACGAGCTGGTCGCGGCGATCCGCCGCGTCCATCAGCTCGAGGAGAAGAAGGGCACCTTCGCGAAAGCGGCGGCGCCCGACGGCAGTGGGGCTCCGCGTGCGGCCGCGCTCGGCGAGGTGATCGTGCTCTTCTCCGGAAAGGGAGGGGTGGGCAAGACGCTCCTCGCGACCAACCTGTCGGTGGCGCTCGCCGTCGAAACGGAATCACGCGTGGCGCTGGTCGATCTCGATCTGCAGTTCGGCGACATCGGCGTGATGCTCAACCTCGATCACAGCAGGAGCATCACCGACGTCGTCGAGTCGGAGACCCTCGAGCCCGAGATGCTCAACGAGATCATGGCTCAGGGGCCCAATGGGGTCCGTGTGCTCCTGGCACCGATCAGCCCGGAACTCGCCGACCTGATCACCAGCGATCACGTTCGCATGGTCATGGCGGAGCTTCGCAAGACGTTTGACTACGTCGTCGTCGACACCTCGTGCCACCTGGCGGACTTCAACCTCGAGGTCATCGAGTCGGCACAGCACGTCCTTGTGGTGACCGCGCTCACGATCCCGGCGATCAAGGACGCGAAGCTCGCCCTCAAGGTGCTCGAGTCGCTCACCGTCGATCCCAGTGCAGTGCTTCTCGTCGTCGATCGCAGCGATTCGCACTCCGATTTCAACAAGGATTCGATCGAGCAGAACCTTCGCCACAGCGTCGGCGCCCAGGTTCCCTACGACCCGCGTGTCGTGGGTGACTCGATCAACCGCGGGATCCCCTTCGTAATCTCCAGCCCTGAATCGGACATCAGCCGGTCGATGCGCGAGCTGGCCGGTGCGCTGGTCCCAAGCAGCGGTCAGCCGGTCGGCGCCGGGGTCGGGGCGGGCAAGGCGGACGACAAGCGCAAACGGCGGATCTTCGGCCGCTGAGTTCGTCAGTCCCGGGCGAAGCCGAGCCGGCGCCGGCTGCGTTTCTTGCCGGGTTGCTCGGCGGAGGACTCCGCGCCGGCAGCGCCGGTGAGCGCGGAGGCGAGGCGCTCGAAGGCGGCGGTGGCCGCGGAGGAATGCCCGCCCATGACCACCGGAACTCCCGAGCTCACCGAGCCGCCGATTGCCGTGGCATCGTGGGGAATCTCGGCGGCGACCGGATGGCGGAGAAAGTCCTCGATTCGCGCGCGATCCATGCCACCGGCGAGCGGGGCATCGCGGTGGTTGGCGACCACCACGATGCGTTCGGGATCGACCTGGAGCACGCCGATCACCGACATGATCAGACGGGTGTTCTTCACCGAGGTCACGCTGAAATCGGTGACGAGAACGATGTGATCGGAGTTTTCGAGTGCTTCGAGGGTGATCTCCGATAGCTGCGAGGTCGTATCGGCCACCACGAGTTCGAAGCTGGAGCGGAGCTCGGCAACCACTGCGCGCAGGTGGGCGGTGGTGACGTAGTCGGCGAGCTCGGGGCTCGGCGGCGCCGCGAGCACGGTCAGCCCCTGCGGACCAAGCGTGAGCGCCTGCTGGATGACGTGGCGATCGGCCATTCCGGCATCGCTGGCCGCGAACTCGGCGATCGATCCATCGGGTGTCATTGCCAGCAACGCCGCAACGTCGCCGAACTGCAGCGAGAGGTCGACAAGCACGACGCTCCCCGGGTTCGGGCGGTTGAGGACCAGCGCCAGGTTGGTGGCGATGATCGATTTGCCGACGCCGCCCTTTCCCGAAACGATCGTGATCATCTTGCCGTCGCGCCGGCGCGCTCCGTCGCCCGCGGGAGGCGCGCCGTTCGAGGGCTCGCGGACCGCCTGGGCGGCGCGCTTGCGCGCCTGGAACGTGTGCACCCGATGGATCGCCGCGACCAGGTCGTCCCCGGCAAACGGCTTCTGGAGCACCTCTCGGGCGCCGGCGAGCATCGCTCTCCGGAAGAGCTCGCTCCCGCTCTCCATCGACATCAGGATCACGCCTGCCTGGGGCGCGTACTCCGCGAGCATCTCGGTCGTCTGCACGCCGTCGAGCCCCGTCAGCCCGGCATCGAGCACCGCGATGTCCGGCATCAGATGCAACGCCTCCTGTAGCGCGTGCTCGCCGTCCTCGGCGGTGCCGCAGACGGTGATGTCCTCCTCAGCGGCGAGACGGCGGAGCAGGTTGGCTCGAATCCGCTCGCTACCGTCGGCGATGAGCACGCGAATCACGGCGCCACCTTACCTCCGGCCCAGGCTGAATCGCCGGCGGTACACAGGCGGTGCGGGCGCGGGCAGTTCGCCTTCGACCTCCTCGACAGCGGCGGGGACAGCGATCAGGTCGGCGAGGGCCACCAGCCGGCGGGCGAGCTCCGAACGCGGCTGCGCGACGACGATCGGGGTCCCTGAGTCGAGCGAGGGGTCGACCCTCGGGTCGTACGGAAGATCGATGAGACTGGTTCTGCCGAGGATCTCCTCGATGTCCTCGCGGCGGTAGTTGGTGCGTGGGCGGGTGTGGTTCAGAACCACGCCGACGCGGTCCGGGTCGACACCAAGCGCTTCAAGCAGCAGGAGGGTCGCCTTGGTGCCTCGCACGGCGCTGAGGTTGTAGCTGGTCACCAGCAGGACACGGTCGGCGAGCTCGAAAACCTCGAGTACGCGCTCGTCGATATGAGAGGGCGTGTCGACGACAACAAAGGCATGCGCCTTCGCGGTCGCCCTCATGATCGACCGGAGATTGGCGGCCACAACCGTCTCGCCGAGCTCGGGACTCGAGGGGGCTCGGAGGATTCTCACCTCGGCGGGCCCGGTGGCGAGGACATCGTCGAGCAGTGCGGTATCGATGTCGTCGCCATGCGCCGCCAGGTCGGCGATCGAGAGCAGGTGGTTTTCCACGTGGAGCATGGCAGCGGCGTCGCCGAACTGGAGATCGACGTCCACCAGGGCCGCGCGTCCTCCGGCGCCGTCCGCAAGCGTCACGGCGAGGTTGGTGGCGACCATCGAGGTGCCGGTCCCGCCCTTCCCGGAGAAGGTGACGACCACCGTTGCCCGGCCGCGCGGCGCTCGAATGCCGCGCTGTCCCGGCTCCACGGCCGCGTCCGTGTTGTCAGGTTGCGTCGCGTCGCGCCGGCCACCACTCGGTGGGAGGACCCCGGCGGCGATCCGGATGGCCTGGAGAAGTTCCGCCCCTCCGGCTGACTCGCTCACGGCTGCCGCGGTCCAGCTGTCCGCCACCGCCAGTGCATCGGCTGCGGTCATGAGCAACACCCGGGTTGCCGGCGAGACCGACCCGAGGTGGGCGGCGAAGTCGGCAGTGGGCAGCTCCGCGAAACCCTCATGGAGCACGAGAACATCGGGCTGTCGCAGCCAGGCTTCCTCGATGACCGCGGATGGCTGGTGTGCCACGCCGCACACGTCGACGACGTCAGTGTACGGCTCGAGCTTCTCGAGGTCGCCGACGATGCGCGCGATCTCGTCCGCGATGAGGACGCGGATCACGTTCTCCCCCCGCATGCCCAGTGCATCGAGCGAATGGTACGGCGAATGATGGAACGGTGGATGCCGTGCACGGCGATGCGACACAGCGTTCACACGCAATAAAAAGAGGAGCCGACCCGATGGCCGGCTCCTCTTGACTGTCCTGGTTGCTTGTAAAAGCTACGAGGCCAGGCCGTTGCTGATGTTCGAGAACACGTTGTTGACCTGCTTGCCGACGACTTGCAGGATAACGATAACGACGATGGCGATAAGGACGAGGATGAGCGCATACTCAACCATGCCCTGGCCTTCCTCAGCCTCCTCACGCTTGCGAGCGATGAACTCTGTTGCGCGAAGGTACAGGGTGCTCAGCATATCCATTCGTTTTCACCTCCTTTCGGGTTGTATTTTCGAGACCGAGACGATTGCTCGGACCCGACTGCTGCGAGTGTGGGCCCCTGCTGCTGCAACGGAATGGCCTGCGTGCTAAATATTGGTAACGAAGGATCGGACACGAGCCGGACCGTGCACCGGCAACGAGAAATCGTGGTGATTCGATGACAACCGCGCTACGAGAGCGTCGCTCTGAATTCGCGTGACCTAGACTCCGGCCATGGCCGAGGCGGTCGCGATTCCAGCACGCCGTGGCGACCTGGAACGTCGCGTCGAAGAAATCCGATTCCTGATCTTCGGGCGCTCACTTCCAGCGGTGCTCTTTGCTCTGCTCGGATGGCGCGTGTTACTGAATCTCCTTACGCAGGTGCGCGCGCTCCCCGTGCACGCGGGGATCGGCGACGTTCTCGCCGGACCGCTCACCACCGGCGTGTACCTGCTCTTCTGTGTCATCCCGGTCGGGATCTACCTCGTCCGGCCCAGACCGCGCGCCCGCGACGGTCGCGCGATCGCGCGAGCGGCGGGGCTCGTGGGCACGACGATGCTCCTCGTGGTCGGAGCGTTCCCGAACCCGGTGCTGCTGACCCCGCCGGCCTTCATCCGTGATCTCGCCGCTCCGCTCGCGCTCGGAGCGTTCGCCCTCGGCGTCTGTGGCCTGCTGTTCCTTCGCCGTAGTCTGAGCATCATTCCGGAGGCCCGCCGCCTGGTCACGCGTGGACCGTATCGGTTTATCCGCCATCCCCTCTACGCCGCCGAGATTCTCGCCGCCGTCGCCCTCGTCCTCGCGCGGCCCGGCCTGTGGGCGACGCTGACGCTGGTGCCGTTCATCGCGGTGCAGATGCTCAGAGCTCGTTTCGAGGAGGGCTTGCTAGCCCGAATCTTCCCCGAGTACAGGCCTTATGCGAGACGGACGCGACGACTCATCCCGTTGGTGTGGTAGATGGCTAAGGTTCGCGGTCAGCCGACCGATGCTAATGTGGATCAGGTGATGCCCACCGCGCCCACGCATCCCTGCACGCAGGCTGGATGCACCTCCACGGACGGCGCCCCGTGCGAGTACGTCGACCGTCGCGGTCGCGAGTGTCGCACTGCCTGGTGCATCGAGCACCGCGTCACCATCGAGGATCGGGTGTACTGCAGGCGTCACGCGGGGGTCGTCAGTGCGCTGCCGAGCCTCGACAGTTCCCTTGCGGTGTCGCTGCCGGACCTCGACAACCGCGCCCCATCACTGGTCGGCTGGGTGTCACGGCAGATTGACGGCGACGTCTGGCGCCTCCTGCTCAAGGAACTCTCGTCGGGCACTGGCGGTCAGCTGGTGGCCGACCCCGTGACGCTCATCTTCGTGGGTATCGGCCGGCAGCGCGCCTGGGAGCGCGCCTGGCGGCTGGACAGCCACGTCGGCATCGCCCATCGGGTGAGCGTCGTGGTCGAGGAGCTCGACGACACCATGATTACCGTCAAGGTCGGCGGGAACACGGTGGAGCAGCTCGTTCCACCCTGGATCCAGCATCGTGTTCGCGGCGAGACCGTCGCGCCGGATCAGGATCGCAAAGAGCGCGAAGAGTTCTACCAGCGCGTGCTCGATTCGATCGAACGTGGCCTCGGGCACGAGCGCGATCTCTCCCATCACATGGCAGAGGGTCGCCTGAGTACGCTCCAGGGTGGAGCGGGGGCGTAGTCATGACCCGGGGCAGCATCCTCATCGTCGACGACGATCCCAGGCTCCTGCATATCGTCGCGATGTATCTCGGGATCGAGGGGTACGACGTCTCCACGGCAGAGAATGGCGAGGACGGCCTCGCGCAAGTGGAGGCGCGCGCTCCCGACCTGGTGATCCTGGACATCATGATGCCGGGCATGGACGGCATCGAGACCTGCAAACGCATTCGCAGCAACACGCCCACCGCAGACGTGCCCATCGTGATGTTCAGCGCGCTGTCGAGCGATGACGACATCGAGCGTGCCCGCGTGGCCGGCGCGAATCACCTGATCACCAAGCCGTTCAATCTCGTCGGCCTCGGTTCGGTGGTCAAGACCTTCTTCCCAGCGGACGTCGGCTCTGCCCGCTGAGGCGCCGGTGGTCAGACCGGGGGAGTGACCACCACCGCGTTCTGAGCGAAATGGGTGCCGAGGTTGGACGGCAGCACCGGGGCGAACAGTGTTCGCACTGTCGGTTCGAGTCGAACCGCCTGGCCGCTCAGCGTGGCCGCATGAATGTCCTGGGACATGGTCGTGCGCACCGCTCCGGTCGTGCCGCTCACCGAGATCGCCACCAGGAAGAGGATGAGGACCTCGGCGACCCCGATCACAGCACCCGCGACTACCCCGCCGATCCGGTCGAACGCCGCAACGACGATCTTCTGCAAACGCTCGTTCAACAGCGTGCCCAGCACCTCGACCACGATGATCACGAACAGGAACACGGCCACGAACGCCCAGGCGTTTGCCTGCTGGTTGTGAGCGTGGATCAGCGCGGCAATCGCATTGCCCAGGTTGGACGCGGCAAAGCACGCGAGAAAGACGCCCACCGCGGTGAAGAGGCGGCGGATCAGTCCGTGACTCCAACCCAGATACGCGTTCACTGCCACGGCAACGACCAGCAGCGCGTCTGCAAAAACCTGGCCAGGAGTGCTGTCGATAGATGCGGCTATCGCGCCCACCGCGTGACCGTAACACGCGATCGCCATGCTGGAGCGAGGGATTTCGTTACAGAATTGCTCTGTGCAACCACTCCTGCGCACCTCCCGGAGCGACGTCTCGGCGCGCAAGACCTACGATCTGCTCGACGAGCCGACCGGCCCCGACTACACCGGGCTGCTCGAGTGCGCGCTGGTCCAGTGCACGACCGCGGTACTGACGGTGCCATCCGGTGAGATGGATCCGGAGGGGCAGGCCACCGTCGAGAGCCTGGCGCGATTCCAGCAGGCGAAAAGCATCACGGCGGCCGGCAGCCTGGTGCGTTACGCGCTGAGCCGCGAGAGCGTCACCGTGCTGCAGGAGGCGACCGGAGGCCTCTACGGCTGGCAGCACCCGGGCCTGCCCGACAACCTCTGCCTCTATCGCGGTGATGGCAGCCCCTGGCTGGTGTCGAGCGCCGGACAGCACATCGGGTATCTCGAGGTCTCGCCCTTCGAGAAGCTGCTGATCGGGCGGACCGCTCCAGGGCTCATCGCCGTGCTCGCCCATCAGAGCGCACGCGACGCGATCCTCGCCTACATGGAGCGGCGGTTCGAGTCCAACGTGGCTTCGTTGACCGACCAACTCACCGAGTACGCGCGCATCGTCATCGGCGACGGACGCGAGGGTCTCGTCGACGCGCTCGAGGACTGGATGCGCTCTGGAGAGGAAGCGCGCATCTCAGCGGCGCTGGAAGTCGCCCGCGCGCTCCGGCTCGTGGAGCTTCGCGACACCGTGGCCACGATGCTGCGCGTATCCATGCGAGAGGATGCCGCTGCGCCAGATGTGTATCGATCGGTGCCCGCGCTCCGGTCGCGGTGGCGCATTGCCCGCCGGCGTCAGCTCGAGCGCGTCCTTCGCCAGCTGTCCTGAGCGCCCGGCGGCCGGAGGGGACCCCGGCGCCGGCTTCAACCCGGACTATTCAGCGTCTGCCGGGGTGCCCTCCGGCTTTAGCCGCCGGAACCGAACTGGTGGGCGACCTCGATCACTGCCGGGCCGAGCAGCACGATGAACAGCGTCGGGAAGATGCACCCGACCATGGGGAAGAGCATCTTGAGCGGCGCTTTCTGGCCCTGCTCCTCGGCGCGCTNNATGCGGAGGACGTTCGCCACGCCGACGCCGAGCTGCTCGGACTGGATGATCGCCTGGATGAAGTTGCTCAACTCCTCGACCTTGCAGCGCCGTCCGACGTCGTCGAGCGCCTCGAGACGCGGCCGACCGAGACGCACCTCGTTGAGCATGATCGTGAGCTCTCGCGAGAATTCGTTGTTGTACTTGTCGACGACCCTGATGAGCGCTGCATCGAAGCTGAGGCCGGCTTCGACGGAGATGGTCAGCAGGTCGAGCGCGCTCGGAAGTGCGAGCAGGATTTCCTTCTGACGCTTCTTGATACGCCGGGCCACGACCATCTGCGGCGCGAGGTAGCCGAGAATCAGGCCGCCGAGAGGAACGACCGCGAAGAGTGGCATTGCCAGCGCGCCGAAGAGCGCAAGCGCGAGACCGAGCGCAGTGAAGAGCAGCATGGAGAGGAGACGCAGCGCGAGGAATCCCGATGCGTTGAGCCCCCACGGGCGTCCCGCCAGGTTCAACTTCTCCTGCAGGGCATCAGTGGTGTCCTGACCCGCGTTGCGATTCAGCCGATTGCCGATCTTGTCAAGGAATGGACGCACCACGCGATCGAAGAGCGGCAGCGACATCTCGACTTCCGCGAGCGTCGCCGGCGCGCGCCCGGCCTCGGCGAACTGCGCGAGTCGCGCCTCCAGCAGGTCGCCCTGCCGCGGAGACACCGACATCGCCAGACCGAACGCGATGAGCAGAATACCGCCGCCGAGAGCGGCGGCCAGACCGATGGCAAGAAGATTCACGTCAGACCTCGATCTTCACGATCTTCTGGATCGCGACCGCGCCGACCGCGATCGAGAAGATCGCCATGCCGAGCATGATGTGCCCGAGCGGATCGGTGATCATCGGATCGAAATACGTGGGGGAGATCAACGCGAGAAATCCCGCGAGCGCGATCGGCAGGATGGTGATGATCCAACCCGACGCGCGAGCCTGCGCGGTCAGTGTGCGGATCTCGCCCTGGATGCGCACGCGCTCGCGGATGGTGAACGCGATGGTGTCGAGGATCTCGGCCAGGTTGCCGCCGACCACGCGCTGGATCTGCACGGCGGTGACCATGAGGTCAAAGTCCTCGGACTTGTTGCGCACGACCATGTGGTTGAGCGCTTCGTCGACGTTGATGCCGAGCGCGATTTCACGGGTTGCGCGCGCGAACTCTTCCGAGATCGGGGGATTGGCGTTCTTCGCGACCGACGCAAGCGCCTGCGCAAATGAGTGGCCGGCTTTCAGAGCGTTGCTCAGCAGCATCAGCGTGTCGCCGAGCTGGTTGTTGAACGCGCGGGTGCGCCGCTTCTGGCGAAACTTCAGGAAGAAGCCGCTCAGGAAATAGATGATGATCGGGCAGGGGAGGAACGCAATCGGCGATCCGTAACGGAAGGCGACCAGAAGGCCGATGAGCACACCCAGGCCGACCACGGCGAGGAGCCACTCCGACGATTTCAGCTTGAGGTCGGCCTTCTGCAGGTCATCCGCGAGCTTGCCGGTGTGCGACGTGCGCGAGAGCAGCGGATTGATGCTGTTGGTGACCCCGTCGAGCAGGTCTCGCAGCGCGTTGCCCGTCTTCACCCGTGGCGGGGCGGTGACGGCCAGCGTGTCGCCTCCGTACTGGTTGAGGCGTCGTGCCATCTCCCCAGCCTGGCTCTGCCCTCGGCTGAGGAGGAAGGCGAAGATCGAGAGGACTGCCGACGCGGCCAGTGCCGCGGCGACGATTGCGGCTGGCGTCATTGCTGTCAGCCGCCGAAGAGGGTATCCAGCGTGCTTGACGTCACGATGGTCTGCTTCACCGATGGGACGTTGGGGAGACCACTCGACTCGTAGTTCGGGGAGTAGCCGCTCGCCGACAGCTTGCCCCATTCGGACTCGGGCCGAAGGACGTACTTTTCGACGAACTCGTGCCCGCTACCGACTACGAGAGCCGAAAGCAGCGGCGCCTCTGCGCGCGGTACTTCGACGAGGAGCACGTCCGCGGCGCCTGCCCCGGTACTGCCGGAGCTACCGACGCGAAGCACGACGAGGTCTTGGAAGGTGTAGCGGACACCCAACGTGCCGGTTGTCGAAGCCACCAGGATGTCGATGTGGTCACCCGGCAGGATATAGAAACCGTCCGACACGAGCGCACTCGAGAAGTTGTTCTGTACCAGCGTGTTCGACGTCGGAAGTGACGCGTTCGTCGGTATGGCCACGGCGACATATCCCTTGGTGATCTGCGTCTCCACGGAGACCGCGGTCGTACCGGTGCCGCTCGAGGTGATCGACAGCGCAGGGGTCGAGAAGAAACCAGGAACCAACGGCGTGTTGTTGGCGAGCGCAACCTGGGTGACCTTACCGACCACCGCGACCGGATCGGTATATGCGTCGCCGGGCTTCGCCGTCGCCGGGACCTGGGTCACGATGACCATGGCGGGCGTCAGCGTGGTCCCGGCGGGGATGGCGGTGTCGGACACGACAACGCTGACTTGATTTGCCGGCGAATTGGAGCGCACCAGGAGCAGCACGGCAATCGCCGCCGCCGCCGCCAGCACGACTCCAAGAAGCAAGAAGATTCGGCTGTTCGGTTTGTTCGCCTGGATGGCCACCTGTTCTCCTCGGTTGACTCAGTGAATGTCGATCACGCCGTTGCGGCTACGCTGCATCCAGCCAGCGGATGCTGACCTGGACGACGGCCGCACCCGAGTGTGGAT
>PLDZ01000274.1 GCA_003136295.1 Candidatus Dormiibacterota bacterium
TCGCAGTTCAAGCGGTCCTTCGGTGGCGTTGCCGTCGAGCGCGCTGGGACGTGGGACCTGGGCGTCCGATCGCTGCGTTACAGCGTGTACCGGACTGCCAGGCGCCTGGGACGATGAGACCCGCCACTCCACAGGAACTCGGTCGCTGGGACGATTTGGTGGTCCGGAATCCGGATGGCGGACAGATCCTCCAGACGCGAGCGTGGGGTGAGTTCAAGCGCGCGCATCGATGGGCGCCGCGCTATCTGCTGTCGGACCAGGCACCACAGGTCGCCGTGCTCGTCCTGTGCCATTCGGTGCCAGGACTTGGCGTCCTCGAGTACGTGCCCAAGGGGCCGGGCGTTGCCGACGTCGCGCAGTTGCCGGCGGTGCTCGATGGGCTCCGTGCCACCGCGGGTCACGCGTTCGCGATCAAGGTGGAGCCCGAGATTGAGCAGAGCGCCGCGGCAACCTCGGCGCTGCGACACATGGGACTCGAGAAATCGCGTCACGACGTGCAGATCAGCAGGGCGACGATCATCGTCGACCTTCGCGCGGAGGAGGACGCGATGCTGGCGTCGTTCAAGCCGAAGAGCCGCTACAACATCCGCCTGGCACAGCGCCGGGGAGTGACGGTCGTACCGGTGCCCCTTGACGACACCAGCATCGACACCATGTACGCGCTCATGGTCTCGACGCGTGACCGAGCGGGTTTCACGCTGCGCAGCAGGGAGTACTTCTCCCAGTACTGGCGGCTCCAGGCCGCAGCCGGCCAGGGACAGTTGTTCTTCGCATCACTCGACGGCGAGGTGCTGGCCGGCGTTTTCGCGACCTACATCGGCAAGAAGGCCTGGTACAAGGACGGCGGCTCGACCAAGGAGCATGCCGCGGTGATGGCGCCNNCACCCGCTCTACGGCCTGTATCGATTCAAGTCGGGATTCAGCGAGCGGATCACCGAATACGTCGGCACCTGGGATCTCCCCATACGCCGGCGCCGTTTTGCGGCGTGGAATGCGGTCGCGGAGCGCGCCGCGCATCAGTGGGCCTTTCGCGTCCGCCACGACCTGCTGTACTGATCCAGCGTCCTAGGAGTCGCTAGCGCCAGATCCTCTTCATGATCACCTTCGAGAGCTTCTCCGGGTCGTGGTGAGTGGAGATCTGCGACGAGGCCACGTCGGCGAGTATGTAGTTCACCGGCTGGAGCGTTGCCTGGTCGCGGTCGAACCCGACTCGGGTGACGCCGGCCTCCACCGCTGACGGCGGCAGCGGGAGTCCGGTGTTGCTGTTGACGATCACGTAGTCGAACAGAGTCACACCGACGTGGTCCTCGATCGTCTTGAGGTGCTCGCTCACCGAGAATCCCATGGTCTCGCCGGGTTGACCGGCGATGTTGCAGACGTAGACCTTGACCGCCGGGCTGGCGCGCAACGCCTCGACCATTCCCTCGATCAGCAGGTTGGGCAGGATCGACGTGTACAGCGACCCCGGCCCGACGATGATCAACTCGGCCGCGAGGATCGCGTTCTCGGCCTCGGGGTTGATCTGGGCATCGGGAGGCTCGAGGAACACGCGGTCGATGTGGTCGACCCCATAGGGGACCTTCGATTCACCGACACGCACCTCGCTGCCCGCGGTGGCGCAGAGGACGACGTCGTGAAGGGTCGACGGAACGATCTGACCGCGCACCGCGATGACCCGGCCGGATTCACGGATCGCGTGCTCGAAGTCTCCGGTGATCTCCGCCATCGCGGTGATGAAGAGGTTGCCGAACGAGTGCCCCGCGAGCGCTCCCTCGCCGCCGAACCGGTACTGGAACAGCTCGGTCATGAGGGGCTCGGTCTCGGCGAGCGCGGTCAGGCACTGCCGGATGTCTCCCGGTGGGAGCACGCGATATTCCTCGCGAAGCCGTCCGCTCGAGCCGCCGTCGTCGGCGACGGTGACGATCGCGACGATGTTGCCCGTGTACTTCTTGACCCCCCGGAGCAGTGCGGACAGACCGGTGCCGCCGCCGATCGCGACCAGGCGAGGTCCCTTGGCCAGCGAACGGAACTTGAAGAGTTGCTCGGCGAGCCCGCGATCAGTGCTGCCCCGCCCAGGAAGGAAGGGTCCGAGAATCGACTGGCTGATCTTGTAGAAGCTCAGGATGATCAGCCCGACACCGACCAGGGCGAAGAGCAGGGCACGGATCAGCCGGGGCAGGAACTGGAGGGTGACGTCGCCAACCCACGACGGAAAGATGAAGGGCGCGCTGTAGAGGTCGCGCAGGATGTAGCCCGCCGCGAGGCTGATCATCACGATCGCCACGAACAGGAGGAGCAACCAGCGTTTGACGTGAAGCCCCGGCGTGAACCAGCGCATGAGGTTCGTGCTCGGGCGGATTCGTACCTTCATACCGCGCTCCGATTCTGGCACTTCGGCCTGAACGTGCCCTTGATGGAGCGGGTTTCAGCTTCCTGGATTCGGGCGGGCCTCTCCCTTGGACGCGAGCTCGACCGGGTCGCGGCGGCGGCGCAATTTCGCGAGATTGTGCTCCGCGTCGATGTAGCGCGAGGTTCCTGAATACGATCGCATGACCAGGCTCTGGGTGTGGCAGCGGTCCTCCCCGAGGAACCGAACGCCTTCGAGGAGCTCGCCGCTGGTGATCCCGGTGGCGGCGAAGAAGCAGTTGTCGCCCCGCACCAGGTCGTCGGTGGTGAGCACGGCCTCGAGGTCGTAACCCGCTTGCTCGGCGGCGGTGCGTTCGTCGTCGTCGCGCGGCCACAGCCGGCCGAGCAGCTGCCCGCCGAGGCACTTGATCGCCGCCGCCGAGATCACGCCCTCGGGCGTCCCTCCGATCCCCCACAGCAGATCGACCGGCGAGTTGTCGCTGACCGACAGCATCGCCGCCGCCACGTCCCCGTCGATGATCAGCCTGACCCGCGCGCCGGCCTCGCGGACCTCGCGCATCGCCTCGTGGTGGCGCTCGCGGTCGAGCATCACCACCATCACGTCACGGATGTCGATTCCCTTGCGCTCCGCGACGAGATGCAGGGTCTGGGGCAGCGGCCGGTCGAGGTCGAGCAGGTCGGCGATCGCGGCGCCGCCGGCGATCTTCTCCATGTAGACGCACGGACCGGGGTCGAACATCGTCCCGCGCGGTGACAGCGCGATCACCGACAGCGCGCTCGGCATCCCGCGGGCTGTCAGCGTCGTGCCCTCGAGCGGATCGACCGCGATGTCGAC
>PLDZ01000093.1 GCA_003136295.1 Candidatus Dormiibacterota bacterium
TACGAGCTGCAACCGGCGGTGGGCGTTCCGGTGCGACGCATCCTCGGGTATCAGACCGACCTCGCCCTCGCGCTCGCCGCTCCGATCCGGATCCAGCCGTTCATCCCGGGCAAATCGGCAATCGGCGTCGAGGTGCCCAACAAGGCGGCGCAGTTGGTGAGTCTCAAGGAGACGATCGAGTCGCCCGCCTTCGCTGATCGGCGCCACAAGCTGAGCGTCGCGCTTGGGGCCGACGTCAGCGGCCATCCTGTGATCGGCGATCTCACTCGCATGCCCCACCTGTTGATCGCCGGCGCAACCGGCAGCGGCAAGTCGGTGTGCATCAATGCGGTGCTCGGTGGCTTTCTGCTGCAGGCCACCCCCGCGCAGCTCAAGATGATCCTCATCGACCCCAAACGGGTTGAGCTGTCCAACTTTGCCGACCTCCCGCACCTGCTCGTCCCGGTCGTCGTCGAACCCGAAGCGGCGGTTGCGTCATTGCGCTGGGCGGTGAAGGAGATGGAGGAGCGGTACAAACTCTTCGCATCCCACGCCGCGCGAAACATCGTCGCCTTCAACGAGAAGGCGCCCGGCCTCGGGGTCGCGCCCTTGCCCTACATCGTCATCGTCATCGACGAGCTCGCCGACCTGATGATGGTCGCGGCGGGGGAGATCGAGGATCTGATCTGCCGGATCGCGCAGCTCGCACGCGCGGTGGGACTCCACCTGATTGTCGCGACCCAGCGTCCCTCGGCCGACATCATCACCGGGCTGATCAAGGCGAACATCCCGAGCCGAGTCGCATTCGCGGTCTCGAGCGGCGTGGATTCGCGCGTCATCCTTGATGAGATGGGAGCGGAGAAACTNNCACTGGAAGCTGCAGGGCAAGCCGGACTACCAGGAGGAGATCTTCACCGTCGAGGCGACGGTCTCATGGGCACGCGACGCGTCCAAGCGCGATCCCCTCTTTGCGAAGGCAGCGCACACGGTTGCCGCTGAGGGTCGTGCGGCCGCATCGCTCCTTCAGCGCAAGCTCAGCGTCGGCTATACCCGCGCGGCGCGCCTCATCGACCAGCTCGCCGAGCACGGCGTGGTCGGCCCCTTCGAGGGCAGCAAATCGCGCGACGTGCTCATGGATGTGTTCCAGGTCGACGAGCTGCTCGCCGACCTGGGCGAGGAGTAAGCGACGGATCACCTCGCGTCCATGAGATCCAAGCGGGACTGACGACTGACCCAGGTCCCGAGCGAATCCCCGTTGGCGATGTGGAACCCTCGAACAAACGCGGTGACCCGGTCCGTCCCTGACGGCAGGCGAAGCGATGCGCCGTCCCGCGTGTCGCTATCCTCATCACCCATGGCGCAGGACCACAGCTTCGACGTCGTCAGCGAGTTCGACCGCCAGGAGCTGGTCAACGCCGTCGACCAGGCTCGCCGCGAGATCACCACCCGGTACGACTTCAAGGGAATCACCGTCGAGATCACCCTCGAGGACGAGACGGTCACATTGCTCACCGGCACCGACGCCCAGCTCAAGTCGATCATCGATGTCCTGCAGAGCAAGGCGCACCGGCGCGGGATCGATCTCAAGGTGCTCGATGCACAGAAGCCGGAGCCGGCGGCCAAGGGCAACNNCAGGGCGACCAGCTGCGGGTCTCGAGCAAGGACAAGGACGAGCTGCAGGCGGTCATCCAGCAGCTCCGCGACCTCGACCTCGACGTGCCCCTCCAGTTCACCAACTACCGGTGACCCGGCGCTGCCCGGACTGCGTCTCAAGCTCGCTCTGCATCGCCGGCTGACGGGTGAACGAGCTGAGTCCGCCGGACTTCGTCAGTGATGACCGCCTCCCGATCCTCGATGACGCATTCCCCGAGGCGGCATCGCTGGGGCGAGCTCTCGCGGGCGCGGGGCTCACCATCGCCGTCGCCGAATCGTGCACGGGCGGGCTGCTGGGCGCCGCACTCACCGCGGTCGCGGGGTCGTCCGTCTACGTTCGGGGCGGGGTGATCGCGTACGCAGACGACGTCAAGGCCGAGCACCTCGGTGTCGGCCGCCACCTGCTTGCGACGCATGGCGCGGTGAGCCCCGAGGTCGCAGGGGCGATGGCCACGGGCGTCCGGGTGCGTTTTCGGGCGAGCCTCGGCGTGGGGATCACCGGCGTCGCCGGTCCGGACGCCAGCGAGCACAAGCCGGCCGGGCTTGTGTTCGTGGCCGTCGCCGATGCCGCGACCTTGCGGGTCATCCGCCTCGACCAGGACCATGGGCGCGAGTTGAACCGAGCGCACGCGGTCCAGGCGGCGCTCCGGCTGTGTGGTGAGGTGATTGGCGCCATCCCAGGATCTGGTCCGGCGACCGCTTGCGGCTCGTGATCCTCGCCGCCCGCGCACGCTTCGCGGCGCCCCAACTTCGGGCTTGTCACGTCCTTGTGAAGGTTGTACAGTACAAATGTTCGCCCCACCCGGTGAGCCCGGACGCGCCGCCCGTCGCGACGCCCCTACGGCATTCCCGCCGCACCTCCAATCAATTCCACCACCCCTTGGAGTACAGCTTTGACGAACACACTAGCAAGTCGTACCATCGATACCGTCGAGCCGGTCGTAGAAGCGAATGGGCGGCGTGCTCGAGCGCCCCGTGACGAGAGGAGTGAGCCGGTGACGACTGAGCGGGATCGAGCACTGCAGACCGCGCTCGGACAGATCGAACGAGCCCACGGAAAGGGAGCGAT
>PLDZ01000196.1 GCA_003136295.1 Candidatus Dormiibacterota bacterium
GGCATCACCGACGACGAGCGCCGCACCATCGCCGAAATGATGGCCAAGGGCAGCTACGCCCACATCCTCCTGGCCACCGCCGACCTCGACGGCGCCTTCGCGCGGCTGGAGGCGAGCGACGCCGANNCGCATCCAGCAGCTGCGCTGAGCCGTCCGGCGTCCCCGCAGCGCTCAAGACGAGTGCGACAGTCGCGCTCGCGCAATCTTTGGGGCATAGTGCACGCGATGCCCGTCGCTCACCCGCCGCTGGTCGTGCGCTCGTCATTCACGGCGCGGGGCCATCGCCTGGCCTATACCGAGTTCGGTGAGGGCAAGCGCTGGGTCCTGCTCATGCCCGGGTTGCTCATTCCCGCATCGATGCAGGAGCACCTGGCGCTGGCGCTGGCATCGGGCGGGGCGCATGTGCTCGCTCTCGACCCGCTGGGGCACGGTCATTCCGATCGCCCAGACGGTATGGCGGAGTATTCGATCGAGTCGTTCGCCGGCGACGCGGTCGCGCTGCTGGATCATCTCGACATCGACGAAGCAGTCGTCGGGGGGACGTCGCTCGGCGCGAATGTGACGCTCGAGATTGCGCGCAAGGCGCCGCGGCGAGTGCGCGGCATGATCATCGAGATGCCGGTGCTCGAAAACGCGATGGTTGCATCGGTGATCGCGTTTGGTCCGCTGCTGGTGGGGCTGCACTTCGGGGGACGCCTGATGCGCCCGATCGCCGCGGCGCTGCGCGGGATCCCGCGGCGGCTGGTGCCGTTCTGGGGCAACGTTGCGCTCGACGTGGTCCGCCAGGATCCCGTGCCGAGCGCCGCGCTGCTCAAGGGACTGTTCTTCAGCCACATCGCGCCGTACAGCGCGCAGCGACGCGAGATGACAATGCCGGCACTGGTGATCGGTCATCACATCGATCCCGTGCATCCCTTCTCAGACGCGGGCGTGCTCACCGCCGAACTCCCCAACGCCCGCCTCGTGGAGGCGTCGAACATCCTCGAGCTCCGCCTCCGACCGGAGCGGCTGACCGCGGAAATCAGCCGATTCGTCGCGGCATGCTGGTCGCCGCGGGCGGTCGCGAAGCCGCGCCGGCAGCGCCGTCGCACCGCCTGACGATAGGCTGGCGGCTGCGATGTCACAGACCGCTGCCCCGCGCCCCCGTGTCCTGAGCGGCATCCAGCCGGACTTCGGGCTCCACCTCGGCAACTACCTCGGTGCACTCCGCAACTGGGCCCGCGACCAGGATCGATTCGAAAACTACTTCTGCATCGTCGACCTCCATGCGTTGACGCAGCACCCGGAGCCCGAGCGCCTGCGCTCATTGACCCTGGAGTTGGCGGCGATGTACATCGCCTGCGGTCTCGACCCCGAGCGGTGCGAGATCTTCGTGCAGTCGCATGTTTCGGCGCACTCACAGCTGTGCTGGATCCTCGAGACGCTCACGCCCATGGGCTGGCTCGACCGGATGACCCAGTTCAAGGCACGAAGCCAGGCGCAGGGGCGCGAGCGCATCAACACCGGAGTCTTCACGTACCCGGTCCTGCAGGCGGCGGACATCCTCCTGTATGACGCGGACCTCGTCCCTGTCGGTGAGGACCAGCGTCAGCACATCGAGCTGTGTCGCGACCTCGCCAACCGGCTGAACTCACAGCGTGGCAAGGTGTTCAAGGTGCCCGCGCCGTTGATCAGCCAGGTCGGCGCGCGCGTCATGGGACTCGATACGCCCGACGAGAAGATGAGCAAGAGCATCGCCGCGGAGCGCGCCGGCCACGCGGTGCTGCTGCTCGATCCGCCCGACGTCGTGCGTCGCAAGATCGCTCGCGCAACCACTGACACCGAGCCCGCCGTGCGGGATCCGGCCGGTCCGGGAGTCGCCAACCTGCTCGAGATCTACGCGGCCCTGCACGAGGTGAGCGCAGATGCCGCGCTGGGGACCTTTGAGGGCAAGACCTACAGCGTGCTGAAAGGCGCGGTGGCTGATGCGATCGTCGACGCGCTCGCNNGCGACCCTGCTGCGCGTGCAGACGGCTGTCGGCCTGCGCTGACTCGCTAGCCGATCGCCGCGTCGATCTCCTCGAGCATTGCGTGAATCTCGGGCTTCGCGAAATGGATGCGCGCGGGTTCGAGCAGATCGATGAGCCGCGCGGCGAGCCCGGCCTTGGCGTCCATCGGGTGCAATGACCCGTCGAGGTAGGCCGCGATCACCTCGCCCTTGGTGTCGAACGTGACCCGCCCGCCGTTCGCCTCCGAGCGCTCGACCACGAAAGGGCCGCCCGCGATATCGAAGACGAGCTTCTCGATCCAGTCGAGGATGGGGTTGAAGGCGACCTCGCCGGGAGGGCAGAACGCCTTTCGGACCTTCCCCATGATCTCGTCAGGACTGTCATGAACGAAGACGGCTGACCCCGGATCGCTCTTGCTCATCTTCATCGCTGAGAAGACGTCGCGCGCCGACTCCGGCGGCACGGGCCACACCGGCGGACGGCGGAGCCCGAGCAGGAGTGGATGATGCAAGGCGACCGGTTTCATCGGCGCCCCGTTCACGCCGCGAATTGCATGGATGCGCATCTGCGTGGCCACGTCGCGCGCGATCACGTGTGCCTTGCGCTGATCCATGCCCGCGTGGGCGATGTGCACGCCGAGCGTGAAGATGTCGGCGGCTTGCATCGCGGGGTAGATGAGCTTGGCGAAATCGACACTCTCGCGTTCCTGCCGGCCGAGGATGCTGATGCTGCGCTGCATCCGCGCAAGTGTCGTGTTCTTGCTCACCTCGATCACCGTCGCCCAGTATTCGTCGTCGCTCCTGTACAGGTCTGAGGCCAGCACGAACTCGACCGTTCCCGGGTCGGCATCGACACACAGGAGCGAGGCACGGAACGCTTCAGTGAAGTATCCGGTCGCGATGCGGCGGATCAGGTCGCGGTCGCCGCCGAGCTTGTCATTGATCCAGGTGTGCCAATCGGCAAGGAGGACGGAGCAATGCACTCCGGCCGCGGTGAGATCGCGCACCTTCGCCATGCTCATCAGCCCGGTGCCGAGGTGCGCCTTGCCGGAGATCTCGAACCCGATGTAGTGGCGCAGCTCGAGGCCGGCGTCCATCAGCGGCGGCAACTCATCGGCGCCGATGATCTCGGCGGTGTTGCGCTCGACGAGCGCCATGCGTTCAGCGGTGGTCACGTCCGCTGAGTGTGCCAGACCCGCGTCAGGCGGTGAGGTCAGTCGTCGTGCGTGTCGTCGTACGCGACGCGGTGGGGNNGCCGCGGGCGCGGGCACCGGCAGAACCACCTCGAGCTCTTGGAGCTGGCGCCACATGGACGCCGGTACTTGACGGTCACGCTGCAGGTTGTGGTGCTCGACGCTGTCGAGGACGCGTTCGAGCCGCTGAATGTGCTCGATGCGAAGCCTCCGCCGGGCTTTCAGGTCTTCGGCGCGGGCCTTTGCCGCGTCCATGTCAGTGATCGCGCTTTGGAAGCTCATGTCGCTCGTGGTCTCTCGTGATGCCTTCGCTGTTCAGGTTATCCAGCCTGTCATAGATGTAAACGGACCAGGGTTACGGTCGGATTACGGCCTGAGCAGGGTTAAGGTTCCGGATTCGACATTCCTTCGATCTTTTCGCCTTCGATGTGGCGATGGCGCAGCGACCCTTGCAGGATCGTGACAGCGCCCGGTCCGACCACCTCCCAGCGGCCATCACGGAGCACGGCCGCCGTGCGCTCGTCGATGCCGATGACCTGTGTGTCCTGGCCGAGTCCCTCCTGCGCCCACGGAACCCAGGCGTCGCCGAGGACGTCGAAGTGGGGCAGGATCGCGCAACCCGGGATCAGGCCCAGGGCATCGACCGAACGCTCGTCGACCTCGCCCGGCCAGCTGGTCTGCACCAGGCACCACTCGCAGAGTGCCATGGCACCGGCGGATGAGCCGGCGAGTGCGGCTCCAGCCCGCCATGCCGCGGCGATGGCTTTCCAGACCGGGCTTGCCCGAAGGACCTCCACCACCCAGCCGGGATCGCCGCCCGCGATGTAGACAAGACCGGCCTTGGCGGCTTCCGCCACGACCTCCGGGGATCGCGCGTCCTCTTTCGTGCGGATGCGCAGCTCGCGTACTTCGAGGCCGAGTCCGGCGAACCAGCGACGCGCTGCCTCGACCGCTCCCGACGCGAAGTCCTGCGCCGCGGTCGCGACCACATAGGCCGGTCGCCCGGCACACGCGTCGCGAAGAATTTCGTCCTGATGCTCGTTACCTGGGTTGAACTCGTCGCCGCCGACGAGCGCGAGGGGACCGTGCATTGCTTGACAGTCTCCACTCTTCTGACAAAAGAGGCGCGCCTTGAGCTTCCCCCTACACTCTCAGCGCGCCATGATGGATCCGGAAAAATACGCCACCGCGACCGTCGTGTCACGACGCGACCCCGCGCCCGACCTGTGGATCATCCGGATCCATCCCCAAATCGAGCTTCCGTACCGACCTGGCCAGTACGTCACGCTGGGGCTCCAATCGAATGGCAGGGTGATCGAGCGGCCGTATTCCATCTGCTCGTCGCCGCTCGAAGGCGACATCGAGCTGTTCATCGAGCGCGTGCCGGACGGCGAATTATCGGATCCGCTCTTCGCACTCGGGGTGGGCGCCGAGCTGATCGTCCGCAAACGCACCAAGGGCCTGTTCCTCCGCGACACACCGCTGGCGGCGGAACCACATCTGTTTGTCGCCACGGTGACCGGGGTTGCTCCGTTCGTGAGCTTCCTGCGCACCGTCGCCTCTCAGGTGCGGGCCGGTGAGTGGACGCCGCTCCCGGTGTTGCTCCTCCAGGGTGCCGCCCGGTCGGTGGAGCTGGGTTACGCGGACGAGCTGGTGGCATTGGACCAGGAGTTCGACTGGTTCACCTACGTGCCGACGGTGAGCCGCCCGTGGGAAGACCCCGAATGGCGGGGCGAGTGGGGGAGGGTCGAGGACATCATGCGCAAGTACGCGGACGCTGCGGGGATGCACCCCGGCCACGGCGGCGTCTTCCTCTGCGGTCATCCCGGGATGATCAGCGGAGCGCGGGCGATCATGCGCCGCGCGGGCTTCGACAACAAGGTGATTCGCGAAGAGCAGTACTGGCCGGATTGATGATCGCCTCGATCGATTGGGTGACCGTGCATCAGAAGCTCGGGTTCATCCTCGTGGTCGCGTCGGTGGTCGGTGCGCTCGTCGCGCTGATCTCGCTGGCGACACCGCTGGTGGGGCTCGTACTCAAGATCTATCTCAGGCTCCTGCTGCTCGTCGTGGCAGTCCAGATCATCCTGGGGGCCGCGCTCTACCTGATGGGCAATCGGCCCGTGCACGAACTCCACTATCTGTATGGCGCCGGCATGGCGGTCACGCTCGGCGTGACGTTCGCCGTGAGCCGGCGAACCCCGTGGCCCATGTCGAAGCTCCCACTCGTCATCGGCGCCATCGTGGCAGTCGTCTTTTCAGTGCTCGCGCTCACCTCGGGATGACTGAGGCGCCGAGACCGGCCGCGCCCTGACGCATGGAATCCAGCACGACGACGTTGAAGCGCGAACGCATCCGGATCAACCCGGCGAGCACCGGCGCACCGAGAACGNNCGGCGCCAGCCCGGGCTCCCACCCGAAGCCCGGCGCACCCCGGTAGAACGTGGTCCAGTCCCAGATATCGAGAAGGGCGCCGTAGGCGAACCCCGTGACCGCACCGACAGTTGCCAGGACCACGATGTCCCGCCAGGTGACGGGGCCGGATCGCCGAAAGCCCGCCAGACCCGCGATCAGCCCCACGAGGCCGCATCCCAGCATCTCGTACGGAAGCCATGGCCCGATCCCGCCCGTCGCCACCGCCGACGCGAGCAGCGACACGGACCCGGCGAGAAAACCGTACGTGGGCCCGTACACATAGCCTGCCGCGAGGATGAGAAAGAAGATCGGGCTGAACCCACCCAGCCCGGTGACGAGCACGAGCCGCAATCCAGCATCGATGGCGGCAATCGCCGCCAGCAGGGCAAAACGCCGGGCGTCGAGCCGTCGTGTGGAGGCTTCCACGAACATCAGCACGGCGACGACGCCGAGGCTCAGCGCCACCGACGTTGCCGCTGGCGGCGTGTCGGCTGCCACGAACGGCCACAGGAACAGCGCGAGCCCGGCGACGGAGATGAGNNTCCGCCAGTGCCGCCGTCAGGTTCTTGTCGTGTGTGGCAATAACGATCGAGCTTCCGGCCGCTCGCAGGCGAAGAATCGCGCGGCAGAGCGCGTCGCGAGCAGCGTCATCCATGCCGCGAGTTGGCTCGTCGAGGAGGGCGATGCGCGGTTGGCCGGCCAGCACGGCTGCGATCGCCGCTCGCTGCCGTTCACCGGTGCTGAGATCGCGCGGGTCTCGGGTCGCGAGATGAGCGAGGCCCAACTCCGCAAGCAGCGTCGCGACACCATCGTTCTGCGGATCGCGACGCACGGTCCATGAGACCTCGGCTGCGACGCTCGCTCGGTGGAGGAGTGCCATCGGGTTTTGCGGGAGGAACGCGACTCTGCCCGGCTCGCGATGCACGCGACCTGAGAGGGGCGCGAGCAGCCCGGCGATGGTGCGGAGCAGGGTGGTCTTGCC
Organism: Candidatus Dormiibacterota bacterium; assembly: GCA_003136295.1. Lineage (GTDB taxonomy): Bacteria > Chloroflexota > Dormibacteria > Aeolococcales > Aeolococcaceae > Palsa-851. The sequence continues at coordinate 6,578 of PLDZ01000196.1, forward strand.
GCCTCCGTTGGGGCCGACAAGGGCGACGACCTCGCCTTCTCGGCCATCCAGGGAGACTCCTTCGAGGAGGGGCGTGCGCGCCGGGCCGGTCGCAACGCCGCTCAATTCCCATGCAACCCGCGCCGCCGGAGAGGACCGCGTATGGGATGCGGCCGTCTCGACGACCCGCCTCGCCGCGCGACTTCCCACGTCGACCACATGTCCAGCTTCAATCGCCAGCACTCGTCCACCGAGTCGCGCCAGCTGGTCCAGACGGTGCTCGGCGATGATCACCGCCGTCCCGTCGCCGGCGAGTGCTCCGAGGATCGTGACCACCGAGCGCCCTCCGTCCTCATCGAGCTGCGAAAGCGGTTCGTCGAGCACGAGCACCCGGGGTTGCATCGCCAGCACCCCGGCGAGCGCGAGGCGCTGCCGCTCGCCGCCGGAGAGCGTGCTCACCGCACGACCACGGAGATGCGCGATGCCGGTCTTCTCGAGCGCGTCCGCGACCCGCCCTGGCATGGCCGCAGCCGGCACGGCGAGGTTCTCCAGCCCGAATGCGACGTCGCGCTCGACGGTGGGGTACACCGATTGCAACTCGGGGTCCTGGAAGACGAAGCCGACGCTGGTCGCGAGCACGCGCGTGGCTGTGCTGATGACATCGTGGCCGCACACCGCGGCGCTTCCGCCGATGGTGCCGCCGTGGAAATGCGGCACCAATCCGTTGAACACGCGCAGCAGCGACGACTTCCCCGAACCCGAGGCACCCGTGACCAGGGTCACGCCCTCACCGATGTGCAGATCGGCGATGTCGAGCGCGTCCGTCCGCCCACCGGGGTACCGGTAGGTGAGGCCGGTCAGCGAGACCGCGGATTGCTGTGTCATCGCCGCCACACCAGGGCGGGGACGGCGAGCGCCAGGCAGCAGGCGACGCCGAACACGTTGACCGGCGGCAACGACACGTTGGGAAACGGGTACCAGTCGGAGATGACGCCGGTGACGCGGAGCAGCACGAACGCGAGCGCAGCCGCGGGCGCAACCACGCACACCACGACGTCCGCCGCTCGCCATACCAGGTCGCTGTAGTGAGTGCGCGCTCCCGACCCATACCCGCGAGCCTCCATGGCCTCAGCCAGCGTGATCGAACCCTCGAGCGCGGTCAGCACCACCGGCACCGCAAGATCGGGCCATTCGCGAACCCTGCGGGGACGCCATCCACGCATGCGTTGCGCATCGCGTATCTCGGTCGCGCTGCGGGCGATTCCGGGGATGAGATTGAGTGCGGTGCCGATTGCCGCACCGGTCCGCGCCAGGGCGCTCGGGAGCGCGTCGACGAGCGAGTTCGGCGTCAGCACCAGCGAGAGTGGAGCCGCAGCCAGGACAGCCGCGGCGATCCCGAGGCCGGCGGACGCCCCGAAGATCGCGGCCTCGACTGTCAACCGACCGCCGAGCACAGGGATCGCGGCCGGCAGCACCAGGAAGGCGTGATCACCGGTGTGACTCGCGAGGGTCGTGACCGCCATCGCGATGAGCCCGGCGACCACCAGCGCGATCGTCAGCCCTCGAAGCGACACCTCCGGCCGGCCAAGGGCGACGAGCACGTTGACGGCGCAGAGCAGCGCCAGTGCGCGGTAGACGGGGTTGCCCGAAGCCAGCGCGACGGTGATTCCCGAGACCGACCAGGCGGCGAGCGCTCGTGGGTTCACACGGTGCGCCTCCCCAGAATCCGAACGCCGAGCAGGCCGAGCAGCCCTCCAGCCCCGACCGCCGTGAGCAGCAGGCCGAGATTGATCCCGGGAGGGGAGCCAGAGCCGCTCAACGATCCGATCGATCCGGGGCTCGCCGCCGGTGTGGCGACCCCGAGCACCGCTCCGGTCGGGGTCGCGGTCGGGAGTGAGGTCGCTGAGCGCGATGGAGGTGCCGAGGGAGTTGACGACGCTGCGCGCGGCGCAACGGTTTCCCGACTCGAAGGCGCCGCTGTTCGCGCCGGCGGCGGTGTCATCACGGGGCATGTGCCGGCCGGCGACGCCGGCGGTGGGTCGGCGCCCGTCTGTGAGTCGAAGCGGAAGCCGACGTCATCACCGCCGGCAACCGTCTCGCTCGATGCGCCGAGATCCGAGGTGACCCAGGCACCACCGGCGTGCGAGACGAACAGGACCCAGTACGAACCGGAGGCTGTGAAGCAGCCCGGCGGGTAGGACGCGGGCTCATTGTCGATCTGGCAAACGGCTGCGCCCAGCCCTCCGCCGTAACCCGAGGTGCCGACCTCGAGCCCGCTGGCCTGCAGCACGGCCAGAGCTGTCGCTGTGGCGCTGTCGAATCCGACGCAGCGCCGGATCACCAGTCCATCGCCGTGCTCGACGACGAGCCCGACCCGGTGCAGAGATGCGGCCTGAGCGCAGAGCGGTGCAGCCGGTCCCGAACTGGCGACGCTCGACGCGGCCCCGATGCCCGCTCCGAACAGCGGCAGGGCGAGCATCGCCCGGATGAGGACTCGGATCACGC
>PLDZ01000231.1 GCA_003136295.1 Candidatus Dormiibacterota bacterium
AAGGTGAGCGCGTCGAAGATCAGTTGATCGGGAGCCAGACCGAAGTCATCGCGGGCAAGATCGTGGATACGGCGAGCGATCTCGAGCTTGCGCTCGGCGCTGCGCGCCATGCCCTGCTCGTCGATCGTCAGCGCGATGACGCAGGCGCCGTGGTCTCGCACCGAGGGCAGCACAGCGTCGCAGCGCACGCGTCCGTTCTCGAGGTTGACGCTGTTGACGATGCCCCGACCCGGGTACACCTCGAGGGCGGCCTTGATGACGTCGGCGTCGGTGCTGTCGATGACCAGCGGCGCGTCGATGCTCATCTGCAGCGTCTTGACGACCGTCTGCATCTGCTCCGCTTCGTCGCTTCGCTCGGTGACGGCGACGCACAGGTCGAGGGCGTGCGCGCCACCTTCGACCTGCGTCCTCGCGATGCCGAGGATGCCGTCGTAGTCGTCGGCCAGGAGGAGGCGCTTGATCGCCCTTGATCCCTGAGCGTTGACGCGCTCACCGATGAGCAACGGCGCCGGCTGTTGACGCAGCTCGATGGCGTGCATGCTGCTCGCCAGGCGCGGCTCGATGTCCGGCGTCACCTGGCCGCGCACCGCCGCGCCGACACGCGCCACCAGCTCGCGGATGTGCTCGTTGGTCGATCCGCAGCACCCGCCGACGATACTGACGCCGTACTCGCTGACGAAGCTTGCAAGCTCGGTCGCCATCGGCACCGGTTCGAGCGGATAGTGCGCGCGCCCCTCGACATTGATCGGGAGGCCCGCGTTGGGGATGCACGCGACCGGCAGAGCGGTGTGCGATGTGATGTACCGAATCGGTTCGCGCATGTGCTCGGGGCCTGTCGAGCAGTTGAACCCGATGACATCGACGTGCAACGACTCGAGGATGGCGAGCACCGCCGCCGCGTCGGTTCCGAGCAGCATCCGCCCGGTGACGTCGAGTGAGACGGTGGTCATGATCGCGACGGGGCGACCGGCGGCAGCTGCCGCGGCGCGTGCGCCGAAGACGGCGGCCTTGGTCTCGAGGATGTCCTGCTGCGTCTCGATGATCAGCACGTCGACGCCGCCTTCGATGAGCGATTCGGCCTGCTCGCGATACACGGGTACGAGGTCGGCGAACCCGAGCCGGCTCATCGCCGGGTCGCTCGAAGCGGGCAGGAACCCGGTCGGACCCATGCTGCCGGCGACGAAGCGCGGGCGGCCGTCCGCGGCATATTCGTCGGCGATCCGCCGCGCGAGTCGGGCGGCCGAGATATTTAGCTCGGTGGTCACGCCTCCCTGGCCCCACTCCTCGAGGCGGGGACGCGTTGCCTGAAAGGTGCAGGTTTCGATGACGTCGCACCCGGCATCGAGGAAACCTCGGTGCACGCGCTCGACGATCCGGGGCGCGTGGATGGCGAGACCGTCCATCCATCCCTCCAGCGCGGCACCACCGAAATCGTCGACGCCCGGGTTCTCGGCCTGCAGGCTGGTACCCATCGCGCCGTCGAAAACGAGCACGCGCTCGCGCAGCGCGTCAAGGAACGGGGATCGATCTCGTGCCGCCATCGAGATGACGTTACCAGGGAACGGCTCCGTGATACGCNNAGGTCGAGGTCAAGGAAGAGACCATCGAGATGGACGGGACCGTTGTCGAGCCGCTGCCCAACGCGATGTTCAAGGTGCGCTTGCAGACGGGTCAGGACGTGCTCGCCTACACCTCCGGAAAGATGCGCAAGTTCTACATTCGCATCCTGATCGGCGACCGCGTGCGCGTCGAGCTCAGCCCGTACGACCTATCGCGCGGGCGTATCACCTTCCGCTACAAGTAACCGGCGGAGACCGGCTGCAACGGCGATCTATGTCATCGCCGCGCTGGCGGTGGTGCTCTTTCTGATCGGCGCCTACCGGATGATGGGAGCCGGCGCGAGCGTCGAGGAAGACCCGCGGGCTGTGCTTGTGGCCGTGCTCGGCACTGCGACAGAGGCGGCGAATGAGCTCGGCGGGACCGCCCGCGACGACGCGAGCGCCCCGCACGCGATCAGACGCCGCCTGGACGGCTGCGCGCAGGCATTGGAGCGCATCGCCGGAATCCCCGTTGACGCGAACCTGGACGAGGCGCGGGCCGCGCTCGAGCATGCGGTCGACGAGCTGGGGTGGTCAGCGCGGTTGGCCGAAGCACCCGAGTACGCCAGTGATGATGCACTGCGTGATGCGGGGACGACGCTGCGCAGTCGCGGATCGACGAACCTCGAGCGTGCCCGGTCACAGCTCGACGGCTAGCTAGTCTGCGGTCCTGAAGTACTCGACGGTCGATCGCGCGCCGTCGTCGAAGCCGATGGCCGCGCTCCAGCCGAGCCGCCGGCGAGTACCGGCGGTGTCGAGACACGAACGTCGCTGTTCACCCGGTTTGGTCGGGCCGTGCTCGGCGCTCGCGCTGACTCCGGCTGCGGCGGCGAGCATCCGGTACACGGTGTTGACGTCGTTCTCCACACCGGTGCCGATGTTGTAGACGCCGGTGGGGCCGGCGATCGACGCGAGGTTGGCGCGCACCACGTCGTGGACATGGACGTAGTCGCGAGTCTGGGTGCCGTCGCCGTTGATCACGACCGGTTCACCGTGCACGAGCCGGGTGGCGAAGATGGCGACGACCCCGGCCTCGCCGTGAGGATCCTGGCGAGGTCCATACACGTTGGCGTAGCGGAGCGCGACGAATTCGAGGCCCGCCTGCCGGCTGAACGTTCCTCCGTACGCTTCCGCACAGAGCTTCGCGGTCCCGTACGGAGAAGCGGGCAGGCACGGGTGCTCCTCCGGCGTCGGGATCACGTCGGTGTCACCGTAGATCGCGCCGCCGCTCGACGCGAAAACGACGCGGCGCGTCCCCGCGTCGACTGCAGCGCGAAGGACGTTCACGGTCCCGACCACGTTGACGTCGGCATCGTGCAGCGGGTCGCGCACCGACTCGCGGACATCGATCTGCGCAGCCGC
>PLDZ01000068.1 GCA_003136295.1 Candidatus Dormiibacterota bacterium
CGGCGTCACGCCCGGCTCAAGTATCTGATCGCCGACCGCGGCATCGACTGGTTCCGTGACGAGGTCGCCTCACGGCTCACGTTCACGCTCGAGCCGTCGCGCCGGCTGCACTGGGGTCCGGTCGACGATCACCTCGGTTGGCACGAGCAGGGAGATGGCAACCACTGCTACGGGCTGTTTGTCGAGAATGGACGTATCGATGACACCGACGCGGGCGGGCTGCGGTCCGCGCTGCGCGAGGTGGTCGAGACCTTGCGCCCCGAGCTCAGGCTCACGCCCCAGCAGAACATCCTGTTCACCAATCTCACGGACCGAAACCGCAGCATCTTGACGACGATCCTTGATCGTTGGGGAGTTGCGCGGTCTGAGTCGCAGCCCAGCACGATCCGGCATTCGATGGCCTGCCCCGCATACCCCACCTGCGGGCTTGCGGTTGCCGAGTCGGAGCGGGCGATGCCGGCGCTGATTCGCGAGATCGCGGTCGTACAACGCGACGCCGGCGTTGCTGACACGCGCATCAGCTACCGGATGACCGGGTGCCCCAACGGGTGCACGAGGCCGTACCTCGGCGATGTCGGCTTCGTGGGTACGACCCTGGGAAAGTACGACGTCTTTCTCGGCGGTGATGCCGAGGGCACGCGTCTCAACGAGCTCTACATGCACAACGTCAAGCTCGAGGAGATTCCGCGCCTGCTGCGCGGGCCGATGTACGAATACGCGCGCACGCACCTTCCGGAGGAAACATTTGGCGACTGGTGCAGGCGCCAGGGTGTGTCGGAGCTCGCGGAACGTCACGCGCTGGTGGAGGTGACGGCATGAACGCAACCGACCTGCAGAATGCGACAGCCGAGGACATCCTCGCCTGGACCTACCGGCGGTTCGGCCGCGTCGCTCTGGTCGCGAGCTTCCAGGCGGAGTCGATGGTGCTGATCGATCTTGCCTGCAGGATCGTGCCCGAGCCCGAAGTGCTCACCCTCGACACCGGACGGCTCCATGAGGAGACGCATGACTATATCGAGTACGTCCGCGGGCAATTCCCGATACGGCTGCGCATTCTCGCCCCGGAGGCGAAGGAAGTCGAGGCGATGACGTCCGAACACGGCGACATGCTCTTCCGGAAGTCGGTACCGCTGCGCAATCAGTGCTGCGCCGTTCGCAAGGTGAATCCACTGGCACGGGCGTTGCGCGAGTACGACGCCTGGATCACGGGGCTGCGTCGAGATCAGACGCCGACGCGCGCCGCCACGCCGGTGGTCGCCAGCGATCCCGGGCACGATGGCATGACCAAAATCGTGCCGCTCGCCACCTGGAGTCGTGACCAGGTGTGGGACTACCTCCGGGATCACGGCATCCGCCAGCACCCGCTCTATGACCGGGGCTACCTGTCGATCGGGTGCGCGCCATGCACACGCGCGACCAAGCCCGGGGAGCAGGAACGGGCCGGGCGCTGGTGGTGGGAGAGCGACACCCACAAGGAATGCCTGCTCCATCCGCCCATCGAGGTGCCTGGTGCTCCAGAGCGGGTGGCCGTGCCCGCACGCGAAGGTGCGGTGTGAATGCCGCGTACTACCCGGTCGTCCTGGATCTCCACGAGCGGCGCTGCGTGGTGCTCGGCGACACCGCGCTCGCGGACGAGAAATCCGGTGGCCTCCGTACGGCGGGTGCGACCGTCGTCCACCTCCACCGTTCGTTCCAGCCTGGTGACCTGACCGGCGCATATCTCGCGATCGATGCGAGTGACGATCCGGAAGCCCAGCGCGCCGCCCGGGCCGAGGCAGACCGCGAGCGGGTGCTCCTCAACGTCGCCGACGTCACCCACCAATGCGACTGGATCGCTCCGGCGCTCGTGAAGCGTGGTCCGCTTCAGATCGCGGTCTCCACATCGGGCGAGAGCCCCTTTCTGGCCCGGGCACTGCGCGAGCGCATCGAGATGCTGCTCGGCGAGGAGTGGGGACCCTTCACGCAGCTGATGGGAAGCATGCGACGCCGGCTCCGTCGAGCCGGGGTTTCGGGCGACTCTCAGTTGCGGGCCTACCGGCGATTGCTCCGTTCTCGAGCCACGTCGATGCTCCGTGACGGCAGCGACGCCGACGCCGCGGCCCTGGCGCTGGCGATCGAGCAGGGTGCTCGGACCGTCGAGCCGGCTGTGCCGATGGGGGAGGTGGTGCTCGCGGGCGCCGGACCGGGTGACCCGGATCTGCTCACGATGGGCGCGCGAGCCATCCTCGCCGATGCGGACGTCGTCTTCCACGACGCCCTCGTCGGGCCCGGCGTGTTGCGACTGTGCGGCCCGCGCACGCGCCTCGTCGACGCCGGCAAGCGCTCGGGTCGCCGATCGAAGAGGCAGGAGGACATCAACGCGGCGATGATCGCCGCCGCTCGCTCCGGAGACCTCGTGGTTCGCCTCAAGGGCGGCGACCCGTTTCTCTTCGGACGGGGTGGTGAGGAGATGGAAGCGCTTCGCCGCGCCGGAGTCCCGGTACGGGTCATTCCCGGCGTGAGCGCGGCCCTCGCCGCTCCCGCGGCGGCAGGAATCCCGGTGACCCACCGGGGCGTCGCAGCGTCGGTGGCGTTCGTGACCGGCCATCGGGTGGGTGGCGACCTGAACTCGCTCGAGGCCCTGGCGCAGAGTGTCGACACCCTGGTCATCCTGATGCCGGCCGACCTCGAGGCCATTGCTGGACGCCTCTCGGCGGTGCTCGGGCCGGACCGGCCGTCGGCGATCATTTCGCAGGCGACGACCGCGGACCAGCTGGTCGTGCGAGCACCGATCGGGAGCATCGCGGCGGCTGCACGAGCGGCTCGCGTCGCGCCGCCGTCGACGCTCGTGGTCGGCGACGTTGTCAACGTGCTCTCCGACATCGGTGGCGTGTCAGCAGCCGATCGCCAGATGTTTGCTGAGGCGGTCGCTGCGCGGGGGTGATTCCGGCTGATCCCGCGAGGTCGCGTACGGCAGTGGCAACGCTAGGATGGTCATCGCTTGTCCACCCAGGTCACCAAGGTATCGCCCGCATCGCTCGCCTCCGCACCTCATAGCGGTCCCGGGCCTATCGAGCGCATCCTCGATTCGCTTCCGTGGTGGGCGTTGCCGGCGACTGTGGTCACGGTGCTCGGCCTCTTCGGTCTTTATTCAATCTGGACCGCATTTCTGACCGGCGGGATCAATCAGAGCGGGTCATATCTCTCACCCTTCTACTCGCCGACCATCTGGTCGACCGGCCCCGTCAGTCCTGCGCTCTGGGTGCTGGGGTCGCCCCTGCTGTTTCGCGCCACGTGCTACTACTACCGGAAGGCGTACTACCGCTCGTTCTTCTGGGATCCGCCGTCGTGCGCGGTCGGCGAGCTCCGCCACCGCAAATACCGTGGCGAGACGGCATTCCCGCTCTTCCTCAACAACCTCCATCGATTCCTCTTCTACCTCGTGCTGATCGTCACGGGCTTCCTCTGGTACGACGTGTATCTGGCGTTCTGGGCGCCCGACGGTCACGTGCAGCTCGGACTCGGCACGGGGATCATGCTCGTCAACGTCATCCTGCTGAGCGGGTACACGTTCGGGTGCCACTCGTGGCGCCATCTCGTCGGTGGTGGACTCGACTGCTACTCGAAGTCGCGGCTGGGACAGGCGCGCTACCGCGCGTGGCAGTGGGTGACCGTGCTCAACCAGCGCCACCCCCTCTGGGCCTGGTGCAGCATGTTCAGCGTCGTCATCACCGATGTCTACATCCACCTGTTGCGAGCCGGGATCGTCATCGATCCGCACATCGTCTTCTGAGATGGCAGCATCTCCCGAGCCATACGACACCATCGAGTGTGACGTCCTCGTTGTCGGTGCCGGCGGTGCCGGTATGCGCGCCGCAATCGCCGCGGCGGAGGCCGGCTGCAGCGTCACCGTGGTCACGAAATCGCTGCTCGGCAAGGCCCATACGGTGATGGCCGAGGGCGGCATTGCTGCCGGCATCGGCAACGTCGACCCGGAGGACAGCTGGGAAGTCCATTTCGCGGACACGATGCTCGGCGGCCAGTTGCTCAACAACTGGCGCATGGTCGAGCTCTACGCGCACGAGGTCATCGACCGTGTCCTCGAGCTCGAACGCTGGGGTGGCCTCTTCGATCGCACCGAGGATGGGCGCATCATGCAGCGCGCATTCGGGGCGCATTCCTGGAAACGGCTTGCGCATGTCGGCGACCGCACTGGGCTCGAGCTCATCCGCACGTGCCAGGACAAGATGGTGCACACGCAGAGCGTCAACGTGTGCATGGAGTACACGCTCACCAGCCTCCTGAAATCGGGTGACCGGGTGTGCGGTGCCTTCGGCTACAACCGCAACACCGGAGGCTTCGTTGCCTTCAAGGCCGGCGCTGTTGTGCTCGCAAGCGGGGGATGGGGACGCATGTACCGTTTCACCTCCAACTCGTGGGAGTGCGCCGGCGACGGCGCCGCGATGGCCTACGAGGCAGGTGCCGATCTGCTCGACATGGAGTTCGTTCAGTTCCATCCCACAGGCATGATCTGGCCACCGGGTGCGCGCGGGATCCTGGTCACCGAGGCCGTGCGCGGCGAGGGCGGCCTGCTCTTCAACGCCGAGGGGTCGCGCTTCATGCTCGACTACGACCCGGTCAAGAAGGAACTGTCGTCACGCGATGTGGTCGCTCGGTCGATCTACAAAGAGGTGCAGGCGGGCCGGGGCACACCCCACGGCGGCGCGTACCTGGATGTCCGTCACCTCGGCGCCGACTACGTGAAGCGCAAGTTGCCGTCGATGTACGAACAGTTCCATGCGCTGGCATCNNCGAGCCCGAGACGGCGGCGACGACCGTGCCCGGGCTCTACGCGGCCGGCGAGGTTGCCGGCGGCCTGCATGGCGCCAATCGCCTTGGCGGCAACTCGCTGGGGGACATCCTCGTGTTCGGTCGGCGCGCGGGGGATGCGGCCGCAGCGTTCGCCAGGACGGACGGCGCGACGCGAGCCATTGACGATGCGCAGATTGCCGCCGAGCAGGCGGCACTGCTCCAGCCGCTCGGCGGCGACGCCAACGGTTCCGCGCCGGCCGAGAATCCGTACAAGCTGCACGAGGATCTGCAGCTGGCGATGCAGGACGACGCCGGCATCGGGCGAAGCGAGGAGTCGCTCCAGCGCGCGCTCGCGGCGATCCTCACGCTCCGTGAGCGGAGCGCGCGCATCCGCGTTGCCGGCGGGCGCGCGCTCAATCCGGGTTGGCACACGTGCCGTGAGATCACCAACATGCTCACGATCTCGGAGGCGATCGTTCGCAGCGCGATCGAACGGCGCGAGAGCCGGGGCTCGCAGTGGCGTTTCGATCACCTCGAGCAGGACGCGGAGTTCGGCAAGATCAACTTCGTGACCCGACGCGGGGACGACGGCATGGGGGTCGCGAGCGTTCCCCTCATCCCGCTGCCGGATCGCCTCCGTCCCTTGCTCGAGCGCAGCCGCTTCTACGATGCGGCCAAACTTCCCAAGGGATACCTGACCGAAACGGCACGTGCGGTCGGCACCAGAAGGAAGAAGAAGTAATGGCAGTCGTGGATCAGCCCAAGCCGTCCGTCGACGCGCCGATCGAGGACGTGCTGACCGCCAGCGGACTCACCGGCGAGACCCTGACGCTCAGGGTGCTCAAGGGGGTTCCGGGCGGGGATACCGCCGAAGTCGCCTACCAGGTCCCGGTTGTTGCCGGCATGGTGATCCTCGACGCGGTGCACTACGTGCAGCACAATCTCGACACCGACCTGGCCTGCCGGTGGAACTGCAAGGCCGCCAAGTGCGGATCCTGCAGCGCAGAGGTCAACGGTCATCCGGTCCTGATGTGCAAGACCCGCGTGGACGACCTCCCCGCCGGACCGGTCACCGTGCATCCCCTGAAGTCATTCCCGCTCATCAAGGACCTGGTCACCGACGTCTCGCGCAACTACGAGGTGAACCGCGAGATCCCGCCGTTCACGGCGGCGCCTGACGACGGCACGCCCTGGCGCATCCCGCAACAGGACATCGACCGGCTGTACGAGTTCCGCAAATGCATCGAGTGCTTCCTGTGTCAGGACGTGTGCCACATCCTTCGCAGTCACGACTACTCGGACCGGTTCTACGGACCGCGATTCTTCGTGCGCGTCGCGTCCCTGGAGATGCATCCCAAGGACGTGCTCGATCGGCGGGATCAGACGCGCGATCAGGGTGGCCTCGGGTACTGCAACATCACCAAGTGCTGCACCGAGGTGTGTCCGGAGCACATCCACATCACCGACAACGCGATCATCCCGCTCAAGGAGCGGGTGGCTGATGTGCACTGGGATCCTGTGCGCTTTGTCGGGCGCAAGCTCTTCGGTCGCAACGCGGATTGACCGGCGTCATCGTTCTGAGCGGAGTCATCGTCGTGATGATCGCGGTCTTCGGCTGGTTCTACTTCTATTCGCGCACGCCGGCGTGGGGGCAGTCGGACACGCGCAAGGCGCTGCTCAACATGATGGTCGTCGTCGGACCGATCTTCGGAAATCACTACCGGCGAGAGCCGCCGGAGATCCCGAGCGTCTCGGCGCCGGGCCCCGACGAGGACGATGAACGGCCCGCTCGAATCAGTCCGCCGGGACCGAGCGAGTAGCATCAGCCGCCATGGGGAGGACGACCACCGCCTGCGTCTTCGACATGGACGGAGTCCTGATCGACACGGAGCCGGTGTGGCGCGAAACCGAGCACGACGTGTTCGCCCGGGTCGGTGTCGAGCTGACCGATGCGCAACTGCGTGAGACCTGGGGAATGCGCATCGAGGAGGTCGTCGATTATCGCTATCGCGTCCGGCCCTGGAATGGCATTCGGCCGCGTGCGGTCGAGCGCGAGATCATCCGCGAGATGGTCGAACACGTGCGTGCGCGGGGCGTGCCGATGCCCGGCGCGGTCGAGGCAATCCACACAGCTCGCGGCGCGGGGCTCCGCGTGGCGATTGCGTCATCGTCGAGTCGCGAGTTGATCGACGCGGTGGTCGAACGGCTGGCCATCGGCGAGCTTGTTGATGCGGTCTGCACCGCCGACGACGAGGAGCGTGGCAAGCCCGACCCCGCTGTGTACATCAGCGCCGCGCGGGCCCTCGACGTGATGCCAGGGTGCTGCGTCGCAATCGAGGATTCACCGGTCGGTGTCAGCGCCGCCATCGCCGCAGGGATGCGCTGCATCGGGCTTCGGTCGGAGGGCCTGCTCGCCGGCGACATCGGGCATGCGCACGTGGTCATCGCCTCGCTCGCCGAGATCACCCCGGAGCTGTTGCTCAGCCGATCTTGATTCCGGCCGTGAATGAGCCTAAACCTGGATCGATCTCGGCTCGGCGCGCATCCATCACCTCGACGACCTGGTGGACCGTCGCGGCACTTCGCTGGAGGGCGGCTCGCTCCTCGTCGGTGAGCGCGACATCGACCACCTCGATGAGGCCGCCCTCGCCGAGTCTGCACGGGACGCCGGTGAACAGCCCGGTGATGCCGTACTCGCCTTCGAGATGCACCGTGCACGCAAGCACCTGGCGCGTGTCGAGGACGATGGCATCGATCATCTGCGCCACCGCGGCGCTCGGGGCGTAGAAGGCGCTGCCGGTCTTCAGCAGGTTGACGATCTCCGCGCCGCCGTCTCGAGCGCGCTGCACGATGCTCTCGAGCCGATCGGCCGGGATGAGGTCCGCCGCCGGAATGCCGGCGACGGTCGTCAACCTGGTGAGCGGGACCATGCTGTCGCCGTGGCCGCCGAGCACGTACGCCTGCACATCGCGCACGGAGGCATCGAGCTCCTGAGCGATGAAGGTGCGATAGCGAGCGGTGTCGAGCACGCCCGCCATGCCGATCACACGCGACCGCGGAAAGCCCGAAACCGCCATCGACAGCTGAGTCATCGCGTCGACCGGGTTGGCGACCACGATCAGGACGCAGTCCGGGGAATGCTCGATGACCTGCCGGACAACGCCCGACACGATCTTCGCGTTGGTCATCACCAGGTCGTCACGTGACATCCCCGGCTTGCGCGGGATGCCGCTCGTGATCACGACGATCGTTGAACCGGCGGTGTCCTCGTAGCCATTGGTCCCGGTGACCAGCGAGTCGTACCCCACGATCGGGCCCGACTCGAGCATGTCAAGCGCCTTGCCCTGAGGGAGACCTTCGACGATGTCGACGAGGACAACATCGGCGTAGTCGCGTTCGGCGACGCGCTGGGCCAGCGTCGCGCCCACGTTGCCGGCGCCGACTACCGTGATCTTGGTTCGCACGTTGGGCGATTCTACGCAGCGCGCAGTCGGCGGGGCAGACAACGTCGGCGGGTGGCATCGCGGGGGGAAGCGCCGGTCGGAGGATCGGCGCCGAGATGCCCGTTCCCAGAACGCGGGCGCCCCAGCGGTCAGACCGAACCGCAGAACGGCGAGGGGTACCCGCGATGACAGGGGCCGCCTTTGAGCGAGTGCTAGCCCGGGCCGACGAGGGCCTGCGTAGGATGCGACGCGATGCAGGTTGGACGCCGGGCCTCGAAACCGAAGGCGAAGGTACGCAAACGGCGGTTGCCGGCCGGGGCCCGGGAGCGCGCCCCGATCGTGGTCGAGCGGCTGAAGCTGGAGTACGGCGAGGCGCATACCGAGCTGGACTTCGGGAGTCCCTGGCAATTGCTGGTCTCGGTGATCCTCAGCGCGCAGACGACCGACGTCAACGTCAACTCGGTGACGCCGGCGTTGTTTGCGCGCTACCCGACGGTCGCGGATCTCGCCGCGGCAGAGCAGGCGGACGTCGAAGTGATCATTCGCAAAACGGGTTTCTTTCGGTCCAAGGCGCGTGCGATTCGCGAGATGAGCCAGGACCTCGTGCTGCGCCACGACGGCGAGGTGCCCTCGCGGATGGAGGACCTGGTGACGCTCCGTGGGGTGGGACGCAAGACCGCCAACGTGGTGCTCGGTGTCGCTTTCGGCGTGCCGGGATTTGCTGTGGACACGCACGTGACGCGGCTCACGCGACTGCTCCGCCTCACGTCGTCAACCGATCCGGTGAAGATCGAGGAGGACGTGTGCAGCATCGTCCCAGCGAGCGAATGGACCGGTCTGAGCCTGCGTCTCATCCTGCACGGTCGACGGGTCTGCATCGCCAACAGGCCACGCTGCCACGTGTGTGTGCTCGCAGACATCTGCCCGTCGGCGGAACTCGGTCTCTCGAAGCCCCAGGCCGCCCCGCGACATCGAGTGGCGAAGGCTCGTTAGACTCTGGTGGGATGCTCTGGGGCAGGATTGTGAGTCGATCGATACACGGGGAAGTCGCGACACCCCCGCAGCCGCGTACGATGTTGGCATCGCAGTGATCCAGACGAGGGCTCGTAGCCAGCATCAGGCACCCCTCACGACCGCTTTCCCGGCCATCGTCCGTCCAGTCGGAGCTCCTCGGGCGACGACGCCGGCGCCGGTGCCGGAGCCATCGCACCATCACCTTCCCGCGTGGGTGAAGCGAGCGTATGCACAGGCGCGCCCGATCCTTGCCGATCTGCTCGGCAGCCTCGAAGGTGAGCCGCGCGAGCACTTCCAGCGCTCGGTCGATGAGATCACTGCGCGCATCAACACCGGCAAGTTCAGTCAGGCCTTCCAGTATCCGCAGCTGATCGCGAGCGGGATGGAGCTGTACCAGGAGCAGCGCGCGACGAATGCGGAACGAGCACGCGCCGCACATGCGCTCGATCTCCTTCGCCGTCGTGGCAGCGACTTGCTTCGCGAGGCCGGGCCGCAGTTGCCGCCTGAGGTCACCTCGCGCCTTGGTCGGTCGTTGCGGGGCGCCACGTCTGCTGAGGAGATCGCCGAGGTCGAGACCGAGGTACGCCAGGCGGTCGATTCCGCTCGGTCGGTCCAGGATCGAAAGCGCGAGCGCGAGATCACCAAGACACGCACCAAGATTCAACGCGCAGCTCCACGAGCACAGGCGCGGCCCGTTGAGACCACCGAGACCTGGCAGGACGTCCTTCGCCGGCTGCAGGAGCAGATGGCGCAAGAGGCGGGAGCGTGACCTCGGAGTCTCTATCTGCCTCCCTCGACCCTGACCGCCTGGCGCCGGAGCCNNGTCGTGCTCGTCGACCGCCGGCCGGTCGGCTATGTCGCCAAGGAGGACGTCATCGACCATCTCATCGCGGGCGATATCGTTGTGTCCGGTAGCGATTTCGCGGTGCGTCCGCCGTCGACGAATGTGCAGGCACGCGACATGCTGCGGCCGTCTCCACTGCTTGTTGACGAGCACCAGCGCCTGAGCGAGGTTGTCTCGCTGATGGCGCATCACGAGCGCCGGCTTGCAATCGTCACCCACGAAGATGAGACGGTGGTCGGCATGGTGACCCCTCGCGAGCTCGCTGACTTCGCGCTCACACGGCGCGAGGCCGTCCATGCCTGAACTGGAGAGCATCGCCTCTCCACTCGGCGCCGAGTGCGATCCCGAGGACACGCTGTCCGACGTGCTCGAGGTGCTGCGCCTGCAGGATCCGGTGCCGCTCGTCGTCGTTCGAGGTGACGATGTGCTCGGCACCATCGGTCTCGAGGCCGTCGTCGCCTCATTCGACGTCCTCGACCACACCAGCGTGCGCGACGTGATGCGCCCCGCGCCAGAGATCGACCTGGGCGAGCGCATCGAGCGCGGCGCCGACCTGATGCGCCGGTCGGGCGCCGAGGCCGCGATCGTCACCGCATCGGACGGCGGGATCTTCTCGCGCCGCAGCGCCCCGGTCGGCATGGTGAGCGCAGCGCATGTGCTTGGCGCGATTGCGAAGAACGTCATCGACAAGGCGCCGATGAAGATCATGAGCGGGCATCTCGACCTGGGATTCAATGTCCCGATCACGCCCTGCCAGCGCAACTGTCCCATTCGCCAGGACATCGCCACCTACATCGACTACGTGAGCCAGGGCCGGTACGTCGATTCGTGGGCGGTCATTCATGAGACCAATCCCTTCCCCAGCATGCTCGGCAGGCTCTGCAATCATCCCTGCGAGACCGACTGCAAACGCGGATGGGACCCCGGCGAGGACCCGGTGACCATCAAATCCATCAAGCGTTTCTCAACGGACTTCGCGTTCAAGCAGGGGCTCTGGATCAACTACAAGATCGCGCCGGACAAGGGGAAGCGCGTCGCCGTGGTCGGCGCCGGGCCGGCCGGGCTGACGTGCGCGCTCGACCTGCGCGTTCAGGGATACGACGTCGTGCTCTACGAGCGCGAGGCCAAGGTGGGCGGCCTGCTCAGCACCTCGATTCCACCTTTCCGCTTCGATCATCGTCAGCTCCAGTGGGAGCTCGACATGATCATGTCCACGGGCATCGATGTCCGCCTCAACAGCAACATTGGCAGCGAGCCGGACGACATCAAGACCAAGGATCTGCTCGACGAGTACGACGCCGTGTTCTTCTCCATCGGGATGATGAAGGGACGGATCCTGCCGATCCCGGGCAGCGACCTCCCCCAGGTCAACGACGCGATGAGCTTTCTGCGTACCGTCTCCTACGACAAGATCCCCGAGAACTTCCCCATCGGCGGCACCGTGGTGGTGGTCGGCGGTGGTGCGGTCGCGACCGATGCATGCCAGTCGTCAATCAAGCTCGGCGCGAAAGACGTCTGGATGGTGGCCATCGAACCCGAGGATCGCCTGCCGGCGTTCGGCAACGAGCTCCACGAGGCCAAGGAGATCGGCCTGCACATCCAGTGCGGCGTCATCGTCAAGAAGATCGATGCCGATGAGCACGGCAATGTGCAGTCGGTCTCCTTCGCTCCCCTGCAGGATCTGCAGTTCGATCCCCTGAGCGGCAAGCTCATCTTCTCGTCCGTGAAGGAGCAGGAGAACGCGCCGCTCTGGACCGTCGCCGGCGACTACGTCATCTTTGCGTCAGGGCAGATCATGGAGCGTCCCGACGAGCTGGTCCCGGTGACGCAGCGCGGACTGCTGTCAGCGGATCGTGGTGGCCATACCGGGGTTCCCAAGCTCTTCTCCGGCGGTGACTGCGTGCAGGGGCCGTCGTTCATCGTCGACGCCGCCGGCTGGGGGCATCGCGTCGCCCGTTCGATTCGCGAATACCTCGGCGAGGACATGGAGGCCGCCGGCGATCGCATTTACCAGACCGTTGTCGAGCGGACCGACGACCATCGTCAGTCCGAGCTCTTCGCGCGCGTCGAGCCGGCGATCCTCGAAGCGGCCAAGCGTTACGACATGACCGAGGTCGAACAATCCTGGAGTGACCAGACGGCGATCGTCCAGGCGATCCGATGCTTCCAGTGCGACTCGGTGCACCACTACGATGACACCGTCTGCGTGCTCTGCGGCGCNNGGTGACACCCTTGTCTGCACGACGTCGGGAGGCCGGCCGGGCGCCGGTGGGTACGAAGGCGAGATCTACATCAACTACGACCGCTGCACCAACTGCAGGATCTGCGAGGACCACTGTCCGGTGAACTGCATCACGTTCGAGCGCGTGCGCTTCGTCGATGACACCATGCGCGTCGTCGAGCGTCCGGACCTGAAGATCGAACTGCCGCTCGTCGCGGTGGGGTAGCGATCGAGCCGCACGAGCGCTTCATGCGTCGCGCGCTGCAGGTGGCTCGCGCTGCCGGCGCGCGCGGAGAGGTGCCCGTCGGCGCCGTCGCCGTGCGCAACGGCACAGTCCTTGCGACGGCGGGGAATGCCATGGAGGGACGGGGTGACGCCACCGCTCATGCCGAGATGCTCGTCCTGCGTCGCGTTGCCCGCATCGTCGGTGGCTGGCGGCTGGACGGCATCACCGTGTACGCGACCCTGGAGCCGTGCCCCATGTGCGCCGGCGCGATGGTGCAGGCGCGGATCGCATCGTGTGTCTACGCCGCAGCGGATCCCAAGAAGGGTGCCGACGGCAGCGTGTACGACGTGCTCCGCAGTCCGCGCAACAACCACCGGATCGAGGTGGTGCGAGGGGTCGGCGCTGACGAGGCTGCGGCCTTGCTCCAGAGCTTCTTCCGCGCGCGTCGCTGACCTTACGAGGCTGCGGTCGCCTCGCGGCGCGCGGTGAGATCGACCTCGTTTGCCCTGATGACCTCACTCACCTGTGTGGAGTACCAGGAGTAGAACTCCTCACGGGCCCAGCGTTGCGTCTCGCGGTGCTCGGGGTTGTCACGCCAGGCCTTCACCGACTCGTCGTTCTCGAACAGCTCGAGGGATACCTCCTCGCCGTCGGGCGTCTCGAAGCTCTCGATCGAGATGAAGCCCGGGTGCTGTTCGACCAATTCGTGAAGGCGCTTGCTCCGCCGCGAGTACTCCTCGAGGTCGCCGTCGGGACGGTTGCGCGATCGGAAAACCACCAGGATCATGACTCAATCTTCACACAGCCACCCTGGCCAGGCGCCGAAGCGCGCTGCGGGCGGCGTGATAACCGCACATGCCGTGGACTCCGCCGCCGGGAGGGGTGGAGGCGGAGCAGATGAAGATGTCGGGGTTGGGGGTGGAGTAGGGGTCGGCGCGCGCGACCGGCCGCGTGAAGAGCTGGCCGAGATCGGTCACGCCGCCGGTGATCGCGCCGCCGACGTAGTTCGGGTTGTACTGCTCGAGGTCGGCGGTGTTCATCACGTGGCGCGCGAGGATGCGGTCGCGGAATCCCGGCGCGAAGCGCTCGACTTGACGCTCGATGACGTCGGTGCGATCCAGCGTCGACCCGCCGGGGACGTGACAATACGCCCAACCGGTGTGCTTGCCCTCGGGTGCCCGCGACGAGTCGAAAAGGCTCGGCTGCACGACGATGGTGAAGGGCCGCTCGGCGTGCTCGCCACGCCAGACGGCCGCCTCCGCGGCCGCGATCTCGTCGAGGGTGCCGCCGACGTGGACCGTCGCCGAGCCGAGGCACGCCGGGTCGGTCCAGGGGATGGGGCCGTCGAGCGCCCAGTCGATCTTGAAGATGCCGGGCCCGTACCGGTAGCGACCAAGTCGACGGATATACCGGGTGGGGAGCACCGGCGACGCGATGGTCGCGACCTGGTCGGGGCTCGTGTCGAAGAGCACGATGCGCGACGGAGGGAGATCGGCGAGCGCATGTATCGGCTTCCCGGTCTCGATGGTGCCGCCGAGCGAGAGGAGGTACCGGGCGAGAGCGCTGGAGATCGATGCGGACCCACCCTTGGCGACCGGCCATGTCTCGACGTGACCGGTCACCAGGAAGAGGAGAGCCACGGCGGCGCTGACGGGACGGGTGAGCGGGAGGATCGAGTGGGCCGCGCACCCTGCGAGCAGTGCGCGAGCGCGCTCGCCGCGAAACCACGTGTGCCCCAGGACGGTCGCCGGGATCAGCGCTGGCGCGCCGAAACGGGCGAGGAGCAGCGGGTGCCGGGGCAGATGTGCGGGGCCCAGGACCTCGGCGATGAGATTGTCCGGGTGGTGGAGGAGTGGGCCGACGAGCCTGCGATACGCGGCCGCGTCCGGTCCGAGCGATCCTGCGGTTGCGTCCATGGACTTGCGAAGGACGACCGCCGGCGCTCCGTCGAGGGGATGAGCGACCGACGCGGGTGGCTGGACCCAGGAGAGTCCGTGCTCGGCAAGCGGGAGCGTGGACAGGTACGGCGAGAGGATGCCGAGCGGATGCGCCGCGGAGCAGACGTCGTGGTGATAGCCGGGGAGCGTGAGCTCCGCCGTGCGGGTCCCGCCCCCGATCGTCTCGGCGGCCTCGATGACGAGCACGGAGGCGCCGTTGCGTGCGAGCTCGACGGCCGCGGCCAGGCCATTGGGACCGCTGCCGACGACGACAGCGTCCAGGCGTGACGGCAAATCGGCCTTCTACGCTGCCGGCGTGGCGGCGACGACTTCCCCGCTTGCGAGCACCATGCCGTCCTCGCAGACCGCCTCAACGCGGCCACCCTGGAACTGCTGCTCGTAGACCTTGGCGTACGCGCCGCCTCGGCGCAGGAGTTCCGCGTGCGTGCCCTGCTCGAGGAGCTGGCCGCGATCGACCACGAAGATCACATCGGCGGCGAGGATGGTGGAGAGCCGGTGCGCGATGGCGATGGTGGTCCGGCCCGTGAGCAATGGCTCGAGGGCCGCCTGAACGAGCCGTTCACTGGTGGTGTCGAGGGCGGAGGTCGCCTCGTCGAGGATGAGCACGCGGGGAGCCTTGAGCACGACTCGCGCGATCGCCAGGCGTTGCTTCTCGCCGCCGGACATCCGGTAGCCGCGTTCGCCGACGAGCGTGTCGTAGCCCTCGTCGAGGGCGACGATGCGATCGTGGATGAACGCCGCGCGCGCGGCGGCCTCGAGCTCCTCCTGGGTTGCGTCGGGCTTGGCGTAGGTGAGGTTGCGCCGCACAGAGGCGTGGAAGAGGTAGGTCTCCTGGGTGACCATGCTGATCGCGCCGGCAAGCGAGGCGATCGTGTAGTCCCGGACGTCCATGCCATCGAGGAGCACCGCTCCGTTGGTGACGTCGTAGAGGCGCGGAATCAGATACGAGATCGTCGTCTTGCCTGCGCCGCTCGGCCCCACGATCGCCGCGAGCTGTCCGGGCTTGACCTCGAAGCTCACGTCCTCGAGCGCCCAGTCGCGACGGATCTCGTTGGGAACGGGGTCGCTGTCGTCGGGGGCGTGACCGTTGGTGACCGGGGCCACCGTCGCCGGGCGCGGCGTCGGTTCGGTCATCGGCCCGAAGCTGCCTCGGTCATAGCGGAAGTACACGTTCTTGAGGCGAACGTCACCCTTGATGTCGCTCGCAGCGACCGAGCGTGCATCCGGCCCATCGACGATGTCGTGCGGCATCTTGAGGTAGTCGAAGATGCGCTCGAACAGCGCAAGGCTTGCCTGGATCTCGATGGACACCGAGAGCATGCTGCCGATGGGGAAGAAGAGGCGGCTCTGCAGCGTGGTGAACGCGACGATCGTGCCCGCCGTGATCGACGAACCGTGGCCCCCCGCAAGGACGAAGCCGGCGATCAGATAGACCAGCGCGGGTGCGCTGCTGAAGAAGGCGCCGATGACGGCGAAGAGGGCTCGACCGATCATCTCCTGACGNNCCGAAGACCTTGGCGAGGAGCATTCCCGAGACCGACAGCGTCTCTTCGGTGATCGCACTGATCTCCGCTTTTGATTCCTGCGCCTGCATGGTGATCTGGCGGCGCACCCTGCCGGCGCGGTACGTGTAGTAGACGAACAGCGGCGTGATCGCCAGTGAGAGAACGGTCAGCTGCCAGGACAGCACCACCATCGCGACCAGCGTGCTCAGCAGGGTCACGATGTTGGAGAGGAGCGACGTCGCGGTGTCGGTGACCACCGACTGGATGCCTCCGACGTCGTTGGTGAGCCGGGACTGGATCTCGCCGGTCCGTGTGCCCGTGAAGAACCGGAGCGACATTCCCTGCAGGTGCTCGTAGAGGCTGTTGCGCAGCTCCTCCATGACCCGCTGTCCAACCCGGTTGGTGATGTAGGTCTGCAGCACACCGATTGCGCCCGTGACGATGGTGATCCCGACCATGATCCCGACGAGGGTCTCGAGCCAGGGCACATTGACCGGCAGCGCCACGCTGCCGCGGTGCGGGAACAGGGCGGTGTCGAACACGACCTTGATGAGGACGGGGTTCACGACTCCGGCGCCGGAGGTGATCACCACAAGCAGGGCGATGGTAGCGACGCCGGCCCGGTGCGCCTTGAACAGGCCGGCCGTCTGCCGGATGAGCTTGCGGTTCGGGACGCGCCCCGACGGCTTGTCGCGTTTGCCACCCATGAAGCTGGCTCCGTGGATCACGGCAACTGCACTCCCAGGCACGCGCGGACTAACGTCATTGCTTCGACTGTACCAAGGTGAAGTCCTTTTCCCGATCTGGTAACGCGAGTGAATTGATCATTGCGCTCGCTGTGATCGGCGACGATTCAGCTTCGGATCGTCGAGATCCTGTCAGTGACTGATCCGGAACGCCTGGCGGCGATGGACCTCCCGGGCCGTCCCGGCTAGACGTCGTGTATCCAGTGGCCCAAATTGGTCACCACCCTTCGCCACGGCGACCACCGCGTCCGCTGGGTCCCTTGCCACGTATGGGCTTCTGGCGGAGAGGGTGGGATTC
>PLDZ01000270.1 GCA_003136295.1 Candidatus Dormiibacterota bacterium
GCCGCCGACCTTGCGCTTCGAGCGAGCGGGCTGATCTGTTTCATGGCAACCGCATTCGCGCTGTGGGGGCTGGTTCGCCACCTCTCCACGCGGACTGCCGCAGTGATCGCGCTCGTCGTCTTTCTGCTCTCGCCGTTCAATATCTGGTGGAGCCGGTCGTCGATGATCGAGTACATGGCGACGGCCTTCTCGGTCGCGTACGTCTGGGCCGGGATGATCTGGATCGACAAACGCCAGAAGCGTTTTGCAGCGCTCGCCATCGTTCTCGGCACGCTCGCAATGCTCGTCAAGGTGACCAGCGCGATCTTCTGGATGGTTCCACTGTTGCTGTATTGGTCTCGCGGGCCGAGGCCGCCGCTGCGGGTCTGGCTTCGTGATCGACTCAATATCTCCCTGGTGCTGTTCCTGATTCCACTGATTGCGTGCGTGCTCTGGACGCACCATGCCGATGACATCAAGGCGTCGAACCCTGCCACCAGCTGGCTCACCAGCGAGGCGCTGTTCATCTGGAACTTCGGCACCATCGCTCAGCGCTTGAGCGTCCATGCCTGGTACGACATCATTCACCCATTCGACACGCTCGTGACCGGGCTGCCGCTGTGGGCATTCGCGATCCTCTGCGGTATTGCGTGGCTCCGTGAGAGGCGGGCGGTGTGGATCGGCATCCTGCTGGCCGGCGTCCTGCCCGTGTTTGTGTTCTTCAATCTGTATGTCGTCCAGCAGTATTACCTGGCTGCGGTGACTCCCGCCGTCGCGGCTGTCCTGGGGTACTCGCTCGACGGAGTCATTCGCTACTGGCGTCCTGCCCCGCTGCGGGTCGTGACCGTGCTCGCCATACTCGCATCGTTGGGTTCTGCCCTGTTTGCTCAGCGTGACTTCCTTGCGCCCATCTACACAAACCAGGTGGCGGATCCCGAAAACGTGTTGCCGCAGGCGCGAGAGATCGACGCAGGGACGAACGCTCAAGACCTGATTGTGTTCGACGGTCTCACGTGGTCGCCGGCAGTACCGTACTACGCGCGGCGACGAGGGATGATGCTCCTCCCGATCAACGTCACGACCCGGCTCCTGGATGCATTGCCAGCGCAGGGATACACGTATCTCTATACCGCTCCACAGAACGTTCGCTTTTCATCCATAGCGCGTGAGGTGCTGGAACGCTGGGAGTGGTTCGGCGTGGTGAGCCAAGATCTGTTCCACCTCGGTTCCAGCTACGCGAGCGTTGACAGTGCAGGGATCGCCGCGACGGCCACATCGTTCCAGCCCGCGGCGGGATCCGTATCACTCATCCCCGCAGCAAAGGTGATGAGCTGCGATGGATTGACTACGGACATCGCTGTTGCGGTTGGCAGCACCGTAACGCTGCAGTTTGCAACGACCCCCCTCGCGGCCAATGACAGCCTCGCCATCAATGGGCGGTGGATCCCTGCGGAGAGCACGGTCGTCGTGGAGTCGGGGGACGATCCAGAGGGCGTGCTGCGGATTGCGTGCGAAGGCGGGACCGCGCTCGATCTGGCCGGTGTGTACGTGCGGCCTTCGTGACGGCCTGTCCTGGCGTTCGCGCGGCGCCGGCTGCGTCAGGGGGATGTCCACCCAGCCCGAGCCCTTCCACAGGTACCTCGCGGACGACGCGACATCCTGGTTGGCACCGTCGCCATAGAGAACCACCCCTCGCTCGACGCCAGCGGGTAGGGCCAGAGCATCCAGCACGCCAACTACATCCAGTCGGACAACGAGGCCATCCACCGCTACTGCCTGCACGCCGCGGCGGTCTCGGATCGCGACATAGCCACCGTCCGGCACCGTGCATTTCCTTTCAGCGGAGGCTCCCGACCCCTCTGCGTGGCCCTTTTGATCGCCGTGCCGCTGAGGACGGTCGGTCGAAACGCCAACGAAATATTTCTGCCTGACCCTGGTGCCAGTGTCCACAGATGGCTCCCACCGAGCCGCGTACCAGGAGGCGCGTATCCATGGCAGACGTTTCCATCAAAAACCTCGGGATCGGGCTGGCGAGCTCGTTGCTTGCGGGGGCCATCTCGCTGACCGCGGCGACAGGGGTCGGCGCCAGCACCGCCGCGCAAGCAGGCCCAGCGGGCTCATACGTCTATACGGAGAGCAACCAGACCGCAGCCGACGGCGGCAATTCGGTGCTCGCCTTCTGGGTGGCAGGCGGCGGCACCCTGGCGTCGATCGGTAGCTTCCCGACCGGCGGCGACGGCACCGGCGCGGGACTTGGGTCGCAAGGGGCGGTGACGCTCGCTGACGGTGGGCGTGCGCTGCTGGTCGTCAACGCTGCCTCCAATACCGTCTCGTACTTCCGGATCCTCTCCAACGGGACGCTCTCGCTCGTCGACGCTGCGCCGTCTGGTGGCTCCGATCCGGTGAGTGTCGCCGCGCACGGGCGCTGGGTCGTCGTGCTCAACCAGGGCAGCAACACGGTTGGCTCGCTTGTCCTGACCGGCCACGCGCTGGTTCCATCCTCCCACGCGCCTGTCGCGCTGGCATCTGAGGCGGCCACGCCGGTCCAGATCGGCTTCACGCCTTCAGGAGCGCACGTGATCGTCACCGAGAAGGTGAGCAGCAGCATTGACACGTTCAACGTGAGCTCGAACGGCGGGCTGACCGGGCTGCGGCACACCGTCTCGACGGGAACCGCCCCGTACGGCTTCGGGTTCAGTGCAGGCGGCCAGGCAATCGTCTCCGACGCCGGCGGCGGTGCGGGAGGTGCCAGCGCGGCGACCTCCTACCGGGTTGGCGCGGTGGGGGTGTTGCATCCCATCAGCGAGGTTGGTGAATCCCAGGCAGCTGCGTGCTGGCTGGTCGTCAACGGCGCCGGAACACGCGCCTATCTGGCGAATGCGGGTTCCGGTACGGTCTCGTCGTACGACATCAGCTCCGGTGGCCGGCTCACCCTGCGGTCCGACATTGCGGCCACAGTGGGTGTGCATCCGATCGACGAAGTCCTCGGGGGTGGCTGGTTCTTCGTCCTGACCACGACCGAGATTGCGTCGGCACCGGTGACTACCTCCGGCGATCTGGGTGTGGTCAACGAGTCGGCAGCCAGCGGACTTCCGGCCGCGGCCACGGGTCTCGCGATCAGCTAAGCCCCACTCTCGACGACATCGGACAGACGGGAACGGTCGTCATTCGAAGCCGGGCGGCACCGCGCCGCCCGGCTCATCGGCGACTTTCGCAGAATGGGGATTAGTGACCATCAACACACCCGCCCAGGACGGTGACGCGGCCCGGGCTGAGAACGCCACGATGCAGCCGCGACAAGCGGCGTCATTGGCAACTCCGATCCTGCTGGTGGAGGACGACCAGACCACGTGCGATGTCGTTCGCGCATACCTCGAAAGCGCCGGGTATCGAGTCGTCGTCTGCCGTTCGGGCACCGAGGCACTGGGCGTTGTCCGCCAGACCCAGCCACGCTGCCTGATTTTGGACGTCATGCTGCCAGGGAAGGACGGCTTCGCGATCTGCACGGAAATCCGGCGCTCCGGATCGATCGTGCCGATCCTGTTCCTCAGCGCGCGGGCGGATGAGCCTGACCGGGTCGATGGGCTCCGCGTCGGGGCGGACGACTACCTGGTGAAACCGTTCAGCCCCCGTGAACTTCTGGCGCGCGTCGACGCGCTCCTACGCCGCTCGGAGATTGGCCCGCGACCACCGTCAGTCATCCGGCTCGGCAACGTCGAGCTCTCACCAACTCGACACGATGTCGTCATCGATGGACGGAGCGTCGCGCTGACCAAGGTTGAGTTTGGATTGCTTGCCGCGATGCTGGAGCGGCCCGGCTGGGTTCTGACACGCGGCCAGCTTGTCGATCAGCTGTATACCGGCGACCGCTCCCCGGCGCTCGAGCGCACAGTCGATGTCCATGTGTTCCGGCTGCGCGAAAAGCTGGACGCAGCACACGCGAATGCCGCCATCGTGACCATCCGCGGCGTCGGATACAAGATCACCGCCGAGGTAGCCTGAGGATGATGGCCGCCATCCCCGGCCGTGTATGGCGCCTCCTGTGCCGCCGATGGAGTGCGCTGGGGCTGCGTTGGCAGCTCGTTGTTCTCAATGTCGTCGTCATCGCTGTAACCGTGGTGCTGATCATCGTGTTGATGCACAACATTGCACAGCAGCAGTTCATGGTCATCATGCATGCCGCCGGACAGCCCGTCGACCCGGCAGCAGGTCAGCGAGCCTACGATTCCGCGGTCGAGGCGCAAATCTACCCGACCATCGCAGTGGCTGCGATCGTCGCGGTTGCACTCAGCTTCGCGGCGGTNNGTCAACGAGCTCGCGCAGTCGTTGCAGCGTCTCGAGGAGTTGCGCCGGCAGGTGACCAACGACGCCGCCCACGAGCTGCGCACGCCGCTGCACAATCTCCTCGGGCTGATCGAGGGCATGCGCGACGGCGTGATCCCGGCGACGCCTGCCCGGCTCCAACAGGCGTACAACGAACTGGGTCGCCTGATTGCGTTGGTCGAAGACTTGCGCGGGCTCGCTGACGCCCAGCTGGCTCGTGATCGCATGGCACGCGAGCCGCTGCAACTCGAGAAGGTGGTGCGCGAAGTTGTTCTCGGATTCGACACCAGCCTGCAGACCCACCGACTCACCTGCCGGATATTGGCGCCGCAAGGAGAACT
>PLDZ01000275.1 GCA_003136295.1 Candidatus Dormiibacterota bacterium
TTCGTAAGTCACCCGGCCAAAGATAAGGGCATCGGCCTGGTTGAGGTTCTCGACCGCGTGACGATGCAAGTCTTCGTCCGCGGGGATTGCACGATGATCGCAACACCCGTCCAATGTGACGTTGGTGGAGTACCGAAGGGGTCGCATTTCGCAAGAGTACCGCCGACGGGGTACACCGGCGATGTGTCGCTTAAATGGTGATCTGTTGTAGTGCGAGTGGGATGGCGGCTGCGGCTGGGGCTTTGGCCAGCGGGATGACGGGTCGAGGTTAGGCTGAGCGGCGCGGCTTGTACCGCACGCATCTCCGGAACCCGCACCCAGTCGGCGCTGCTCTAACGGACACATCGCAGCGTGGCTACGACTGCCGCGAACGTCAACACCTCGCGCACGTCTTGGTTTGAAGCTCGCCCGAGAACTACGCGATCTGGTCGCCTTCAGACCTTCCGGCGATCACGGCTCCTCGCACGAAGTTGTATCAAAGCGGTTCTGCGCATGCGAATGTAGTGTCGAGGACACAGGGCACGGGCAACCGCGGGTCGGTCGCAGTCGCTTACGGAGCAACGAGGACGAATGGGATCGTTGCGTCTCCATTCTCGATAGTGCTGGTTGCACCGGCCGAGCGACGTGGCACGGCCGTTGCAGCTCTCGACGGCACAGAGCGCGCCTCGGTAGGGCGCTGCGCGCTGCCGGCCTGCGATGCCCGCGTTCCCATGGGCGCGGAACCGTTGGAGATGCCTTGTGCAGTAGCCATTTGCGTCATGAGGCTCAGGGCACGGTGTGACCGAGCAGCCGTCGAACGCACCGGCCGCACGTCGCTCGGCGATGCCTCTCCGGGCGCCGCGCGGAGTCCGCGGGCGCGCCTCGTCGCGCCACCAGATGAGGATGCGCTCGTCTGCACGCGAACGGGTTGTCGTGGCAGGCCAGACCACCACCTCCTCCACCAAGGCCGCGGCGATCGACCGCCTCCGACTTGACGCGACGTGGTCCCAGGCATCGCGAAGTTGATCGGCGTGGCCCACGAACTCGGCGACCACACTTTCGGCTCGGTCTTTTTCGAGGGCGGCTCGCGACGCGTTCACTCGTTCAATGAGCGCGGGACGAGCCGCCCGCCACTCCGACCGTGTCAGCGATCCGGTTGCGTAGTCGCGAGCCATTGAGATGAGACGCGCCTCCGCAGCAGCCAGGGCCGAGCGCGCCTTCCGCCATTTGGCATCGCTGAGCTGCCCTCGCTTCAAAGCTGCAGGCAACGCCTGGGAATCCAACCGCTCGTACAGCCGCGCCACAAAGGCTGCGTCGAGCGCCTCCATGTGGATGGACACGCGTCCACACCCCTTCTGTCCGGTATCACGAGAGCACCCGTAAGCGCGTGTCCGGTGTGGAGCAGCTCTCATGGGCTCGCCGCAGCGACCGCAGCGCAGCACTCCGGTCAGCAGATAGAACCCGTGGGTTCCGTCGCCGGTACGTCGTCTGGGATCGGAGAGCATCGTCCGGATTCGCTCGCTCTGGCGACGGCTGATGATCGGTTTCCATGTGCCTTTCCCAACCACTTCGTGGTGGTACGTACTCAAGCCGGCAAGGCGAGGGTTGGCAAGCAGGCGACGGAGCACGGGGCTCTGCCAGAGGGCCTTGTCCGCTGTGGGGATAGCACGGCGATTGAAGTCCATGCAGATGCTGCGCAGCGATTCAC
The DNA here is from genome assembly GCA_003136295.1 of Candidatus Dormiibacterota bacterium. GTDB lineage: Bacteria > Chloroflexota > Dormibacteria > Aeolococcales > Aeolococcaceae > Palsa-851. Next base: position 1,688 of record PLDZ01000275.1, read on the forward strand.
CACGCAGGAGACGCGCTGCGGCTTCCCTGATCACCGCCGCTTCGGCGGCCTTGATGGTGATGGCATCGTCCCTGAAACCATACGGCCTTCTGGGGACGTGCATGATCCCGCAACGCGCGCGCTCGAGGCTTGCCCGGCTCAGTCGCTCGCCCCTGATCTCGCTTTCATGGGCAGCAAAAGCCCCCCACGCCCGCGCCAGTAAGCGCCCCTGACTCGTCGCCAGGTCGACGTCACCGGTCACAGTTGCGAGCGCCACGCGGTGCTTGTCGCAGAGCACGATGAACTCCTCGAGCTCGCGTGGCTGGCGATGGAGACGGTCGAGCCGCCAGATCATCACGCCGTCGCGCCGGCCGAGCTGGATGTCATTCAGGAGCCGTTGGTACTGAGGACGTGGCTTTTTGGTGTTGTACGCGCTGAGATCGTCGTCCACGTACACCTGGGCGACGCTCCAGCCACGCCGCTTCGCCTCTTCCAGACAATCGGCCTCCTGACGCTGGACACCCAAGCGCTCGCCCGAGGGATCGTGAGAAATCCGAGCGTAGATCGCGGCGGACGTCGGTGATCCAAGACGCACGTCAGGGAGTATCCCCCCGATTGGATCTGGACGGAGCTGGAATGGTGGCGCAGGATGCCCCCATGCCCCCCAGGGCATCGTGGGCCGTGTGCGCGACATCGAGGTCCTCCGCCGCCATAAGGCGGGCGAAACGTTGGCGAGTACGGGGCGAACCTCGGGCTCCCGCGAGAGCGCAGTCGGCAGATCGCGAAGGCGTCTGGGGCCCCATGCCGTTGGACTACAAATGCCAAGTCGCTCCCGCGTCAACGCGCGACCACGGGTCCCTCGGGTAAGGCAAACGGCTGGAGTATCGAGGTCGCGCGGGCCGCTAGACGGACGCAGAAGTACATCCACTCACGGCTCGTCCGTCATCGCGGCTCGCGACGACCCGTTACACCCTCACGGCGAAAGGACTAGACCGGATGACGGCTAGCAGTAGAAGCCGGGTGACGTGTAGTCCTCCGCCGGCAGATTGCCGTTGTCAGTTGAGTACTTGTGGCCGCCCGGACCGAAGAACGAAGTCGTGTAGTCGCCGTTAGGGACCTTCGGCGCCAGTCAAGTGACCAACGGCCGTGGTCCGGTTAGGGCGACGAGCGTTTTACTGGGATCCGTCCAAGCCGGGACGAAGCCAACTGATTCGCGAGGAGTCACCCAATGAAACCTGCCGTCGTGAACTCGTTCAAGCCGGCAAACATCGTCGAGGAACGACCGATCCTGACCCCGTGGGTCGTCGAAGCGGCCCTCAGCCACCAGGCGCCTGGACTCACCAATACGCATATTCGTGCCACTGAATGCGACTGGCCGATGGAGCGAGCACTACCATCTGTCCCCGGAGACAGGCCGCGGCTGAATCTGCTGCTCCTCGGGGCGCCGGCCAGTGGTAAGGGGACGCAGGCGGACCTTTTAGCCGCGCGCCTCGATATTCCCGCGATCGCGACGGGGAACATCCTGCGCGCCGAGCTGGCCAAGCGGACCGAGTTGGGGCTGCGCATCCAGGCCTACATGCAGCGCGGCGATCTGGTTCCGGACACGCTGATGATCGACATCATCAGGAAGCGCCTTCGGGGGAGCGACCTCCGGGACGGCTTCCTACTCGACGGCTTCCCCCGCACGGTGCCGCAAGCTGGAGCGCTCGATGCGCTCGCGGCGTCGATGGCGACCGGCTTCGACCGCGTCCTGTACCTGAACGTGCCCCAGGCTGAGCTGATCCGGCGAATCACGACCAGGCTGACCTGCCCGGGCTGCGGACGAAGCTACGGGTTCGAGCCTGACCAGCCCCGACCGTTGAGCTGCGAAGCGGACGGCAGGGACCTCATCGT
>PLDZ01000163.1:0-14231 GCA_003136295.1 Candidatus Dormiibacterota bacterium
TTCTCGGCAAGATTCATGCCGATGATGGTGGTCATCATGCCGACCGTTGTGCTCATGACCCTGGCCTCGGGATTCCAGCTGGCGCTTGGGCTCGGTAACCTCCAATCCCTCAACCCAAACCACGGGTGGCTGGTGGCGTCGTTCGTCGTCGTCGGCGTCATGGCCACCGTCGCGCTTGGCATCCTCGAGCCCGCAAACATCGCCGTCCTGTTCGAGATGAAGAAGCCGCATCCCAACGGAGACCTCATCGCCCGGTTAATGCGCCGCTTCGTCTATGCGGCCGGGATCACCGGGGCGATGCAGATCGCGACCTTGGTGATCATGACCCGGGTGGCCACCCAATGACCGAGGTCGGCCGTCAGACCCTGATGCCGGGCGCCACGGCGGGTGGATACCCGCCCGCGGCCGAGCTCGCCACTGTGTCGCTAGCGCTGGTCGTTGTCGGCGGAGTGTTCATGGCCGCGTCTTTCCCGACCCCTCCGCCGCTGGCGCTTCCGATCGCGCTTGTGGCGGTCAGTGCCGCGCTGCTGGGCAGCGCAATCCTGCTCCTCGTGCGCTGGCGCGGCTTTGCGTGGGCAGCCTTCTCGCTGGTCGTGCGCTGGGCCCTGGTCGCATATGTCATCTCGGCGGGGATGATCGAGTTCTCATTCGTGCGCAACCACGCCGCCGGTGGGCCACTGGTCGTGGTCTCGCTGATGCTGGTGTTGTTCGCCGTCGACGTGCCCGTGATCATCGCTGTCACCGTGGCGCGCTACCAGTCGTCGCACCCCGTCTGATCCGCGCGGGAGGCGACCGCCAGGGTCCGCCTAACGCTGCGACGGTCGGGACATCTTTCGTCCGTGAATGCCGTCGAGACGATGACCCAAATCCCTTGCACAGTTCGCGCTTTCGGTCCCCCGCACGCGACGATGAATTGCTGTCACCTCATACTAGTTGCGAGCGACGTTGAAGCATTCGGGCGCGCGTGCTTTGCATTGCACGAACGTCGCGGCACCGCCTTTGGTGAAGATGATGTCGACGCCTCCGTCCGCGCAACGTCGCGTGAGCTCCGCTCTATAGCCGCTTCTGTGAAGGCCTCAGCGACGACTAGCTCGAAGTCCTGCCACGACATGCGACGTACACCATCGACGGATCGTGCATGAGCGGCGAGGCGCCGGCCCCGAATGTTGTCCTCGGCGGCGAGGAGTCCGGCCAGCCCGATAACGACAGCGCCGAGGATGCCAAGCGCGACTGCCTGGAAGTGGACTCCGACCGCTATCGCGGCGACAGCTAGTCCGAATGTGAACCACCACGGCGCNNTGAAGGAGGAGTTCCACCAGCCAGCCGTCGCTCGACCGCGCCCGCCGCCGCCGTACGCGACCTGCCCGATCAGTCATCCCTGCATGATGCCGATCACGGGTACTCGTGATCGGGTGGTCGCCGAAGCCTTGCAGCCGAGCGCAACCCCGATCCCAACGACCGGCGAGGCACCCTCGTGAGATTGACCCGGCGCGGCAAGGCCGTCATCGACCAGGCTGTCGCCACCCACTTGGCGAATGAAGAGCAGCTCCTCGGTCCGCTCACGCGAGCCGAGCGACGCGCACTCGATGATCTGCTGAGAACGCTCGTGAGCGGACTCCAACGGTCGCCGTCAAACCCCACAAGGAGGTTGCCGAGTCCGGCTGATCAGCGCTAGAGTGCCGCCAGCATCCGAAGCCTGGGGGACGAGGAGGTGCGATGGAGCAGGTGAGCGGCGGCTCCGCGAACACTGCGGACCGACCAGGATTACGCCAGCAAGCCATCGGTCTTCGCGAGGTGCTCTTTCAGAGCATTACCGCGATGGCGCCCGGTGCCGCGATTGCCGCATCGATTCCCGCAGGAGCAGCGTACGCGGGAGGATCGCTGCCGCTCGCGGTCGTGCTGGCGCTCGTGGCATGTCTGTTCACCGCCATTGCAATAGGTGAGCTCGCGCGCCACATCCCCTCAGCGGGCAGTGTCGCCACATACACCGCGCAGGGGCTGCACCCGGGCGTCGGCTTTCTCGTCGGTTGGGGGTATCTCTTTGTCGAGCTCCTGGTCCCGCCGCTGCTCTTCCTGCAGCTCGGGTTCACCGTTGCCGCGACGCTGAACTCGCAATGGCCCTCGGTACCGGCCGACCTCTGGTGGCCGTGGGTCATTCTCGGTTCGCTGATCGTGCTCTTTGCCGGTTACCGAGGCATCAGGTTCTCGGCGAGGCTCGGCACGGTCCTGGGGAGCTTTGAGATTGCCGTGTTCGTGATTCTTGCGATTCTCTTGATCATCAACGCAGGTTCGCACAACGACCTCAGTGTCTTTACCACCGCACACACGCCGGACTCATACAAGGGGATCACCGGCATCATCGCAGGGTCCATCTATACGGTCCTCGCGTTCGCCGGTTTCGAAGCGGCTGCTCCACTCGCCGAGGAGACCAGGAACCCCAAGCGGAATATCCGGCTTGCCGTTGTCGGAGCGACGATCGGCATCGGCATCATCTACATCGTCACCACGTACGCCGTCGACATCAGGTTCGGTCCGGGTAAGTTCGGCAGCTTCACCGGCGCGGGAGCGAACTCCTGGCAGGGCGTCGCCAAGGCCTCGTACGGAATCTTCTGGGTCCTCGTCTTTCTCGCCGTGGTGAACTCCACGATCGCCAACGCGAACGCCGGCTCGAACGTCTCCACCCGCATGGCCTTCGCGCTCGGACGGGTTCGCATGCTGCCGCGGCTCCTGAGCACAGTGCACCCGCGATACCGTTCCCCCTATATCGCCGTCCTCGTGCAGTGGGTGATCGGCCTCGCCGTCCCACTCATCCTCGGCTTCGAATACGGTCCGATCACCGGCTTCGTGTTCGACGCCACAGTGATCGTGCTGATCATCGTCGGCGTGTACATCGCCTGCGACCTTGCNNGTGCTCGGCATCGCCGCCTTTGCGCCGGCGCTGCTTGCTGCGGCGGGCATTCAGGTATTCAGCTTCATCGCGCCCTTGTCATCGCCATCCTCATACTCCGGAATCGTCGTCGGGGTGTGGCTGCTGATCGGCGTGATCCTGCTTCTGTACTTCGCCGCCACGCATCCGGAGCGGGTAGCGGAGATGTCGCGCGTGCATCTGGATGAACTCCCGAGCGACACCACGCCGGCGCAGCGGTGACTCTCCCCCCGGTGATCGCCTACCGGCCCGAAGCAGGTCAGTTCGCCTGGACGTTCGGCGGCGCCGCGCCGGTGATGCGTGTGCAGCCCGGGAGTGTTCTCGAATTGTGGACGGAGGACTGCTTTGCGGGCCGCGTCCGTTCGCGCAGTGACCTCGTGTCGGTGGTGTGTGAATTCCCCTTCCTCAACCCACAGACGGGGCCCTTCTACATCGACGGCGCAGAGCCGGGCGATACGCTCGCTGTCCACTTCATCTCGATCGAACCGAGCCGTGACTGGGCGGCGTCGACCACCGTGCCGCTGTTCGGGTCCCTGACCAGCACACATCTGACGGCCACCTTGCAGGATCCTCTCCCGGAGATCGTCTGGATGTGGCAGCTCGATCGGGCGGCGCGGTTGTGTCATTTCGAGGCGAACGAGGGTGGCTTCGCGGTGGACCTCCCGATGGTGCCCATGCACGGAACCGTCGGTGTCGCGCCCGCCAACCTCGAGGTCCGATCGGCGCTGGTTCCTGACGCCTATGGCGGCAACATGGACACTCCCGAGATGCAAGCCGGAGTGACGTGCTACCTGGGAGTCAACGTCGAAGGTGCACTCTTCTCGATTGGCGATGGCCACGCCCGACAGGGCGAGGGCGAGACGTGCGGGGTCGCCATCGAGTGCGCCATGGACACCGTCGTGGCGATCGACCTCATCAAGGGGTGCCCAACGCCGTGGCCGCGACTCGAATCCGACACGCACATCATGTCCACCGGATCCGCGCGACCACTGGAGGACGCATTCCGCATCGCTCAGACCGACCTTGTGAGCTGGCTGGTGTCCGATCACGGACTCGCGACCATGGATGCATATCAACTGATCAGTCAGGCCGTGGAATCGCCGCTTGCCAATGTCTGCGACACCAACTACACGTCGCTTGCGAAAATCCGCAAGGAATGGCTACCGCCCCGCCGCGGCCCTCTGACTGATGTCCACCAGCGACTCCGCGAGGTCGGCCGAAGCTACATCGCAGCCAGGTAGTTCAGACATTGACGCGGCGCGGTGGCTGCGCCGACGATCACACTGCGTGATCCCGTCACGAGGAGGCACCACCATGTCCTTTCAGAGCGATTCGTACGACAAACCGCTCGCACGCGCCGCCGAGCACGCGCGATCCTGGCTGGACTCCGTGGCGGAGCGTCCTGTGGGGCCGCGTGCAACAGCCAATGAGTTGCTCGCAAGCTTCGGCGGCCCGCTCCCCCTCGAACCGTCACCACCGGAAGACATCGTCGATCTGCTCGCGACGCTGGCTGAGCCCGGGCTCATGGCAATGCAGTCGAGCCGCTTCTTCGGTTGGGTGATCGGCGGAACGCTCCCCGCCGCGCTCGGCGCGGACTGGTTGGTGAGCGCATGGGATCAGAACACGGGAATGCGCTACGCCACGCCGGCGATGGCGGCGGCGGAGGAAGCCGCAGCTGCATGGTTGCTCGAGCTACTCGGACTCCCCGCGGGAGCTGATGTCGGTTTCGTGACCGGGGCGATGATGGCGAACTTCACCTGCCTGGCGGCCGCACGTGGCGCAGTGCTCTCTCGGGTTGGCTGGGACGTCGGCAACGACGGCATGAGTGAATCGCCACGGATACACGTGCTCGTCGGCGCCGAGCGGCACGAGACGATCGACCTCGCGCTGCGATATCTCGGTCTCGGCAGTCCGCAGCCCGTTACCGTCGACGACCAGGGTCGAATCATTGTCGATGCGTTGGCGGAGTCGCTGGACGCACTCGACCCACGCGCTCCAGCGATCGTGTGCCTGCAGGCCGGCAACGTGCACTCGGGCGCGTTCGATCCGCTCGAAGCCGCCATCGAGGTTGCGCACCGGCATGGTGCGTGGGTGCACATCGATGGCGCGTTCGGCCTCTGGGCGGCTGCTGCACCATCCCTTCGTCATCTGGTCGCCGGTCTCGCCGGCGCGGACTCGTGGACGACCGATGCGCACAAGACGCTCAACGTGCCCTATGACTGCGGCATCGCGATTGTGGCGGACCCGGTTGCGATGCGTTCCACCTTCGGAGCGCACGCCAGCTACCTGATCACCGACACCTCCGGGCCGGGCGACCCGCTCGAGAAGGTGCCCGAGTTCTCGCGCCGGGCGCGCGGTGTCCCGGTATGGGCGGCGCTCCGATCGCTGGGACGGTCTGGCGTTGCCAACCTGGTCGAGGGGCTGGCCCGCAATGCTCGGGCGATGGCCGACGGGATCGCCGACATCCCCGGCGCCCAGGTGGTCAATGACGTTGTGTATACGCAGGTATGTCTGCGGTTTGGAGACGATGCGCAGACTCGCGCGGTCACCGCCCGTCTGATCGCCGACGGAACCGTGTGGATGTCGGGCTCTCGNNACCGACGTGAGTCGGTCTGTGGATGCTGTCCGTCGCGCGGTCGAGGCAACGGGCGGCTGACCTTCCGTCCGCGGATCGTCGCGAGCGAGTTGGGGGATGAGGCGATCCTGATCGGCGCGGTGGCATGGGCCCTCGAAGCGGCCCGCGATCACGTCTTCGAGCTGCGCCTCGCCGTCAGCGATTGAGGGTCAGGCGGTGTACGCCGCAGCCTCGGCCACTGAAGGTGGCTAGGATTGCCAGGAGCGAACCAGCCCGTCGTGCCCGACGGATCGCAGCGCCGCGGCAGCCGCGCCGAGCAACCCGGCGTCGTTGCCCAGGGCAGCGACGGTCAGGCGTGGCGGCGGCGCGAGGACCACGCGAGCAGCCAGTTCGTTCGCCAGCGGATCCAGCAACAGTTGTCCGGCTGCGGCCATGCCGCCCCCGAAGATCACGAGCTCGATGTCCAGCACCGCGACCGCCGCAGCCAATGCCACCGCGAGCGCCGACACCGCATCGGACCAGAGGCCGGTGGCGACGGGATCGCCCTCGATCACCAACTCGAGCACCGCCTCGGCGGGGAGCAGCCTGCCGGTTGCGTCGTTGTAGCGACGAGAGAGGGCCGTGCCCGAGGCCACCATCTCGAGACAGCCGCGCCCGCCGCAGCCGCAGAGAGGCCCCTCCGGATCGAGCTGGAGGTGCCCGATCTCCCCGGCCAGACCATGCGAGCCCAGCAGCGGCCGGCCACCGCTGACCACCGCGCCGCCAACCCCGGTGCCGAGAATGACCATGAGGAAGTTGTCCGCGTCGCGCCCGGCTCCCAGGACGGCCTCGGCCTGGGCGGCGGCGCGAGCGTCCTGGAGCAGGGTCACGCGGCGTCCCGTCCGCTCCTCGAGGTGACGCGCCAGCGCGGTATTGCGCCAGCGCAGATTGGCGCTCCGGCGAGCGGTCCCCGAGGTCTCGTCGATAACCCCGGCCGTGGAGATGCCCACCGCCACGGCGGGCGTCCCTCGACGCTGTGCAAGGTCGGCCAAGCCGAGGGTCAGTGCCGCCACGGCTTCGACGAGCTCGGCCTCGCTCGCGTCGGGTGTTGCCACGCGTTCGCCCGCCGTCGGCCTCGCATCGGCGCCGACCAGCGCTCCCTTGATCCAGCTGCCGCCGATATCGATGGCGACGACGACAGGGCTCCCGTTGGGTGGCGTCAGCGCCTCGGTCACCGAGCGCTCTCCGCTTCCGGGATCGAAGACGTGTTCACGACGATTCACCACGGCTCCTACAGATGACATGCGTCGACTTTCGACCATCGTGTGGGCGATCAGTGGTCTATACCATCAGACACATGCGCCTTGGCGTCTTCGCTGCTCTGGTGGCGGGCAGCATCGTGCCCGGCGACGTCTCGATCGACGGTGGACGGGTGACCGGCGTCGGGCTCCTCCCCGCCGCCGCTGCCGGGCTGGCGGCGCCAGGTTTTGTCGACCTCCAGGTCAACGGTTTCGCAGGGGTCGACTTCGTGGCCGCTGACGCCGCCGGCTACGCTCGCGCCGGCGCGGCGCTGGCCGGAACGGGGGTCGTCGCCTATCAGCCGACCTTCATCAGCAGCCCGGTCGCCGCGTGCGTCGCTGCGATCGCCAGGCTGGGCACCCTCGACGGCACACCGCTCGGGCCACGGGTGCTGCCGGCGCACCTGGAGGGGCCGTTTCTCTCCCGGGTGCAGCACGGGGCCCACAATCCTGAGTACCTGCTCGCCGGAGACACCGCCCTGGCCGACGCCCTGTGCGCCGCCGGTCCAGTGGGCTACGTCACCGTGGCGCCGGAGATCGACTACGGTTTGGAGCTGATCGAACACCTTGCAGGCCGAGGGGTTGTCATCTCCTTGGGCCACAGCGACGCCGACGGCGATACCGCCATCGCCGCCTTCGACCGCGGCGCCCGGGCGGTGACGCACATCTTCAACGCCATGCGCAGGTGGGCAGCGCGCGATCCCGGACTTCCCGGCGTTGCCCTGTCCCGATCCGACGTCTTTGTTACCGCCATCGTTGACAACATCCACCTCGCTCCCGAGACCGGGCGACTGCTGATCGCCGCGGTGGGCGATCGGCTCGTGCTGATCACCGATGCCATCGAGGCAGCCGGCCGAGGTGACGGCCTCTACCGCCTCGGAGATCGCGCCGTGCACGTCCGCGGGGCGGAGGCTCGGCTCGCCGATGGCACCCTGGCAGGCAGCGTCCTCTCGATGGATCAGGCGGTGCGCAACCTGGTCTCGCTCGGCGCGAGCCTGGAGTTCGCGTTGGCTGCCGCAAGCCGGAACCCGGCGCGTCTGCTGCGACGCGACGATCTCGGCGAGCTGCAGGTTGGCGGGCCGGCCGACATCGTGGTCCTCGACGACCGCCTGGAGGTGCGCCGGACGCTGGTCGGCGGCGCCGAGGTCTACGCCGCCTGAGGGCTGTTCGTGCGAACTCGACCATGCCTGCGGTGTCGATCGACCCGAAGAGTCCCCCGCCGAGCTTGTCCACGTCATCGCACGACTGCGCACGGCCGACTCCGAGCCGACGGCCGGACTCCGAGATCGCGGGACCTCGCCTGAGGCTATTTCAATTCCTTGCTCCTCGATGACACCGCGGACTAGCATGGCCCACCCAGAGAGTGGCCGCACCGCGGCCCGGACGTGGAGGTTGAGGCATGGCACGTGGAGCACTCGCGTTTCCAGTTCTTCCCGGAAAGAGTGAGGCGGACGTCAGGCGCGTCGCCGAGCGGTTCAAGGAAGATCCCATGGGCTATTGGGAATCCAGGCGATCCCAGGGGATCTCTCTCGAACGCGCGTACTGGCAGCACACGCCGATGGGCGACTTCGTGATCGCCTACGTGGAGTCCACCAAAGGGACTCTGGGCGATGCGTTCGGCTCGGCTGCGCAGGACAACACGCCCATCGGCAAGTTCTTCGCCGAGACGGTGAAGGACGTGCACGGGATCGATATCACCCAGCCGCCGGAAGGCCCCCCGCCCGAGGTCGTGGCCGAGTGGTCCGATCCTCAGGTGACGACGCGCGGTAAGGGGCTCGCATTCATGGCGCCGATCATCCCGGAGATGGAGGCATTTGCGAGAACCTGGGCTGCCGACGCATTCAGCCGCGACGGCATGACGGTATCCCGCCGTGCGCTCAAGCAGAACATCGAGATTGTGACCCTGATGCAAACTCCCCAGGGCCCGGTCACCGCTGTGTACGTCGAGGGCGAGGATCCGGTGCGGGGAAACGCTCAGTTCGCAGCGTCGACCTCCGAGTTCGACGTGTGGTTCAAGGAGAATCTCAGCAAGATCTATCCACCGTTCATCGATTTCGGCCAGCCGATTCCAGGGCTCACCGAGATCTTCGACTCTGAGACGCTTGCCGGTGTCGACGTCACCGGTCGGTCGACGCAAGCGCGCACAACCGCGTAAGCATCTGAGGTCGCCGACGCGCTCGGCAGAGTCGATACTCTGCCGGGCGCCAAACCTTTCGGTGTCTTCAGTCCTCAGGCCCTTCGTTGTCGGCTGGCAATGGGACTACTTGACCTCCAGGGGTGGTAAGGCTGGTGTGCGTCACGCCGAAGTAGGTGAGGGGATCGGAACCCTCTGCACTGACAAAGTACGTGCCGGCGGCGAGCCCGGTCGGAACGGCGATCGTGCTGGTAAAGGATCCATCCGACGCGACAGTCGCTGAGGCCACGGCGGTTCCACTGAGACAGTCTGGCTCGCCACAGTTGAACCGAACCTCCACCGTGTCACCAGGTGAGAAATGGGCTCCGCTTAAAGTGACCGCCGTACCTGGGCGCACGGTCGCCGGGAGTGAGACAGTTGGAAAAAGGATCGGCGGTGAGGGTGGGCCACTGAAGTTGAACTCCTGGTTGAGATCGCCAAGCAGGGGATTATTCTCGCGCACGGACTGTCGAGAGTCCGGCCGGCCATCGTTGGCAGGATCAAGGCGCTGGGCGTTGAGGAATGTGTCCTCGATAAACTTGTTGTACGCGTCGAAAGAGAGCGTTTGATGATCGATGTACCCCTGCCTCGCGTAAGGACTGATGAGGATGCCGGGGACTCGCATCCCATAGCCGAGAGCATCCACTGTCGGTGGCACCACATGATCGTATTCGCCGCCGCCGTCATCCCAAGCAAGCAGAATCGCTGTGCTATCCCATTCAGGGCTGGACTCGATCGCATTGATGACGTTGACGGCGAATTCCTCGCTGCCTGGATTCGTACTGACGCCCGGATGGCCGCTCTGAAAGTTGTTGGGAATGACCCACGAAACCGCAGGCAGGTTGTCGGATGCGAGGGCGCTGTAGAAGGCGCTCTGCACCGAGATGTTGGCGAGCTGCTGATCCTGCTGCACATCGAGGAACCACGGGAGTGGGTTCCACCAGATATGCGTGCCTTGACTGGACCCCTTGCTCATCGTGCAGCCAGTGGAGGAGCACACTGGCTGGGTCCCATCAGCATTGTAGTACCCCCAGCTGACACCGTACGTGTGCAGCAGGTACGTCATGTCAGTCCACGGCAGCGTATTTGACGCCGGCCAGGTGTTCCAACCAGGAAACCCCATTTTGGGCGTCCCAGTACAGCTCATGGGATTGGTCGGAGAGGTGCAGCTGGCAGCCCATTCGGACAGGAGGAACACGTGGGAGGGGAAGCTCCAGGAGGTAACCTGCTCGAAGAGGTTGTCCTCCAGGGTGTAGTCCTGCGCGTACCGCCAGAATATCGGGATGTCGCTGGCGTTGTAGTAGCCGATAGACGAAGTTGCTGTGCATTTGCAAGCGCTCTGCTGCTCGTGCAGATAGCCGTCCATCTTGCCTTTGTCGATGTCGGCAACTACGGCGGCATGTGTATGGGGCATGTCGTGCGGATAGCCGTCCGGGATGGGATTGTGGTATGGCGCTTGACACTGGCGGGTCGCCGGGTTAGGTACGCACGCGGTCGAGGGGATACCATTTGCTCCGGCGAACGTGCCGAAGTAGTTGTCAAAGGTGTGGTTCTCCAACATCAGAACCACCACGTGTTTGATGGGCGAAACGGTCGCTTGCGCGCGGGGCGCGCTCCCTGTGTAGACCATCACTGTGCCGGCAGAGCCTGCGACAAGTCCCGCAAGCGCGAGACTTCGGAGCAGCGTGCGCTGACCCCGCCGAGGCGCCCTGCTCGGCACTCCTGAGGGGGGGCCGGGGTCGTCAGTCGCGATTCTCACCTCGCCACCTCCCAACGATCCAACGGTGCCCCCCTGAGCATGCCGTCATCGGAGGCGAAGAGTACCACGGAGACGGGAACAATACTTCAGATCGGAACGCGTCCAGGCGAAGTACCGGACCATGTCGCACTACTCCGCTCGCGCGGTTATCTGTCTCAGGGATAGATGCCGCGATCAGTCGTCGCTTCAGCGACCCGCTCGATGGCGAGGAAGTACGCGCCTTGGCGCAGTGAGACCTCGTGCTGCTTGGACATATCCCACACCTCCGTGAACGCGCGGTGCATCACCTTCTCGAGGCGAGCATTGATCTCGTCCTCGTCCCAGAAGAACGACTGCAGATCCTGCACCCACTCGAAGTACGAGACCGTCACACCGCCCGCATTTGCGAGGACGTCAGGCACCACGGTGATGCCGCGCTGCTCGAGCAGCACGTCCGCGTCCGGAGAGATCGGGCCGTTGGCTGCCTCGAGGACGAGTCTGGCCTGAATGCGCGCGGCGTTCTCGCCGGTGATCTGGTTCTCGAGTGCAGCGGGCACGAGCACATCGCAGGGCACCTCGAGGACCTCACTGCCCATGATGGCGGTGGCGCCCGGGAACCCGGTGACGCTGCCCGTTGACTGTTTGTGGGCGATCACGGCGTCGACGTCGAGGCCCGCGGCATTGTGGATTGCGCCAGTGCTGTCAGAAACCGCGACGATGGTGAAGCCCTGCGCTGCCATGAGACGCGCCGCGACCGATCCCGCATTGCCGAATCCCTGGATCGCGACGGTGGAGCCCATGGGGTCGATACCAAGGCGCTTGCACACTTCGAGCGCGACGAACATCACACCCCGGCCTGTCGCCGCGTTGCGCCCTTGACTTCCGCCAACGGACAGCGGCTTGCCGGTGACCACCGCTGGAGTCGAGAAACCATGCTCCATTGAGATCGTGTCCATGATCCAGGCCATGATCTTCGGCGAGGTGTTCACGTCGGGAGCCGGGATGTCGTATTCGGGACCGATGATGATGCTGATCTCGGTGGCATAGCGCCTCGTCATCCGCTCCAGCTCGCCCTCGCTGAGCCGTTTGGGATCGACCACGATGCCGCCCTTGGCGCCGCCGAACGGCAGTCCGGCGATGGCACATTTCCACGTCATCCACATCGCCAGGGCCTTGACCTCGTCAAGCGTCACACCCTGGTGGAAGCGGATGCCGCCCTTGGCAGGCCCCCGGGCCATGTTGTGCTGGACGCGGTAGCCTTCGAAGACGCGCACCGTGCCGTTGTCCATCTTCACCGGGAAGCTCACGATGAGCTGGCGTTTCACCTCGCGGAGCACCGCGCGAAGACCGGACTCGAGGTTGATCAACTCCGCGACTTGATCGAACTGCCGCTGCGCGTTGTGCCACGGATTTTCCTCGGGCGCAGTGGTTACAGGCATGGTTGCGATCGCATTCACCTGGACACCTCAGCGGACCGGCGGCGCCATCGTCGCAATTCGGCTCGCCGCCACCGAGCCTACCTCTCCATGACGGGGTTGCGGTTGAGCCCGCCATTGAACTCACACATCTCCGCTTCAGGGGTCATTGCCATTAGCTGTCATGCGGCCTCGCGACGATCGCCGTCGCCTCCTCAGCAGACATCGGCGGTCCGATGACCGGCTGGTGTCCCCCGCGATCCTGTTCATGGCGGCGAAATCGGTTGCCGTCTGCAGATTGGTCACGGCTGTCTCCTCGGTGATTTCGGATGTGCGTTCGTCGATTCGCGTGCTGCGCTCTGGTGTTTGGTCCGCGGCCGCGCCGCGGGGCTACTCGACGCGGGAGGTGGCGCGCGATCGGAGATCTCGCCGCCGAAGCGGAGTTGCAGGCCCGCGACCATCGATCGGATTGCCAGCTCGATGACCCCGGCTGCTTCCGTCGCGTCCATCCCCCAGAAGGACCGCAGCAGCTCCCATGACGGTGCCGAATACAGCACTTGCAACGCCCCTGCCGCAGCCCGTTGGGCGTCCGGTGGAGCATCCGGAATGGCGCTTGCTACAGTGGCCTCGAACATCGTGCGTCGTTGCGCTTGCTGACGCAGGCGCACCTCGAGTCCCTGTGGGGAATGCAGCATCGCCTGGATGACGGGTGCGCCGGCGTCGAATCCTGCGAACGATCGACGCATGTCCGACACCAGCTCGTCGGTCGTCCTCGCGCTGAAGTCGACGTGCGTGAGGTGCTCGAGGATCCAGCTCCACAGCCCTGCCTGCAGATCGGTGCGCGCCGGGAAGTGACGGTAGACGGTTCGCTCCTGGACGCCTGCCGCCGCGGCCACGGCTGCATATGTGAGGTCGCCGCCCTCCTCCATGATCGTCACGCAGCCTTCAAGGATCCGAGCCCGGGTTGCTGCCGCCTGCTCCTTTCGCAGCGGTGAGTGGTAGGCGGCCCTCGCTTTCATGTCAGGGACAATGACATGAAGTTGGTGCCGCCTGTCAACTAAAGCGGTCACGCGAGACGTCCGATCCGCACCCCCGGATATGACGACGCGCCCACGGCGAGTCAGATAGTGGGGTGACGAATCGCTCGACACGCCAACTTGGCAGGGACCCGACGGGACAACAATGGTCCATGCGTACAGGTGTGAATCCTTCGTGGCTCAACTCGTCGTTTGACGGGACCCCACTGGGACCTTCGGGCTCACCAACGGAGAGATTCTTCGACCTTTCCGTGGACATGCTCTGCCTGGCCGGCGTCGACGGCTACTTCAAGGTGTTGAACCAAGCGTGGGCCGAGACGCTCGGATACCAGGATGGGGAACTGCTGAGCCAGCCCTTCGTCAGCTTTGTCCATCCCGATGACCGCCAGGCCACGATCGAAGCCACCGCCAATGTGGCCGGTGGCAGCAAGCTCATCCACTTTCGAAATCGCTACCGATGCAAGAACGGCACCTATAAGTGGCTCTCTTGGTCTGCGGCCCCAGCGCTGGCCGACGGGACGATCTATGCCACTGCTCGCGACGTGACGCATGAGGTGAGGGCCGAAGCCACCGGAAAGATCCGTTCTGAAGAAAAGCGGCTGCGCATCCTCGCGGTCATCGCTGAGGACGCGGTGCGACCCGTTTTTCAGCCTATCGTGAATCTCGCCACTCTGGAGGTCGGCGGCTATGAGGCGCTGTCGCGATTCGACGCGTCCTCAGGAGGCACGCCCGAGCAGTGGTTTGACGCTGCCGGGGAAGCCGGGCTGGCGCCCGAGCTCGAGATTCATGCGATCCGTAAGGCCGTCTCGCACGCGTATCAGCTTCCGCACAAAGCCTTCCTGTCCGTGAATGCCTCCCCGGAGACACTCCTGCGTCACGAGTTCAGCGAACTGGTCGGCGGGCTGCACGGCGAGAGCCTCGTCGTCGAGGTGACCGAGCATGCGGCGGTTGAGGACTACGAACCATTGCAACGAGCGATTGATCAGTTGCGCCGGCACGGGGTGCGTCTCGCGATCGACGATGCCGGCGCAGGCTTCGCGAGTCTCAAACACATCGTCAGGCTGCTGCCCGAATTCATCAAGCTCGATCT
>PLDZ01000163.1:14380-15233 GCA_003136295.1 Candidatus Dormiibacterota bacterium
ACGCCGCCGAGAATGGCGACATATTCCCAAGGCGTCGATGGCGTGGAATTCGCTCCCGCGTCGGGCGTCGGCGGATCGTCGTACACGGACAGCATGAACGCTGGCGACATGGAGCTGGTCAGAGCCGCGTCACCGCTGTAGACGGCCGTGATCGGGTACGTACCAATGCCGGCGAATGCGACAGTGCACGAGGCGGCCCCGGAGTCGACTGGTTGTGCAGCGCATCCGGGAATGGGGACACCGGCAGCCATGAATTCGGCGGTCCCGATCGGGGTGACATGTGCCATCCCGACCGGAGATACCGTCGCATTGAAGCTCTCGACTTGGCCTGCCGCCCAGGTGCTGTCCGGCGACGTCACTGTCGTCGCCGATTCAGCCAGCGCGACGTGCTGGTTGAGTGGCGCCGATGTGGAGCCAGCGAAGTTGGGGTCGCCGCTGTAGATGGCGGTGATCGCGTGGTTGCCAGCGGCAGCATAGGTCGCGGTGCACGACGCAATTCCGGCCACCAGTTCTTGGGTCGCGCAGCCGGTGACGATCGATGCGCCGTCAACAAACGCGACTGTCCCGGTGGGTGTCCCGCTGGCGGGTGCGACGACGGACACGGTGGCGGTGTAGGAAACGTCCTGACCGGACACCGATGGATTCGCCGACGAGGCGATCACNNTGGTTGGGCGCCGCACCCGGCGATGACGGAGGCGCCGTCAAAGAATGCGAGGGTTCCTGTGGGAATGCCGGCGGCGGGCGCGGTGGCGGTCACGGTGGAGTTGTATGAGACCGACTCACCCGACACCGATGGGTTGACCGACGAGGTGATCGCTGTCGCGGTTGCGCCCTGATCGATCGTCTGAGTCAG
>PLDZ01000072.1 GCA_003136295.1 Candidatus Dormiibacterota bacterium
TCGCGCACCCGGATCCCGAGACCCCGCGACGCAGCATCGCCGGCGAGCATCCGCGTCACCGAATCAGTCACCGATCCTCCCGTGCGTGTGCTCGACGCATCTCCAACAGCTCAGAGCGTCATTGTGGTTCCGCGCACAGCGGCAACGGCATCGGCAGCCCCGCCGAGGGTCACGCGTGCCGTCGCACGTCTGCCGCCGAGGTAGAGGATGAGTTCGGTTGCCGGACCGCTGAGCGTCGCCATGTCACCCGATCCGTACCGCCGCCGCTCACCGTCGGGCCGAACGAGTTCGACCCCGTACGGACGGGTGCGGCGCGCGAGCCGCCGGGCGCTGAAGCCGGTCATCCGCCACGCCAGCGCCTCGAGATCGGCGATGGGCGCGCGCGGCTCACGACCGTTCGCGCGGCGGACGTCCTCGTGATGGATGAAGTACTCCAACCCGTTGAAGACGTCGCGAATCCGCGGAAGACGCCACGGAATCAGTGGCGCACCGGCACGCAGACGGGCGACCAGCGCCGGGAGTCCTTTTGCCTTCTCCGCATCGCGCTGAGCGTCCGACCAGCGACGGAAATGCTCGCGAAGCACCAAATGCGCGGCGAGGTCGGTCGTCGTCCACCCCTCACACAACGTAGGTGCGTCGGGACCCAACTCGAGCAAGAGATCGCAGAGTGCGAGGCGCTCACGGACGTCGATCGGATCGCTCATCTACCGCACCATACCCTCGGGCTATCCGATCCTCCCGAGTTCGCTCCAGGTCGACCGGGTGAGTGACCAGACCTCGACAGGTGTGTGATCGGACGGCTCCGATGTAGTCGGCGCGCCGAAAAGCAGCAGTTCACCGCGGTCCGCATCGGTGATCTCCGTCCCCCCGACAACCGGCGGTGGGACCGCCGGGAGCGAAGCCCAGCCGGTGCCCTGCCACATCGACAACGCCGGTTTCGGCGTCGGTGAAGCAGCACAGGCGCACAACACCAAGCGGTCGATCGCCGGGTCCAATGCCATCGTGGATCCGTCGATCGGCGCGGTCGGCGTTGGCAGGAGGGTCCAGGTGCCACCACTCCACTTCCACGTGGTGTTGGCCGCGCCGGTGGACGGCGGCGGGCCGACGCAGCAACCGACCGCAAGCAGAGCGTGACTCACGGGGTCGAACCACATCGGGCTGAACGTGGCTCCGGCAGGGAGTGCGGCACGCGCGGGTTGGTTCCAGCGCGACCCCGTCCAGATCCACGTCTGTGCCGGCTCCGAGATGACCCCGGAGCGGGTCAGCAGCACCATCTGCGTGAGCGCGGGGTCCCAGGCCATGTCCGAACCCTCGCCGGGTTGCGGCCCACCCGCGCCGCCGTCGAGCTCCCGCCAGGTGGTCCCACTCCATGCCCAGGTGTCGTCCACGGGCGTCCCCGGTTCGAGACGGCCCCCGAACAACAGCACGGCCCGCGTCTGCGGGTCATAGGCCTCCGAGGCACCGAAGCGTCCCTGGGGACTCACCTGTGGATGAGCCAGCGTCCATTTGGCACCGTCCCACAGCCACGTGTTCGCGTAGTCGCCGACGCCGCCGAAGAGCACGATCTCGTGGGTTGCGAGGTCGTCGGCGAGGCTGAACCCATTACCGGCCTCAGGTTGTCGGGGTATCGGGCTCGGTGTGATCGGTTGCGGCGCGACGCGCGTCGGTGTCGGGGGCGCCGGCTGTACCTGCGGACGTTGCCCGAGCGAGATCACGAGGCCGATCGCTGCGGTCAGGGCGATGATGCACGCGAGCGCGATCACGGGTCGCGTGGTCAGATGGCGTCCACCCCTCTCGCCGGGCTCGTTGTCGAGTCGCTCGTGCATGACTGGTGCAGGAGACAATGTGACATGCGGGATGCTGCGACGGCAGGCGCCGCGCGCGTGTCACGGTCGGAGCCGGTTGGCACAGGAGTGCCGTCCTGCGACGGCTGCGACTTCAGCGGAAGAAGCTGCGGCGTCTCCCGAATCCGGCGAGGCGCAGGATGGCGAGCAGGATCACCGCGCCGGCGAAGGCGATGACGATCTCCACGATGATCGAGTGGCTGGTTGCGGCGGTGGTGACTCCGAGATATCGCGCCAGGAAACCGCCTGCGATAGCGCCGATGACACCCACCACAATGTCGGCCACGATGCCCTTGCCGTGACCGGTCATCACCTTGCTCGCGAGGAAGCCCGCGATCAGGCCGATCAGCGCCCAGACNNGTGACGACCTTGACGATCACGGCTGCAGCGAGCACGTAGATGACCATGGCAAGGATGTCGGCCCAGACGATCAGGTTGCCGCGCGCCGCGTACGCCGTCTTGAAGATGCCGTCGAACGGAGCTGCCAGGGCCTTCCCGACGGCAAAGACGAACGATGCGAACCCGACGTTGTTCGCNNTCTGCCCGACCACACGCTGGTGTTGCTCCGGCGCACGCTCGCTCCGGTGGCTGGATCAGCCACGGTCTGGGTCGTCGTGTTGACCCCCGTCTGGTTCGATCCATAGTTCGTGACGGACTGATCCTCAGTCGTCCTGTCGATCTGCACATCGGTCATGTCGGCTCCTTTGTGGACGCTCGACACTGAAAACCTTCAGCCTTCGGTCCCACGTGGACTGAGTGTTCGCCGCAGGACGTAACAATTGCAGCAATAACGGCTGGTTTCCCGCTCGCGTCAGACGGGGAGTGCGGGCGCGGCAGCATCGGTACGGAGGTCGAAGCGCCGGCAGGCGGTCTCCCAGAACCCGAGGCGCGATCGGAAGCGTTCCGCCTGGGCGACGACGACCGGGACGTTGGTGAGCGCCACCTCCTGCCGTGCCTGCGGCGACTGATCGGCCATCAGCTGCTGGATCCGCTCGAGGACCGACTCCTCCATGGCGAGTATCTCGGTATAGATGTTCTTCCAGAACAGCGCCTGCTCCAGGGTTGCGGTGGCGAGATCGGCCTCCCCTTCCATGCCCAGGGAGTTATCGCCACCCCTGGTTGCAGCCACGATGTCGGGTCGCTGGTGAGCGGCCTTCTGATTCATGTACCTCTGATACAGCACCAGGCATAAAAAGATCAGCAACAGGTTCCGTATAGTCACGGGCCGTGGACCCCGGCGGCACCGAACCGGCGACACGGCCGCTCGAGGGTGAGGACATCCAGACCGAGCACTGGGAAGACGCGCGCCACTGGATGAGCATCTACGATGACCTGATCCGCTTCAAGATGGGGCTGCTCGAGCGCGTGCAACGCGAGCTGCCCAAGTTGCATCCGGTGGCGCAGAGCGCCGCCGACCAGGACATCGGCTTCATCGAAGCGCAGATGGCCGGCTACTACGCCCGCCTCGATCTCTGGTATCAACGCGTCTGGCAGCTCCAGGGGCTCTGGCTCGACCCCAACGGACGCGTCATCCGCCACAAGGGGAGGGAGGCGGTGCTGACCAGCCGCGAGTTCGAGCTCCTGCAGTTCCTGCTGGACCACCCCCATCGCTATTACACGGCATCGCAGATCACCGGGCTAGCGTGGTCGGATGCCGCGCTCTACCCAGAGGAGGTCCGCAATTACGTGCTGCGCATCAGGAAGATCCTCGAGCGCCTCGCCATCCCGTGTGACCTGGTGAACAAGCCCGGCAAGGGGTACTCCCTGACGTTCCGGAACACCGAGTAGCCCACGTCATAACCGGCTCGCAATCAAGCCAGGCGGCCGCCCCCGCTACGATGCCGGTGGTGAGCACCCTGACTCCGTCCACCGCCACGATCGACGTGGATGCGCTGGTCACCTCCTGGAACGCCGCGAACTATCTGACCGTCGCGCAGATCTACCTCCAGGCAAACCCGCTGCTGCGCGAGCCGCTGCGCGTGGAGCACATCAAACCGCGGCTGCTCGGCCACTGGGGGACCTCGCCGGGTCTGAGCCTGATCTACGTCCAGCTCAACCGCCTGATACAGCAACGCGACTGCGACGTCCTCTACATCGCCGGCCCCGGTCACGGCGGTCCGGCCATCGTTGCCAACGTCTACCTCGAGGGAACGTATTCGGAGATCTATCCGGCGGTCTCGCTCGACGAGCCCGGCCTGCTTCGTCTCGTACGTCAGTTCTCGACGCCGGGCGGCATCCCCAGCCACGTGAGCGTCCCGACGCCGGGCTCCATCCACGAGGGTGGCGAGCTGGGGTACGCGCTCGCGCACGCGTTCGGCGCAGTTTTCGACAATCCCGACTTGATCGCGGCGTGCGTCGTCGGCGACGGCGAAGCGGAGACGGGACCGCTCGAGGGATCGTGGAAAGGCGTGAGCTTCCTCGATCCGCGCCGCGACGGCGCGGTACTCCCGATTCTGCAGCTGAACGGATACAAGATCAGCGGCCCCACGGTGCTCGGACGCGCTCGCGAGCAGGACCTGCGCGGTCTCCTCGGCGCGCACGGATACGAGGTGCACGTCGTCAGCGGCGACGATCCCCGTGTCGTGCACGAGGAATTCGCGCACACGCTCGACCACTGCCACGAACGGATTCGAGAGATCCAGTCGGCAGCGCGGAGCGGCAAGAGCGCGGGTCGCGCCACGTGGCCGGCGATCGTGCTGCGCACGCCGAAAGGTTGGACCGGCCCCAAGATCGTCGACGGGCTCCCGGTGGAGGGTACATTCCGCGCCCATCAGGTGCCCCTCGACAACGTGCGCACCAACCCGGCTCACCTCGAGCAGCTCGAGGAGTGGATGCGCAGCTACCGACCCGAGAAACTGTTCGACGGAGCCGGCCGCCCGGTCGAAGCGGTGACGTCATTGATGCCCCACGGCGACAGGCGCATGGGATCGTCGGCGCACGCCAACGGCGGCAGGCTGCTCAGGCCGCTGCAGCTCCGTGAATTCCGCGATTACGCGATGACTGTCGACCCCGGCGTGACCGTCGGCGAGTCGACCCGCCGGCTCGGTGAGTGGATTCGCGACATCTACCGCGACAATCCCGACAATTTCCGCCTGTTCTGTCCGGACGAGACCAACAGCAACCGGCTGGGCGCCGTGTTCGACATCGAGAACCGCTGCTTCGAGGAAGCGATCATTCCGATCGACGATCATGTCAGCACCGACGGACGAGTGATGGAGGTGCTCTCGGAGCATCTCTGTGAGGGCTGGCTCGAGGGATACCTGCTCACCGGCCGGCACGGGCTGTTCGCGACCTACGAGGCATTCGCGATGGTCTCCGCGTCGATGACCGTCCAGCACGCGAAATGGCTCGAGGCAGCGCGTGCACTCAGCTGGCGTGAACCGGTCGCATCACTCAACATCCTGCTGACCTCCACGTGCTGGCGCAACGACCACAACGGTTTCAGCCACCAGGGACCCGGGCTCATCGATACGGTGATGGCCATGAGCGGCGACGTGGTCCGCGTATATCTGCCGCCGGACGCGAACTGCCTCCTCTCTGTCGCCGATCACTGCCTCACCAATCGCAACAACCTGAACCTCATCGTCATCGACAAGCAGCCGCAGCTCCAGTACCTGTCCATGGACGCGGCGATCGAGCATTGCACCCGTGGCGCGTCCATCTGGACCTGGGCATCCAATGCCCGTGACGGCGAGCCGGACGTGGTGCTCGNNTTCACCGACTTGTTCACTGATGAGACCGACGTGGTGATGGCCTTCCACGGCTACGCGCGGGCGTTCCACCAGGTCGTCCACGGCCGGCCGAACGCCGGACGATTCCATGTTCGCGGCTACAACGAACATGGCACCACGACGACGCCGTTCGACATGGTGGTGCTCAATGAGATGAGCCGCTACCACCTGGTGATGGAGGCACTCCATCGCTCCCGGACGACCCCCGCCGGCGCCGGCGATCTCATCCAGTACTGCGAAGCACAGCTTCGCCGGCACCACGAGTATGTCCGCGAGCACTTCGAGGACATGCCCGAGATCCGCGACTGGCGGTGGCCGGGGTGAGCGCGAACAGGATGCGGCCCACCGAGCCGGACTGATCCATGCGCGTCCTCGCCGTGAACGCGGGCTCGAGCAGCCTCAAGCTGAGCGTGGTCGACAGCAACGACCGCGTCGAGGACGAGCAGCAGATCGACGGCAACGCGGATCCGGTCGCCACGCTGCGCGCCTTCGCAGCACGCGCGGGCGAGGTCGATGCTGTCGCGCACCGGGTGGTGCACGGTGGGGCGGAGATCCGGCGCGCCACGGTCGTCGACGACGAGGTGCGCCACCAGCTCGACGCCGCGGTTGCGCTCGCACCGCTGCACGTCCCCGCCGCCCTGGCCCTCCTGGATGCGGCGCGCGCGAGCATCGACCGGCCTCAGATCGTGTGTGTCGACACTGCGTTTCACGCGAGCATTCCCGAACTCGCAACCACGTACGCGGTCCCGGCGCAGTGGCGGGCGTGGGGCGTCCGCCGCTATGGATTCCACGGGCTGTCCTATGCCTGGGCGAGCCGGCGAGCGGCTGCATTGCTGGGTCGACCCGCAGACGCGTTGCACGTCGTGATCGCGCATATCGGCTCAGGGGTTTCGGCGTGCGCGGTGCGCGATGGACGCAGCGTTGACACGAGCATGGGCTTCACGCCCCTGGAGGGCGCGGTGATGGCCACGCGGAGTGGGACGGTGGACCCCGGGGCGCTGCTCTGGCTGCAGGAGCACCACGGGCTCACGGTCGAGGCGATGACCAGCTCGCTCGAGCACGGCAGCGGGCTCGTCGGAGTCTGCGGCTTCTCAGATGTGCGCGACGTCGAGCGCGAGGCTGCCGCGGGCAATGCGGCGTGCATCAAGGCCCTGGACGTCTACGTCCATGTCCTGAGCCGCGTCATCGGTGGCCTCGCAACATCGCTCGATCGCCTCGATGCCCTGGTGTTCACGGGCGGTGTCGGCGAACACTCCGCGCTGGTACGCGCCAGGGTCTGCGCTCGACTCTCCCTGCTCGGACTGCCTGACACACTGCTTGCAGCGGACGGCGATGCGGTGATCGGCCCCGCGCGCTCCGGGCCGGCTGTCGTGGTCGTCACAGCGCGAGAGGACGCGGAGATGGCGCGCGAAGCGCGCCAGGTGCTCGGCGGCCAAGGCGCGGTGCGGGGTCCCGCCACCCGGGGCTCAGCGCCGGATCGGTAAGCTCGGGCGTCATGGCCGACTGGGTGACCATCTCCGCACTCGCGACTGCCGGTGGCACCCTCGTCCTCGCGGTCGCGACCTTCTCGTCCGTTCGCTCGGCGAACCGCGCGGCGCGTGCGGCGGAGCGGTCGCTGCTCGCCGGCCTGCGCCCCGTCCTCATGCCATCGCGTCTCCAGGATCTGCCCCAGAAGGTGTCCTTCTTCGACCAGCACTGGGTGACGATCGAGGGTGGCCACGCGGCGTTCGAGGTCAGCCCGGAAGCGATCTACCTGGTCATCGGCCTGCGCAACGCCGGATCCGGCATCGCCGTGCTCCACGGGTGGTACTTCTACCCGGAACGACTTTCCAGCGGCGATCACGCCAAGAGCGATGACTTTCGCCGCCTCACACGGGATATCTACGTCCCCGCCGGAGATATCGGCTTCTGGCAGGGGGCGTTTCGCGACCCGAACGAACCGATCTTCGCGACGGCACGCGATGCGGCGACATCGGCACGAGCGGTGACCATCGACCTGCTCTACGGCGACCACGAGGGTGGCCAGCGGATGATCAGTCGCTTCGCGCTGTCGCCGACGCCCAACGGGTCGTGGCTGGCCGTGGTCGGACGGCACTGGAACCTCGACCGGCCCAACCCCCGCTAGCCAGCTACCTCGTGTCGGTCTCCGCGTCGACGTCCTGGCCGCGCGTGAGGAAGAGCGCTACCGCGAGGACGAGAATGACACCGGCGTTGACGCCGAGCTCCAGCAGGGACTGCGATATTGACGGCGCACCCACCGTGGTTCCGCCAGAGGACAGGGTGAGCCGGGTGGAGACGGCGAGGATGTCTCGAACCGCGGCGATGATCCCGATAACGAGGAAGGGTCGAAACGGGAAGCCCCACCCCTCGAGATGGGTGAGGACCGTTCGCATGATATCGACGAGGATGATGACCACGAGCACGCCGTCGATGGCGCTGATGAGGGAGAGCGTGTAGTTGGGCGCTGTCGCGTTGAGCGACGTGACGAAGCTGATGAAACTTCGCACGAGCACCACGGCGGCGAGCACGAGCAGCACGATCGCAACGCCGTACTGGACGAGGTCGATGAAGACACGGAGCGGTGTCCCCCGGCGGATTTCGGGCCACGACCAAATGCCACCGCTCTCACTCGCACCCCGTGAAGGCGGCGGCAGCTCATTGGGACCAGCACCCGGTTCAATGGCCATGGCGTTCGAGCAGTCTAAGTCGCCCCCGCGGATTGCGCTGGNNAGGTCGTCGTAGCGACGGGGTCGCGACTGGTGTTCGTCGCAGGGCAAGTGGCGCTCGATGGCGAGGGCACGCTGGTCGCACCCGGCGATGTCGTCGGACAAGCCCGCCAGGCGTTCGCGAATCTGCAAACCGCGATCGAGGCCGCTGGAGGGTCGATTGACGATGTGGCCAAGATCACCTGGTACGTCGTCGGATACCGTCCAGAGTTGCTCCCTGAGCTCGCCGCCGCACGCAACGAGGTGCTCCAGGGGCATAAACCCGCGAGCACCCTCGTCGGGGTGAGCGCCCTTGCTCAGCCCCACTTTCTCATCGAAGTCGAGGCAGTGGCCGTTATCGATTGACAAAAGAGAGACACGTCCCGGCAATCGAGACGTGTCCCTCAACGACGGTGGTGGGGGGCTCAGCCCCCTCAGTAGTAGTGGCGCCGCCCACCCACCGCATGCCCAGCCATCCCGAGCAATTCGAGAACGAGCCCAATGACGATGAGGATGACCCCGAGGGTCACCAGGATCGGGATGGCGGCAATCACCCCGATCAGCAACAGGATGATTCCCAGAACGATCATGCCTTGCCTCCTTGTAGCGCGAATTTCGGAATATTTCCGCCCTCGGAACCGGGCGTGCGGATCTCAGACCGGGCGGTCGTCGATGGTCGTCACGTCAGTCCTGCGGACGCCGGTGGGGCCTCCCCAGGAGGACCAGAAGATCAACGAGAGGACGATGCCGAGCGCCCCAACCCCCATCAGGATGTACCCGATGGTATGCAGGTCGACACCGCTGGTGGTCACGTGGATCGCGAAGGCGAGCACCGCTCCAATCGCGATCAGGAAAATGCTGACTCCAAGACCCATCGAAAGTACCTCCTGGTTCTCTGTTTCGATTACCTGCTACTGTCAGTGTAGCTGATGCGGATACCGATACTATCACATATAACGCCTCACAAGCGGAGGTTGGCCTGCGCCACATTGGTAAGTTCCTTCGTCATGGCAGCCTGCGGCACCGGCCCGGCGGTTCCCGCGAGCACTCCGACGGGTGTGGTTCCGGCGCTGAAGGACCGGGTTCACTCCGTCCTCGATGCCGCGTGGGCTGGCTACAAGACGGTCTTCATCGAGCCCGACGGCCGCGTCATCGACCCGACCCGGGGAGGCATCACCACCTCCGAAGGGCAGGGGTATGCGTTGCTTCGTGCCGTCTGGATGGGAGACCAGCAGGTGTTCGACACGGTCTGGCACTGGACGGAGATGAACCTGGAGACACGGGGTGACGGCCTCTTTGCATCGCTGTGGAGCGGCGGCAAGGTCGCCGACCGCAATTCAGCAAGCGACGCCGACTCGGACATCGCTCTGGCGCTGCTCTACGCAGCCCGCAAATTCGCCGCCAATGCCCTACACCTGGACGCGCTCAGGGTCCTGGACGCGATATGGCAGAGCGAGGTGGTTTCGATCAATGGGATGAACGTCCTGACCGCCGGCAACTGGGCAAAGACCCAGGTGTCACCGGGCCCCGTGATCAATCCCTCCTACTTCGCGCCGTACGCGTATCGGACCTTTGCACGAGAGGACGCGGCGCACCCGTGGACCACCCTGATCGACAGCTCGTACGCTGTGCTCGGTCAGTGCACCAGCGCAACGCTCGACGGCACAGCGGGCGTTGGGCTGCCCCCCAACTGGTGCGCAATCTCACGATCCACGGGCGCAATCGTGTCCTTCCCCACGATCGCGGGCGCCGATGACTACGGATATGACGCGTTTCGTGTCATGTGGCGGATTGCTCTTGATGCACTCTGGAACCACGAGGCGCGCGCGCGCGCATACCTCAACGGCAGCGCCTTCCTACGCGCGCAATGGAGCAGCAAACGAATGCTGGACCCTGTCTACGCGCACGACGGCGCCGTCATCAGCTCGTACGACGATCCGACGCTCTACGGCGGCGATATCGGGAACTTCATCGTCACCGACCCTGCCGGTGCCTCGGAGATCGAGCAGGTACTGCTTGCATCGTTCCATCCGGCGGCATCCGCCCCATCAGCCTCCGCCTATTTCGGGGATCCCCAGAACTACTTCGAACAGAACTGGGTCTGGTTTGGGCTCGCGCTGTCATCCGGAGTGCTGGTTGACCTGGATCGAGCGGGCTCATGATCCTCGAGATCGTCATCTTCTTCGCGCTGCTCCTCGCAGCCACGATGGTGCTGGCGCTGTTGCCGCGAACGATCAACGCTCACGCGTTGCTGGGGATACCGGTCTGCGTCGTCGCGCTCGTTGCGACCGGAGCCGCCTTCCTCGAGATCGAGCGCGATGAACCGGGAATGATCGTGCTCGGCCTTGCCGCGATCGTCCTCGTTGCNNTCGCCGTGCTCGCGTCTGTCGTCCTGCTGATCCTCGAGATCCTCGCCCTCCTGCTGTCGATCTCGTTCACATTCGAGATCTGCGACGTGCTGTCGCGGCGCACGCAGAGTCGCGTTCCTCCACAGCTGACGCGCAAACCCTGGGTCGCCCTCCAGGTGCCCACCTACAACGAGCCCGTTGAGGTGGTCGGCCCCACGCTCGAATCGCTGGCTGCGATCGACTATCCCAACCTGATCATCCAGGTCGTCGACAACAACACCAGCGACCCTGACCTCTGGAAACCGATCGAGGAGCTCTGTTCCAGGCTGGGCGAACGGTTCCTGTTCATGCATCTGGAGGACTGGCCCGGATTCAAGGCTGGAGCCCTCAATGAGGCGACACCGCGACTCCCGGAGAAGGTGGAGATCCTCGGCATCGTCGATGCCGACTATCAGGTGCACCCGCAGTGGCTGCGCAACACGATCGGCTATTTCGACGATCCATCGGTGGCCTTCATGCAGACGTCCCAGCACTACCGCGACTGGGAGGACAACCGGTANNTTCTGCGGGACCATGGGATTGATCCGCCGGTCGGCCTTCAACGAGATCGGCGGCTGGAATCAGGACTGCATCACCGAGGATGCGGAAGCATCGTTGCGCATCCTCGGCGCCGGTTATCGGGGCGTCTATGACCCCGTTGCCTACGGCGAGGGACTGATGCCCTTGGACTTCGACGGGCTCAAGAAGCAGCGATTCCGCTGGGCGCTGGGNNGCGCAGCGCATCCACTATCTTCTCGGCAGCGTCCAGTGGTTCGCGGAAGTGCTCACCGCGACCTTCACGATTCTGCTGCTCGCAACCGCGCTGGCCACCTCACTGCACGAGCGCCTTCCGATTCGACAGTTGACGGGCGCCGTTCTCGTCGTCCCCCTGGCATTTGCCGGCACCGGAGTCGTGCGCGCGATGTGGGCGATGCGCCGCGCGTGTCGTGCCAGCGCGGGAGATGCGCTCAACGCGCTCCGTGTGTGGTTCGCCCTGTCCTGGGTGGTCACCCTTGCCTGCATCCGCGGTCTGGTCCAGAAGCACGCCGAGTTCCTGCGAACGGCGAAAAGCAAGGAGGGCCGCTCGCTGTTGAATGCGCTGCGCGCGTCGCGCGCCGAGACGGTGCTCATGGTCGCCGGTGTGCTCGGCGCGGGCGCGATGCTGCTGCGCTCACCGAGCCTTGCGACAATCGTGCTCTCGGTGCTCCTCTTCTTCGAAGCCTTCGTCTACTCCAATGCGCCCTGGGCAAGCCTCGCGGCCGAGGGCATCATCCTGACTCCGGAGCGCCGCGCATTCGCACGGTCACCGCAGAACACCGGCGACCGGCCGGACCGCCGGCGGGCGCTCGTGCTCCCGCTCGGGGTGATCGGGCTCGCCGCGGCAGCCGCCGTGGTGGTGCTGGTCGTCTCGTCGCCGAGCGAGAATGCGCCGTTCGGCGGGCCACAAGCAGATCTGCCGCGTCTCGGTAACGTGCTGCCGAATGTCAAGGTGGGGCCGCTTCCGCAGGTGACCCCGTCGGCGCTGCCGTCGAGCAGCGCCACGCCAAGCCCGCAGGTCAGTCCGTCGGCCTCGCCGAGCCCGTCGGGGTCGCCGACGGCATCACCATCCGCTTCGCTCACCCCGGCGCCAACGGCCACCCCGGCGCCAACCCCGACCCCGACCTCCGCCCCGCCGACACCGACCCCCGTGCCGTAATCCCTGCATACAGCACGGATCAACCGGCCGGAACGCTCAGCGCGCCGGGCGCGGTGGGGATTTTCGCCGCCACGCGTCGCTGAGAAGGTCGACGAACACATCGGGATCAACACGAGCGAGGTCCACGCGCACGCCGCGGAGCCGCTTGCCCCACCACAGTTCCTCGCAGCCGTCCGGATCGATAGCCACCGCGGCACGAATGCGAGGCTCATCGAGCATCACGTTGAAATGCTGGGCGTCCGGTTGCGTCGCAAAGATCTTGCCCGCCACCCGAAACGACGGGAAACCGTGGTGGGCCTGTTCGACGACCTCGGGCAGGGACAGAGTTGCGTGTCGAGCCCGCTCGAGCGCGATCATCCGGTTGCCTCGTCGGTGACGCCGCGATCCGTCTACGGGAGCCGGACCGCACCCGTCAGGTACGCGTGACAGCTGCGTGCGGCCGTGCGCCCATCTGCGATCGCCCATACGATCAGCGATGCACCGCGCACCGCGTCCCCGGCTGCGAAAACGCCAGGTGTTGCGCAGGCAAACGCCTCGTCCACAGCAATGTTGCCTGCGGCATCGAGGGGGACGGACAATTCATCGAGCAAGGGAGATCGTGTCGCCCCGTCGTATCCGATGGCGATAAGGACGAGATCGGCCTCAACGTGCACCTCTTCGCCGGGAAGGGGGACAAACGTGCGGTTCCCATTCTCACGGCGCGCCTCGACGCGAGCTGCGCGGACGCGTTGAACGGCGCCGTTCTCGCCCTCGAAGCTGGTGACCATGAGGCCGAACTCACGTGAGCCGCCCTCGTCGTGGGCCGGGTAGGTGCGAAGGATCAGCGGCCACTGCGGCCACGGATTTCCCTCCGGCCTCGAGTCGGGTGGCTGCGCATAGATGTACAGCTGCTGCACCTCACTGCATTGCTCGCGGATCACGTTACCGAGGCAGTCGGCACCGGTGTCGCCGCCGCCGATGATGATCACCTTGCGGCCTCGCGCAGTGATCTCAGGTGTGGCGTTCACGCGATTCCCCGCGACTCTGCGGTTCTGCTGCACGAGGTAATCCATGGCGAAATGAATCCCGCGGAGCTCGCGTCCAGGAACGGCGATATCGCGCGGTCGGTCGGCACCGACGGCGAGCACCACCGCGTCGAAACGCGAACGCAATTGCTCAGTGGTGACGTCGCTCCCGATGTCGTACCCGGTCTCGAATGTGATTCCCTCGGCCTCGAGCACATCGATGCGCCGGTCGAGGACCCACTTCTCCATCTTGAAGTCCGGGATCCCGTACCTGAGGAGGCCGCCGATGCGGTCCGAGCGCTCGAAGACCGTCACGCGGTGGCCGGCACGATTGAGCTGCTGCGCTGCGGCGAGTCCGGCGGGACCTGATCCGACGACCGCGACCCGACGTCCGGTGCGGTGCGCCGGCGGCTCGGCGCGGATCCACCCTTCGTCGAACGCGCGGTCGATGATGGACTGTTCGATCTGCTTGATCGCGACCGGGTCGTCGTTGATCGCGAGCACACACGCCGGCTCGCACGGGGCGGGACACAAACGGCCGGTGAACTCCGGAAAGTTGTTGGTGGCGTGGAGCCGCTCGATCGCCGCCCTCCAGTCATCGCGATAGACGAGATCGTTCCACTCGGGAATGAGATTGCCGAGAGGGCAGCCGTCGTGGCAGAACGCGACCCCGCAGTCCATGCATCGCGCTCCCTGGTCGCGCAACACCTGCAGCGGCAGCGGCAGGTAGACCTCGCGGTAGTCGCTGATCCGTTCGGCGACCGGCCGCTTGTGGGCGGTGTGCCGAGTGTGCTCGAGGAAACCGGTGCGCGTGCCCATCAGCTCACCAGCTCGAGTTGCGCGCGCAGCGCGCGCCGGTACTCCTCCGGCATCACCTTCACGAAGCGCTCGCGCTCCTGAGTCCACGTCCGAAGCAATCGCTTCGCCACCGCACTGCCGGTGAGCGCGAGGTGTCGCTCGAGCAGACCGCGGACCAGTTCGTGGTCGTCGACACCGAGCGGCTCGAGGGCCACGGATGCGCGGTTGCAGCGCTCGGCAAACGTGCGCTCGTCATCGAGCACGTACGCGACGCCACCACTCATGCCCGCTGCGAAATTCCGCCCGGTCGCGCCGAGCACGACGACGGTTCCACCGGTCATGTACTCGCAGCC
>PLDZ01000057.1 GCA_003136295.1 Candidatus Dormiibacterota bacterium
CCCCAGACCTTCTGGATCATCTCGGAGCGCGAGATCACCCGTCCGGGCGACGCAGAGAGCAGGGCGAGCAGGTCGAACTCGGTGGGGGTGAGGTTGACCGAATCTCCGTCGCGGAGGACCTCGTGCCGGCCGATGTCGACGATGAGGCCGGGGAACTTGAGGCGCCCGGGGCGCACCTGCGACTGGGTGGTCCGCTGGCGCCGCAGCTTGGCGTTGACCCGTGCGGCGAGCTCACGGATCTCGAACGGTTTGGCGATGTAGTCGTCAGCGCCGATCTCCAGTGCCACCACGACGTCAACCGTGTCGGTGCTGGCTGACAGGATGATGATCGGGACCTCGACGCCCGCCCCTCGGAGCCGCCGGCAGACGTCCAGCCCGGGCATGCCCGGCAAGCTCAGGTCGAGGAGGATGAGGTCGACGTCACTCTGCTCGGCGAGGCGCAGTCCCTCCGCGCCGTCCTCAGCGAATTGCAGGCCGAAGCCGTGCTGCTGTGCAACGGTGGTGAGGATGTCCCGCATCGCCGGGTCATCGTCGATAACGAGCACGGTCGCCTCTGCCGGCGCGCGGACAACGCCGTGACCCAGGGGCGCGAGGATCGATTCCGTGAAGGTTGTCATCCGTTCCTCAAGTTGGGTCGACCGCACCAAACGTGCCCATTGGCGCAACGTAGCACCACGGCCGAGGCGGGTTTGCTGCGGTTACGGACGCGTTGCCCGTCTTTACGCAACTGGAACCGCAGCCCGACGCGAGCGCGCATCACACGTGCACCGGGAGTGCGACCACAAACGTATTACCGCGCGCGCGCGAGTTGTCGATCCATATCCTGCCGCCCATTCGCTCGACCAACTGGCGCGCGAGATAGAGGCCCACGCCAAATCCACCGCGCTGACGGAGCAGCGGGGATTCGACCTGATAGAAGGATGCGAAGACGCGGTCGACGTCGCTGTCCGGGATTCGACGGCCGTTGTCCCTGACCTCGACGTGCACCTTGTTCACCGCTCTGTACGTGGTCACGCGCACCGGCTCGGAGTCGGGGGAGAACTTCAGCGCGTTGTCGATGAGACACGCGATGACCAGTGCAAGTCGCTCGTGGTCGGCGAGCACGCGCTGTGCGTCCGGTGCGACGGTGATCGCAAAGCGGTCGTGATCAGCGGATTCGACGAACCGCGCGATGACCTCACGGAACACATTCTCGAGGTCGACGGCCGCCGTCTTGAGACGGATCTCACCCGACTCGAGCTGAGCGATGCACAGAAGGTTGTCGGTCAGACGAGCGAGGTGCTCGGCCTCGAGACGCAACTCGTGCAGGCCCTCGTCGCGCGCATCCTGCGGGAGGCGATCGCCGGCATCGTGCATGAGCGTGAGCCATGCCTTGATCTTGGTCAAAGGTGTCCGCAACTCGTGCGACGCCAGCATCATGAACTCGCTCTTGATGCGATCGACCTCGCGCAGCTCCGCGAATGCCGCGTGCTCGAGCTCGATGGACCTGCGCACCTGTGCATCGCGCTCGCCGACCAGCTCGCGAGCGAGGAGGTTGCTGCTCAGGGCGACAACGAAGAGGAGGAAGAGCCGCGACACCAGCGCATCGATCTGACTGGTGTCGAGGTGTTGACTTGCAACGTTGAATCCGACCACGAAGTACGCGACACCGGCAACGAACGCGCAGGCCATGCTCCCGACGAGTCCGAAGCGCAGGCTGCTGGCGATGACGACGATGAAGAAGGTGACGGCGAGGTCCGAGTTGTACCCGCCGGTCAGGTAGACGAGCCCGCTGGACACTGCGAGATCGAGCACGATGGTCGCCACCTGGAGGCGGCGGCTGGGGATCCGATGCGTCAGCAGCATGACGGTCGCCGCGAGGTTGAACACCCCCCACGCGCCGAGCACGAGGTTGACCGCGGCGGTGGACTGGCCCGTTGCCAGACCGGGGAAGTTGTTGGCAACCGCGGCGAAGATCAGCACCATCCACCGGCTCAGCTCGATCGTTCGTTCGACTCCGGCTCTCCGATCCCGAGCGGGCATCGTGGTCGACTCGCTGCGCGGCCTGCGGGTTGGCAGGCGACCTGCCGGCCGATCTGCGGCGTTCGTCATCGGACGTGCGGGAGCGGGCTGGGTGAGCTCCCGGCTCACAGCTTCAGCCATGCAGGTCAGGCACGCGCGTACGGTTTGCGGATCGCCTCGCTCACTCTCGTGAGCCTAGCGGCGCTTCACGTTTGCCAGACGAAGGTCTCGTAACGATGCCGCACCACCCCTTGTTACAGGCGAACGCATGCATGCTCCGGTCCTGGAAACTTCTGATCAGCCGTGTCGCTCCCACCGATCGCCGCTTTGCACCCGGATCGTCCGGATGAACTCGCAGCCGGTGCGGCCGCCCTCAGAGACGGTCGCATCGCCGATGCAGTGGCCGCGTACGATCGCGCACTCGCGGGGCTCTCCGCCGATGGGCACGCAGAGCAGCGAGGAGCAGCGCTGCTGGCCCGCGGGCTCGCGCATCAGCTCCTTGGTGACACATCCCGCGCCTCAGCCGACGTCCTTGCCGCGCTGAACGTCTGGTCGCTGGCCCGCGCCGACTGGGCGTCGAGCGCCATGTCGGATCTCGCAGCCGCATTGTCGGGTGCCGGCAACGAGGCGGCGGACGCCTACTGGCAGGCGGCGCTGCGCCTCGCGGAGCGCAGCGGCGACGTCGTGCTCCAGGCTGCGGTGGCCGGGGAGTGGGGGCGCCATGCCGCGCGCGCCGGAGAGGCGGTCACCGCGGTCGCGCTGCTCGAGAAATCGGCCGAGCTCGGCAGGCGAGCCGGCGATGACGCCATCGTCGCCAAAGCTCTCGTCAATCTCGCGCGGGTCGAGCTCGACGCCGGGCGAGGTGGTCACGCGATGCGGAACATCGGCGAGGCACTCGCCCGGGACCAGCGCGGCGACCTTCGCGCGGCCACCGCCGGACTCCTCATCGATGTTGCAGCCGGAGCATTCAACGCCGGCGATACCGCGCACGCCGAGCTCTGTCTCGAGCAGGCGCTCTCGCTGAGCGGTGGGAGCGACCGGCAGATCCGCGAGCGAACCCTCGCCGCGCTCAGTGGACTTGCCAGTACGCGCAACGACCACGCGGCGGCGGCTCGATATGGCGAGGCGCTCCTCGACAGCGCGCGTCGGGGCGGCGATCTCACGGTTGCCGCCGAGGCGCTTCACGACCTCGGCCGGATCGCACTTGTCGCCGGCGCCCCGGAGGAAGCGGCGCGACGCTTGACGGAAAGCGTGGTGATCGCGCGCAGTCTCGGGCTCGACTCACTTGCGGCTTCCGGGTCGCGAGCACTCGCCGAAGTCGCAGTCGAGCGCGGGGCGCTGTTGCGAGGCCTCGGCTACGCCGAGCAGGCGGTCATCCTCTCGATGGGGCAGGACGACCTGGAAGCGTGCGCCGCAACCCTGCTCCTGGTGGGCGCCGAGGCAGGCAGAGCAGGTCTGGACGACGTCGCGAGACCGGCTAATGAGGGTGCCGCCGAGATCTATCGACTGCTCGAGCGTGACGACCTCGTTCGTGTGCTCTCGGGCGAGACCGCAGTCACTGCTGAAGGCGCCGAGGCGCGTACCGAGCGGCTCGAAGCCGCGCTCGAGGCGGCGCGGTCGGTCGTCAATCCAACTGCGATGAACGACCGCCTCTGATCGATCACTCCCGACTGCGGAGCATCACGTCGGCGAGCGCGGCGACGACCTCTTGGCCTTGGCCGGTGCGGGTGCGGTGCCGCTCGGCGGCGAGCAGCGCGGTCGCCGCCGTGACGGTGCTCTTGCCGACGCCGCC
>PLDZ01000032.1 GCA_003136295.1 Candidatus Dormiibacterota bacterium
ATGTCGTCGTAGCGCGGGTAGGGCTGCAGGAAAGGCCGCCAGATAGCTCAGGTTCTGGCGGTCACGGACGAGCCAACTTCGGCGGGCGACGGGGGAATCCGGACCTTGATCAATGGCAGCTGGAGCGCTGAGGCCTGCCGGTCAAGAAGCTCTTCGCGCACTCCCGACATGCTCACTCGGCCGCAGACATCTGAGCGAGCCTCAGCCACTCGGCGCTGAGGTAACCCGTCTGAGCTCGAAGAGCGGATGACGCCGAGCCTCAGCGAGATACTCCTCGGGCGTGTCATCGATGCGGATCCGGTAGCGGCTGAGGACGCCGATGGGTGGCCGGAACCGAGGTCCCAGCAACGCGCGGAGCAGGCGCGAGCGCCGGTACGGCTCGAGTGTGCGCCGGAGGATGGCCGCCGCCTCGTCGGGCGGGAGCTCGACGGCCTTCACCTGCATGTCACGGTCGTGTTCAGTCACGGTCGCCTCACCGGCCACCCGAAGGTTCTGCACCCAGCCGCTCTCGCCGTAGGACGCCTGGACAAACATGCGACCGTCGAGTTCGACCATGCCGACGGGCACCGTGCGAGGCTTACCGGACCGCCGACCACGCACGGTCAGGAGAACATTCGGGGCACCAGTTGGCATCCCCGCCGCAATCAACCGGCGTACGAGCGGGTTGAGCAGGCGGAGCAGCCGCCCACCGGCACGTTGCCGGAAATCGAGTCGAGCAGCACGTTGCTTGTTCATGCGCTCCCCTTTCGCTCAGCCGGCGACGCCTAGTTCTCGATCCTCGGCCGGCGCGTCATCCGGCGCGGCGCCTTCACCAGCGTCCGCGCCCAACCGCGGCCATCCAACGCTTCCTCGATCACTGGAACGACGACTGCAAGCCCTTCGTCTTCGTCTCGGTGAAGACCGCCGACGAGATCCTGGCCACGCTACACCGTCAACGTTCTCATGAGACAGTGCCCTAGTGCACACAGCCGCAGTGGCTGCGCTCGCTCGAGTGTCATTCCTTAGCACTTGGCCAGTCGAGCGTTCTCTCACCCGACCCACGGCAGCCCGCACCCTCGTGGCGCTTGGAGGTGCTGGGCCAATACTGGGCCAATAGCTCTGTCCCGTCACGGCGTCATGTGGCGCTTCCTGGCCGCTCCCTCGAGTTCGGACGGCGCTTCTTTCGATCGCTTTGAGGAAGCTTAGGAGGGTTCGATTCCCTTCCTCGGCCTTCCTCGGCCTTCTTGTGATCGCGCCGGTGGTGGATCGCAGGGCCTTCGATCATGGGGTGCATTGCCCGCGACCATTTCAACGCTCTCTGCCGGGGTGGCGCGAACGCGATGGGCTCGCCTCGATGCCAGTTAGCGTCGAGCCTTACGCTTCGTCGCGAGCGCAGCCACGTCGCGCTCGCGCAGGATGTAGCGTTCNNCGTCTGCGGCTTCAGCAACCGTCATGACTTAGATACCCTCTTCTGAGTGATGGGTTTGCAAGTATGCCATTTGCGAAATCACCCGAAGACGGTCTCTACGAAACCCGGGCGGTTCAGAACGTCAGCCCCAATTTTCGGAGTCAGGTTCCTGCCGCAGACCAGGTACGCCCGCGCTGCGGATAAGCGGGCTGCTGCCCAGCTACTTCGTGACGTGGTCTGCACTCTCGCTCACAACAGTCGTGGGCGTGAGACTCACGTGAAGTAACCGATCGTCGAGCGCCACATGTACCTGGGCGCGCCGGCGTTCATGCCTGATGCGCCGTATTCCTACCTCCGATCGTGAGGAGAAGTGCGCTCTGCTCGATGGCGTGCACCGAGTGGGGCAAGCCGGGCGCAACGATGAGCACGCAACCCGAGGTC
Organism: Candidatus Dormiibacterota bacterium; assembly: GCA_003136295.1. Lineage (GTDB taxonomy): Bacteria > Chloroflexota > Dormibacteria > Aeolococcales > Aeolococcaceae > Palsa-851. Next base: position 1,829 of record PLDZ01000032.1, read on the forward strand.
AGTTCGTGGCTTTGGCCGTCGACATCAAACCGGATGCGCCCCTCGAGGCAGTGCACGGTGATGGGCGCGTCGGCATGGTGCTCGTGCATCAGCCCTCCTGCTTTGAGGGCGACGATAACAACGCGCAGCCCGGACTGCTTGGCCACAGTCTCGGCGGCATGGTCGGCGCGGTGGTAAGAGTCGCTCCCTCGCAACGCTGCAATCTGCGAACCACAGTCGAGCTCGATTACCAGGGCGCCGACGCGCTCGCCTTGTTGCCGAGCATCCTCAGCTTCCGGCGCCTCAGCATGATCAGGATTCAGGGTACAGCCTCCCGCTTCTTCGGTGTCTCCGACAGCCTCACTGTAAGGCGTGCCACCCGAGATGGTCTCACGGCCGGGCCGTCCCTGAGTCCACCGAGGTTGTCGTCGAGGCGCCGATCGCGCGCGCGTTCTCCGTCTTCACCAAGGGCTTCGGCAGCTTCAAGCCGCCCGAGCAGGGGTCGATATCGCCGAAACGGTGTTCGAGATGACCGAGGGCGGCTCCGTCTAAACAAGCCGCACCAGACGGAAAAGGAGGCACGCTGTATGGCACCGATCGTCACGAGCATAGATATCGACCGTCCGCAGAACGATGTGTTCGCTTACGTCACCGGTCCGACCAGGTTCGCGGAGTGGCAGGCCGGCGTCGAGGGTGGGAGCACCGAGGGAGGCACGTCTCCTCATGTCGGCGCAAAGTGCACAACGACGCGCCGGGTCGGCGGCACCGCGGGCAGGTGACGTCCGAGATCACGAAGATCGATCCGCCGACGACCTGGGACATTCACGGGATCGACGGCCCGATCCGAGCGATCGTCGGCGTGACCGTCGAGCCACTCAAGTGGCAGCGTCCCACGCGCCGCTGCTGGCCATCGGTGCGGCGAAGCTGGAATCCATCTCGCCACCAACGGTGTATACGGGTTTCAACGCAACGAGATGTACTACGTCATCAGCGGGCAGCATCCCGCGCTCGGGTATGTCGATTACCCACTGGTGGCGCCCATGCTCACGTGGCTCACCACCACCATCTTCGGCATCTCGCCTTGGACGTTACGTTTGTTCCCTGCCCTCGCTGGGGCAGTGGCCAACATCAACCGTGGGGGTAAATGCTCACCCAGCCGCGGAAGCTACGCGTCCAGCGTGAAGTCCACGACCCCGAGCGCGACGCGGTCGCGCTTGGCGTTCTTCTTTCTCGGCACAACGAGGACCGCACACCGCGCGAGCTTCACAAGACGACCCGCGACGCCGCCCCTGAGCACGCCGCTCATCACGCCCTCTTCGATCTGTCCCAGGACGATGAGGTCTGCGTCGACAGCGGTCGCTGCGCCCGCGATCGCATGCGCTGGGCTCTTGGCGACGACCTGGCGAATCTCAAAGTCCGCATCCAGACCGTCCTCCTGCAAGTCGGTCACCTGATCTCTGATCTTCACCCGGATCTCCGGCTCCAGCGGCTGCAAGTGGTGGACTCCTCCGCGCACGGGTATCAGCTCGTCGACGTGCACCACACGCAAACGACAGCGCTGTTCCAGCGCGAGGTCATAGCCGTACGCGACCGCCGCATCGCCGGCTTCCATGCCGTCGGTGGCGACAAAGATGGTTCTGAACATGTCAGTGCGGCCCCTTCATCGCACCTTCTCCAGCCGCCGCTCGGTTGCGTACCCATCAAGCAGCCCATCGACGGCTTTGCTGATCTTTCCCCAACGGAAGGCATGCGGATCGAGTGCGTAGTGCAGGACGAGTCCATCGGTGATGGCGAGGAGTAGCGCCGCCAAGGCATTCGGCGGAAAGTCGATCGACAGCTCACCGATTCGCACGGCCTCGTCGATCCACTCGCAGAGCACACGCTGCCGCTCCGCGACCGCCTCGGTCACCGCTGCGCGCACCGCCGGGTATGTCTGCATCGCGCCCCAGACGTCGGCACGCAACTGGACGCGGCCGGGTCCGCCCCCTGCATGAGCATCGTCTCGGTCACCTTGCGGATCCGCTGGACCGGACTGAGCCGGAGCGTTGCTGGATCGTCCGCGACGCGGGCGATCGAGGCAGCGTCATCC
>PLDZ01000232.1 GCA_003136295.1 Candidatus Dormiibacterota bacterium
GACGGCGATGTCGATCTCGTGCCAGGGCGAGACGGTCGTGTGCCTTGACGCCGACTCTCAACCCTTGCGACCCGCAATTGTGTGGCTCGACAATCGAGCCGACGCCGAGGCTGACGTCATCGGTACGCGCTTTGGCAACGACGAGATCTACGCCCGCACCGGTCAGGTGGAGTGTGTGGCGTCTTGGACCGCCTGCAAAATCCTCTGGCTGCAGCGACACGAGCCGGCGATCTTCAACGCGACACGCTCTTTCCTCCTCCTCGAGGACTGGTTGATCCAACGCCTCACTGGAGAAGCGGCCGGGGAGTACTCCCTGTATCCGACCACGCTGCTCTTCGATATCCGGTCACGCGAGTGGTGGCCGGCGATGCTCGAAATGCTCGCCATTGACGATGGTCTTCTCCCACCACTGGTTCAGCCGGGTACCGCCGTCGGTCACCTTCGCGTGGCGATCGCCGGCGAGCTCGGACTCCCTTCCTCGCTACCGGTGATTGCCGGGGGGCTTGACCAGGTGCTGGCCTCAACGGCCGGCGGCAACGTGCGCCCGGGCGTCGTGACCGAGCTCACCGGAACCGTGCTCGCGCTCGCCACGTCGCTAACTGCACTCCCCCCGCGCGAACATATGCTCCCGATCTATCTGCACGTGATTCCCGAACTGTATTGCGCGTTGCCATATGGGCAGACCGGTGGCCTGCTGTTGCGCTGGTTGCGGGATAATTGCTTCGGAGATCCCGCCCGCGTGAGCGCACCACCGTCGTATGACGAGATTGTTCAAGAGGCGGTGGCGATTCCGGCCGGTGCCGGCGGCGTGATCGTCCTGCCGCATTTCGCCGGCGCGTACTACCCCGAGTTTGATATGAAATGCAAGGGTGTCATCTCAGGATTACGACTTGGACATACTCGTGGTCACATTGTGCGTGCGTCTCTCGAAGCCATCGGCTACATGTTGCGCAGTAGCGTGGACGCGATCCGTGGCATAGGGATTCCTGTTGACGACCTGACCTCGCTCGGGCCGGCGGCCAACAATCGATTCTGGCGCCAGCTCAAGGCGGATATTTGTGGCGTCGAGATTTATCGACTAAAAACGGACGAGGCCTCACTCCTCGGAGCCGCAGTGCTGGCAGCCGTCGCCTGTGGACGCTACTCGAACATTGCAGAAGGCGTCGAGTCGATGTCGTCTCGAATCGATCCGTTGACTCCGAGCTCCGCGTCATCTGAGGTCTACGAACGTCAGTTGATCGCGTACCGCACCACCTACCGTCAGCTCGCACCATACTTTCAGGCGGCCACTTAGTGATCGGGGTATCGGTGGTGGTACTTGGTGATCCTGCTCAGCCTGCCCATCTAACAGCAGCGGCGTTGCAAAATCTTATGGGTGAGCGGCTCTCCGTGCGAGCGTTCGAGTGGTCGTTGGACGGAGCGGGGTCGTTCGCGGACGCGGCAGAGCAAGCGGAGCGAGGCTATGAATTCCCCGTGCCCGATACATGGCTGGACGCGCTCGGCACTGCGGAGGTGCTCGTCACCCATTTCTTTCCCATCAGGCAGGGTGTGCTTGCGTTGTCTCCGCGCCTTCGTGTCATCGCAACGCTGCGCCACGGCGAGGAGAACGTCGATAAGGATGCCGCGCGAGCTCGGGCGATCACGGTGATCAACAACCCCGGACGTGAGGCCGAGGCCGTCTCGGACTTCGCCGTCGGGTTGATCATCGAGCAGATCCGCGGCCTCACGAAGTCATCCTCAGCACTGGCAGCGGGTGAATGGTTGAGTCCCTCAGATGCCGCACCATATGCTCGGAACATGAGGGATGTGCGTGTTGGGATCGTCGGCTATGGACACGTCGGCCGCCTTGTACGCAAGAAGATCGCAGGATTTGGTAGCTCGGTGTCAGTGTGCGATCCGCAGGTGGACGATTCGACCATCGCCTCCGACGGCGCGACACCGGTGAAGTTCCTGGAACTCCTCCAGTGGGCCGACGTGGTGACACTCCACGTTCGATTGTCGCGTAGTACGCACAGCCTCATCGGGGCTCGGGAGTTGTCCGCCATGCAACGCCACGCATACCTGATCAACACGGCACGAGCCGAACTGATCGATCAAGAGGCGCTGCTGGAGGCTCTCGGGAGCGGGACCATTGCCGGCGCAGCCTTGGATGTTTTCTGGACCGAGCCCATTCCGCCGGGCAGTTCGGTGATGTCCGCGCGGAACCTGATCAAGACTCCGCATCTGGCTGGATCGACATCGGACTCCCAGGTCGAAAGCGCAAAGCTGCTGGCTCGAAGGCTCGCCGATACCCTCGAGATGCTTGCCACGCAGTGATCGGACATCCCGCCCGTCGGTGCCGCTCATTGGGAGCCTGACTGCGCTGGTTCGGTATCATGACTGGATGACCGCCCTGCGAGGGACGCGGGCCTGTGACTGGCCCTGCGGCTCCAACCGACAAGCTCAGCTGCCGGCCAGACTGTGACCGACTCAAACCCGTTCGGCGAACTCCTATTACTCTCGGGGAGCGGCAACCCCGAGCTCTCTGAGCGGATTGCCCGCGAGATCGGCATGCCGCTTGCCGACGTCGAAATCACCCGCTTTGCCGATGGCGAGTTCGACGTCAAGATTGCTGAGTCAGTACGAGGTCACGACGTCTTCCTCATACAGCCGACCTGTCACCCGGTGAGTGACAATCTCATCGAACTCTTCATCGTGCTTGACGCTTTGCGCCGGGCTTCTGCATCGCGCATCACCGCGGTCATCCCGTACTACGGTTACCAGCGGAAGGAAAAGAAAACCCAACCTCGCGATCCGATCAGCGCGAAGTTGATGGCGAACATCATCGAGCTCGCAGGCGCCAACCGAGTGATCTGCGTCGATCTCCACGCCGAAGCAATCCAGGGCTTCTTCGATATCCCGGTTGATGCACTTATTGCGACCAAGATCCTCGCCCGACGGGTCCGCGAACGCCACGGGCATGACGTCGTGATTGTTTCCCCTGACAGCGGCGGGGTTGACCGGGCGCGGAAACTCGCGCGAATCCTGGACGCGCCTATCGCGGTTATCGATAAGAGGCGCCCCCGCGACGACACGGTCGAGATCGTGAATGTCATCGGCGATGTTGCGGGCGCGAAGTGCGTGATTATCGACGACCTCATCTCGACCGGTGGGACCCTTGCCAGCGCCGCGGTTGCACTGCGTTCCAGTGGAGCAATCACGGTGGATATCGTCGCAACCCACGGCGTTCTGAGCAATGGAGCGCTCGCTCGATTGCACGCCGCGCCGATCGACGAGATCTGCATCACCGACACGATCCCCCAGCACAATGGCACTCGCAGCTTTGATGACGCACCGAAGCTACGCATCCTGTCCGTAGCACCGCTCATCGCCGAAGCGATCGTCCGTGTTCACGAGGGACGGAGTGTGAGCGAGTTGTTTCGGTGAACGTTTATGGCAGCGGGCCCCGCTTGGTCAACGCCCGCTAACAGGGCACGGAACGCGCAACGCGCGTCGTCCAAAATGGGAGTCAGCCGCGCCTCAGCAGTTGGCTGTGCGCGACGATATGCTCCTGCGCCCGGCATGACCTACGACGACACGAATCGCGGATGGAGGAGCCCGTGACGCCAGCACTATGTGGCGTGTGCCCGATTCGCGGAGGACTAGGCGTCCTCAGCCTCAGCCGCTAGTAGGCCCTGGATCGCGGTAGCCATGTCGGACAAGCGGCAAAGGGTGCTGACAAGACACAGTTGCTCGAGCGTACGACAGCCAGCTCGGAGCAGCAGCAGCGCTGAGCACACGACCGCGGCAAACGTGCGCGAGAGAGCGCCGCGTTGGCTGGTTGCGACTGAAGAGGAATCGAGATTGCGCCGCACGTCCTCCGCGGACGTGGCGATGCTGTAGTCGACAGCCGGTGCCTGCTGCCCCCGGGGACTTGTCCACCGTTCCTACCCGGACGCCTGGAGGCAGCGCGTCGCGGACCTTGCGCACTTGCACGTTGCACGGTGCGACCACGAGGATGTCGCCGACGCGCGTGGGCCGCGAGTGCACGCACGCGTCGATCAGATCGGTGGGACTGAGCAGAGGACGGTGACCGACGACGTGCGCGCAATGAGCATCTGATCACGCTGCGACAACTGGCTGTCGGCGAGCCATGCGGGGTTGGATAAGGGTTGGACACTGGCGGTAGGTCGATGACCAGCTGTAATGGTCCCGGTTGCCGACCACCTCACGGGTGCAGCGCCTGATGGTTGGTTGATGCCAAACTACTCGTTCCTCGTGGCACCTCGTGAATTCGCGTTGTGGCTCTCGACGGCATCATCTAACCCTACTTGTCCGCTGCTCTGCATCGACTAGGCGGGTGCTGAGGGTCGATTTGGATTGACTAATCTGGTGCATCAAAACGCCGCGAAATCGCTCGCACTTTAGGACGTGATGATAGGAAGTTAGCCGTTGCTCCGCGCGGCCGATAGCGGTGGTTGGACAAGGGAATCGGAGCCCATAGCTTCGGTGGCCGTCACCGCGATTCTGCTCCGCGATTCTTCGTGGGCGCTCTCCACGAAAAGATGACAGCCGTGTCACCGCTGCGACAATTTGAATCCCCCTATTCACTTCTTACGGATCGGGCCCCGACAGCGGTGCTGGCCTGATGCGGCTTTGGCATCGCGTCGCTCAAATGCACCAGGCGCGAGTCCCTCCCCTCCAGTGGTTCAGAATGCTCCCACGACGCGATGCGCCAGTTCGAACAATTCGGCGGCTTCGTTTGGACTCACGTAGGGCCCGTAGTACTCGGCGAGGTACAACTTGGCCAGATGAGCCGCTTCCAGCGCATCTCCTTTGCTGATCATTCTCAACACCCGCGCGTGTCGAGTGCACGTCTGCTCGTGCAGCGCACGAAGATCCGACGAGCGAGCCAGTTCGTCACCGATGAGCCCCATCACGAGGCCGGGCGCAACCTCGTTGCAGACGCGAAGAAGTTGATTCCCACTTGCCTCGGCGATGGCTTGATGGAACTCAGCATCGACTCGAGCAAACTCCTTCTGGTCACCACCAACGAGGCGGCGCATTGCTAGGTGAGCCTTGCGAATGCGACGAAGGTGTTCGTCTTGACGATGCAGCGCTGCAAGGTAAGTGGCCGACCCCTCGACCACCATGCGGAAGACGACCAACTCGTGAAGCCGCAGTCCTTCGAGCCGAACGAGTGCCGTGAGCGAGCGAGACAACACAGCCGACGAGAACGATTGGACCTCCGCGCCGCCGGAGGGATCGCCTGGCCTTGAGCGGAGTAATCCCGAACTCTGCAGATCTCTGAGAGCCTCTCTGACCGAGGCTCGGCTGACGCCGAACTGGACCACCAGTTCACGCTCGGACGGTAGACGTTGTCCGGGGGCAACGTCCCCGCGAAAGATTGCTTCTTCGATCTGGTGGACGATGGATTCGTGAGTCCGAACTGGCTTGACGGGCTGAAACTGGGGCATCGCTCGCTTTGGGTGACCGCACATGAAGCCAAACACTTCAACCAACGGTGGCGGTTAGAAGTCGGTCCTCAGGGAGTGTACTTGCGCGACCATCGGCTATCCACCACGAAGTCGGGGCGCCAAGCCCTAGGTGGTGCCGAATCGTCTACGGCCGGGTGTCACGAGTAATCCGAGTACCAAGCACCGCGCGCCGCCGACAGCTTGGTGGAAATGGCGAGGACCCGTCGAGGGTGTCAGGCGTCGGCTGGGCAGCGAAGCGCCGCACTTGACGTTCCATCGAGCAAGCCGGTAGAGTTTTGGGACTCTCGTGAAAACGTTTCTCCGACGGATGGGAGGGGCGACTTGATGAACTTTGGTCGCAACCCTGGAGCGGGAGATGGTGCTGATGTCTGAGCCGATGCCCGCTCACGATCGAGAGAGCTTCCTCGTCACCGGCGCCCTCGGCTGCATCGGATCGTGGGTGCTCAAGCAGCTGGTCGGCGCACGCGTACCGGTGGTCGCGTACGACAGACACGGGGCGAGCATGCACCGTGCCCACCTCATTATGACTCCCGAGGAACTCGGCAACGTTGAGTTCGTCTCCGGAGATGTCCTCGACAAGGACGATCTGCAGAGGGCTGTCCTTGCTTATGGGGTGACGCACGTTGTGCACCTCGCGGCCCTCCAGGTCCCCTTCGTCAAAGCAGATCCGATGCAGGGTGCTCTGGTGAATGTGGTCGGTACCACCGCAGTGTTCGAGGTCGCTCGCGACCTAGGCAGCCAGATCGCCGGCCTCGTGTATGCGAGTTCCGCCGCGGTGTGGGGGTCACCCGCCGCCTACCCACCCGGTCCGCTCTCGGACGATGCGACCCCCAAGCCGACGACGCTCTACGGGGTCTTCAAGCTCGCCAACGAGGGTACGGCCGCCATCTATTGGCAGGATCACGGGGTTGCCAGCATCGGACTGCGTCCCAACGTCGTCTGGGGACCGGGTCGCGACCAAGGATTCACGTCGCCGCCGAGCAAAGCACTCCTGGCAGCCGCCGTCGGCCGGCTGTACCACATGGCGTGGGGAGGCCGCTCGGGTCTTCACTACGCGCCGGACGTCGCCGCCCACTTCGTGCGAGCCGTCCGAGCCTGCGCTGACGGCGCCGAGTCGTTTGATCTAGGCGGTCCCTTCGTTCGCATGAAGGAGTTCACTGAGCTCATCGAGCACGCGGTCCCCGAGGCACGAGCCACGATCACCTATGACCGCGGCGACTTTCCGCAGGTCGAACTCTCAGGCCACCGCTTCGAAGCGCGGCTCGGTCCGGCCGATTGGACGCCAATGGAGACAGCGGTCCGACGCAGCGTCAGCCAGTTTCGTGATGCGGCATCCCGGGGGGACTTGGACGTGGACGCGATCCTCAACGGTGCGGGCCGACCGTGAGACCTCTCGATGGCCTCCTGGTTGTCGAGTTCAGCCAATTCTTGGCCGGCCCTTCCGCGGCACTCCGGCTTGCCGACCTTGGCGCCAGAGTGGTGAAGGTCGAGCGACCGATAACCGGCGACGCCGCCCGCCAACTCACCCTGGCAAACCAGGTCATGGACCAGGACAGCGTCCTCTTTCAGACCATTAACCGAAACAAGGAGAGCGTCGTCGCCGATCTCAAAAATTCCGCTGATCTAGCACGGGTGCAGGAGCTCGTCAGACGCGCCGACGTGATGATCCAGACCTTCCGCCCAGGCGCGCTCGGTCGTTTTGAGCTGGATCACGCTGGTGCCGCACGTCGGAATCCCCGCTTGGTCTATGCGTCAGTCAGCGGGTATGGAAACGTGGGGCCGTGGACGAACAAGCCCGGGCAAGACCTGCTGGTGCAAGCACTGAGCGGGATAGCCTGGCTCAATGGACACGGCGCCGATCCGCCTCTCCCACTCGGTGTGTCGGTGGCGGACATGTTTGCCGGCGCACTGCTGACCCAGGGCATTCTGGCGTGCTTGTGCCGCCGCAGCATTACGGGGAGAGGTGGCCTCGTCGAGGTGAGCCTAATGGAGGCCGTGATTGACCTCCAAGTCGAGACATTCACTGCGTTTCTGAACGATCACACCCTCCTCCCCACAAGGGCCTCGGATCACGGGGCCAACGCGTACATCGCGGCCCCGTATGGCGTGTACGAGACATCCGATGGCTACCTCGCGATCGCGATGGGACCTGTGCCTCGACTCGGCGTCCTCATCGGCGTCGACGAGCTGTTGGCGTACGAAGAACCCAGCAGCTGGTTTGAGCGACGCGAAGAGATCCTTCCATTGATCGCGAACCGGCTCAGAAGGGCCACCACGCGGCACTGGCTGGACCTCTTGGAACCGGCCGACGTCTGGTGCGCGGAGGTGCTTGACTGGCCACGGCTTGTCGGCCACGAGGGCTTCAACGCGTTGGAACTCACCCAGAGCGTGACCCGCCCCGCAGGACCTTCGATGACGGCGACCCGTTGCCCGATTCGCATCGACGGCGAAATCCTTAAGAGTCCGCGGGGCGCACCACGCCTCGGTCAGAATCGCGGGGGGTTAGAGTGACAGGACCCACCCCCACGAGCACCCCGCCCTTCTACTGGGAGCAGTATCAAACAGGGACAAAGCGGCTGACCGGACGACGCACCATCACCGAGGCCGACATCACCCTCCACGCTTGCCATACCGGAGACTTCCATCCGTATCATGTCGACGCCGAATGGTCCAAGTCCCAGCCTTTCGGGCAGAGAATCGCGCACGGTACGCTGATCTTCTCGGTTGGGGTAGGCCTCACCGCAACGGGAGGTGGCGAGAATCCAGCGGCCTTCAGCTACGGGTACGATCGCATTCGCTTCGTCAAGCCGGTGTTCATCGGGGATACGATTCAGACCGAGCTCACGATCGTGGAGAAGCGCGACGACCCAAAGCGACCTGATCGCGGCTTCGTCGACGAACAGGGAGAGATTCGTAATCAACATGGCGAGACAGTTCTGGTCTTCACTCACATCCACGCTGTGGACAAGAGACCAGCTTGACGCAGGGTCGTCCCTTCGAACGTGTACCGAAGATCGACCGATATCGTCCACCCTGGAGCGCGTGTCTTGACCGGTAATCCCTCGATGCGGGTTCTCTAAGAGATATCGATGCCTACCACCATCATTGAGGTGGCTCGGTATGCCAGAGTCGCACCTTCGATCGTCTCGCGCCTGCTCAACGCGGATCCGAAGTTGCACATCAGGCCGGAGACCGAGGCCAGAATCCGCACCGCCGTCGCCCTCCTCAAGTACCAGCCGAACAACGCTGGACGCGCACTCCGGAGTACCAAGGCCGCCGCCGTTGGCTTGATACTTCCCGACGTTACGAACCCTGTCTTTGCAGAGAGTGTTCGCGGCGCGGAGTCCGAGGCTGCGAACCTCGGCTACGTTCTCCTCCTCGGCAGAACAGACGACCTCGACACCCAGAGCAGCTCGTACCGACGGCTCATCGGTGAACGACGCATCGACGGCGTGCTCGTTCAGGTCAGCAATGTTCTTGACAGCGCAACCATGTCGAAGGTCATCGATACTCGCGTACCAACGGTTCTCATCAATTCGAGGCTCGAGGATATCCCAGGATCGGTTCGCATCAACGACGAATTCGCTGCCTACCTGGCGACTGCTCATCTCATCGACATTGGTCATCGCGACATCGGAATGCTGGCCGGGCCCCGCGGTCTTTACACGAGCGCGCAGCGTCAACACGGCTTTGAGAAGGCCATGAAAGAAGCTGGACTCCGGGTTCGACGCAACTGGATCGTCGACGGAAGCTACGACGTTGACACCGGTCAAGCCGCGATGAAGGCGATGCTTCGGTCACCGGGCCACCATCCCACTGCGGTCTTCGTCACGACACTGAGCGCTGCCGTGGGGGCGCTGGCCGTGGTGCACGAGGGCGGAATGAGCGTTCCTGGCGACATCTCCATCGTAGGTCTGCATGACTTCTGGTTTGCCGAACACACCTCACCGCCGCTGACGACCGTGCGCACGCCGCAATTCGCGTTGGGAGTTGCCGCGATGCGCGTACTGGCTGGCCGGATCAACGGCGCTGAACCGGTTGATCTCGTAGTCGACGAGCCACCTCCGGAGTTGGTGATCCGTGGCTCGACGGCACCGCTTCACGCCGCGGGCGGCAGTCAGGGCCTCGCATGACGAACTGGAATCCGTACCCGAGTGTTATCAGATTCAGGAGACTCTCTTGACTGTGCGTCGACCAACTGCTGATGAAATTGCGGCTGCGGCCCTAGCCAATCACTTTCAGCTGAATGCCGAAGAGATCAGGGTCTACGCGAGTCTCATCGAGGACAGTCTTCGGTCGTTTGGTCGACTCGATCAACTCACTGAACACAGACCGATTTCGCGCTATCCACGAACAAACGGTCACCGCCCGACCCGCGAAGAGAATCCATTCGGCGGCTGGGCATGGAAGTGCTCTATTCGAGGTCCGGAGGGTGGCCCACTGAGTGGGCGGAGCGTCGCCTTGAAAGACGTGATCTCCGTTGCTGGTATTCCACTACAGCAGGGATCCGCGGTCATGCGCGATTTCGTCTCTGACAACGACGCGACGATCGTGACGCGCCTCCTCGATGCCGGCGCTGAGGTCACCGGCAAGGCCACGTGTGAGAGCTTTTGCTTCTCCGGGTCATCGAACACATCGTTCCCGGAGCCGGTGAGAAACCCGCACGACCCGAACCGCATGACAGGTGGTTCCTCGAGTGGCTGCGCCGCGCTACTGGCTGCCGGCGCCTGTGACATTGCAATCGGCTGCGATCAAGGGGGTTCGATCCGGGAGCCCAGTGCTTACTGCGGCGTCTTCGGGCTGAAACCCACGTTCGGACTGGTCCCCTACACGGGGATCGCGTCCATCGAGCCGACCCTTGACCACGTGGGACCTATGGCGCGCACCGTCAGGGATATCGCAGCGGTGCTCCAGGTCATCGCCGGTCGCGACGAGCTGGACCCGCGAACGTTCTCGGCACCCGATCCCATCCCCGACTACGTGGCGGCGATTGGTCGCGGTTGTGAGGGCTTGTCGCTGGGCGTCCTCCGTGAAGGATTCGACTGGCCGAACGCATCCGAAACGGACGTCGAGGAGGGCGTTCGGCGGGCTGTTTCCCGCTTTCGTGAGTTGGGAGTCGATGTTCACGAGGTCTCCATTCCCATGCATCGCGATGCCGGACACATCTTCAACGCGATCATGACGGAGGGCTCCTGGTCAACGATGTTCCGGGACGCCGGCACCGGCCGTGGGTGGTCTGGCTTCCATGACACTCACCAGCTCGACTTCATGCAGAACGCTCTGCTCGCTCGCGGCAATGATCTACCCCATCAGGCAAAGCTGGTCACGGTACTCGCGACCTACATAGAGGCTCAGTGTGGCGGCCACTACTACGCGAAGGGACAGAACCTTCGGCGGCAATTGGTTCAGGCGTATGACGAGTGCCTGACCCACGTCGACCTACTGGTCATGCCCACCGTGCCCCAAAAAGCAACGACCTTCGATTCGAAGCGCTCCTTGCAAGAGGAGATCTTCCTGTCCGGCAACATGAATCAGAACACCGCCCCCTTTAGTCTCAGCGGGCATCCAGCGATCAGTGTTCCATGCGGGTTTTCGCAAAGGCTACCGATCGGCCTGATGCTCGTCGGCCGGCCGTGGGAGGAGTCGACGCTGCTGCGAGCTGCCGCCGGCTTCGAGAGGTTGGAGCCCGCGCGAATGCCGGGCGCCGGTCACTCCTAGCTGCTAACCGCAGGCGTCACTGGTTTGATGCTGGGGACCTAGCCAGCAATGATCGGATCGTTCACGCGGGCGAGCGTGAGGCGAGGTCGCCCGCGGCCCATACCGAGCCGCGATTGAAGTCATAGTCGTGCAGCGACTCAGGCTTCATGGTGATGCTGTATCCGGGCGCCGAGGGTGCAATGTAGTGTGCATTACGGATAACAACCGGATCGACAAAGTGTTCGTGGAGATGATCCACGTATTCGAGCACCCGGCCCTCCAAGGACGCGCCCACGCAGATGTAGTCGAAGAGTGAGATGTGCTGCACGTACTCGCACAGGCCCACGCCGCCAGCATGCGGGCAGACGGGCACGCCGAACTTCGCGGCCATAAGCAAGACCGCGAGCACCTCGTTGAGGCCGCCCAGCCTGCAGCTATCGAGCTGACAGTAGTTGATCGCCTTCGCCTGGAAGAACTGCTTGAACATAACCCGGTTCTGACAGACCTCGCCTGTGGCCACGCCAATTGGCCTGATCTGTTCCGCGATCGCACGATGTCCAAGAATGTCGTCCGGACTCGTGGGTTCCTCAATCCACAGCGGCTTGAACCGCGCGAGCGCCCGCATGTTGGTCACGGCCTCACCAACGTCCCACACCTGGTTTGCATCCATCATGAGCGTTCGCTGCCACCCGATCTCCTCGCGGATGATCTCCGCGCGGCGGATGTCCGTGGCAAGATTGGCACCGACCTTCTGCTTGAAGTGCGTCCATCCCTGAGCGATCCCGGTACGACAGAGTTCCCGCAGCTTCTCGTCCGAGTACCCCAACCACCCCGCCGACGTCGTGTATGCGGGGAACCCAGTTTTCAGCATCCCGGCTTCTCGGAGGGCGCGAGTGCTCACATTGGCTCGCAGCATGTCCAGAGCCTCGGATGGCGTCAGGACGTCGGTGATGTAGCGGAAATCGATCGCCGCTACCACCTGCTCGGGAGGCATGTCGACCAGCAACTTCCACAGCGGTTTGCCCTCGGCTTTGGCGTACAGATCCCACACCGCGTTGACGATAGCCGCCGTTGCCAAATGGATGATCCCCTTCTCGGGCCCGAGCCAGCGCAGCTGCGAGTCGCTGGCCAGACCCCTCCAGAATCCAGCCATGTCGTCGCGGATGGACTCGAGCGTCCTCCCGATGACATGTCCTTCCAAGCTGTGGATGGCGGCAACGCACAACTCAGTCCCTCGTCCGGCGGTGAAGGTCATTCCATGGCCCTTGATTCCATCGGACCTGTCGGTGCCGAGGATCACGTAGGCCGCCGAGTAGTCTGGGGACGGATGCATGGCATCCGAACCATCCAGATCGCGCGAGGTCGGAAAGCGAACGTCGATGGTGTCGACGCTGGTGATGGTGGTCATGCGCTGGGGCTCGCCGTCCCCTGCGCATCGGCCGAGAGTCGCGCAAAGCTTTGCAGCATTGCGCAAGCGCACGCAACGCCAGCGGGCAGCAGGTCCAGCGAGAGCCGCTCGTTGGGTGAGTGAATGTTGCCGTCGGGGAGGTCAAAGCCAGTGATGATTGTTGGAATTCCTCGCTCAACGAGAGCCGGGAAGATCGGAATGCTGCCACCGCCGCGATAGAGCAGCGGCCTCGTACCGAGTGTTGCTTCAACGGCGTCCTGTCCAAGAACGAAAACCCGCTCACCAGGGTCTTGAAATGCAGCGGCGCTACTCCCCATGACCTGTAGTTCGATCTCAGCCCCATCGGGTGCCGCCTCGCGGAGGAGCGTCTCGAGTTCGGCTGCGATCGTCGCCGGGTCCTGGCGCCAAGCAAGCCTCATGCTCAGGTTCGCCTCTGCCACTACGGGGAGCACCGTCTTCATGAGGTACGGAGACCCGACCTCGATACCGTTGACATCCAAGCTGGGTTCAGCCGTGGTTCGAAGGTAGAAATCGCGCGCGGCATCGGGATAGGCGGGTTTCCCGCCCTGAGTGCTGAGAAGATGAGCACCCGGGGTTCGCTGCTCGATCGCTTCGAACTGCTGCGCTGAATTCGACACCGTCCCAAATCTGAGCCGCGGCGGTAGCTGACCGTCAACCGGAAGCACACTCGCCAAAGTTTGGATCAGCGCATGGCTCGCATTGAGAGCGGCACCGCCGTACTGGCCCGAATGAAGGTCGCGCTCACCTGTTCGGACCTTGATGTGAACGTAGAGAAGGCCCCGGCACCCTACCGCAAATGTCGGAGTGTCGCGGTCGAGCATCGCACTGTCGTAAATGAGGCATGCGTCTGCGCCGCGGGCGTCTTGCGTGATCCATCGGCCGATCGCCGGCCCTTCGATCTCTTCTTCCCCATCGCACGCGAATCGCACGTTGACGGGAAGCGTTCCCTCCCGGGCGAGCCGCCGCACGGCTTCGAGCAACATGAACAGCTGACCCTTGTCGTCGGCTGTTCCACGTCCATAGATCCAGCCGTCACGTACGTCGAGAGAAAAGGGATCTGTGTCCCACAGGTCGAGCGGATCTGGAGGTTGCACGTCGAAGTGACCGTAGACGAGTACCGTTGGCGCGGTCTTCGACTCATGTGACGCGCGCACTTCGCCGATCGTCAGTGGCGCGTCACCCACCATCTCAACATCTGCCTCGCCTCCAGCCATCTGGATCCGACGACGAACCCATTCGGCCGCAGTACGAATGTCCCCGGCCCGTTCCGGATCAGCGCTAACGCTCGGTATGCCGATGAATTCGGTCAGCTCGCTGAGCCACCCATCAATCTCGGCGCCTTCGATACCGAACCTGTTGACGACGTGTGTCATCGTGTTCCTCCACCGCTCGACGCAACGAGGCAGAAACGCAGTTGAGCGATACGCATTTACACAGCACGCACGGCGCGAGCAAGGTCGCTCGCCGAGATCCACCCCCCCGTCAAGATGACTCCCGTCATCTCTCCGGGCATCTGCTGAGCGAACCTGCGGAGCGCGGCGATGCCGGCGGCGGCCGCGGGTTCGATCACAACGCCTTCGTTGTGCAGCGCGTAGGAAATCGCGTTGGCCAACTCGTGTTCCTCAACAAGGATCATCGTCTCGAGAAAAGCGTTCATGACGCTGAGAGATAAGGCTCCCGGACGGCTGGTCGCCAACCCGCCGGCAGACGTCCTGCAATCCGCGGACGTCATTGTCCCGTTGAGCCAGCTGAGTGTCGTCCCCGGGGCGAACGTGGATTGGACCCCGGTAATCGCGATCTCACGGTCGAGCACCGCGGCAAGCCAGAGGCAGCTCGCAATCAGGTTTCCCCCGCCGACCGGAACGACCACGGAGTCGAGATCAGGGCGGTCCTCGAGCATCTCCCACAGCACCGTGGCGGCTCCTGCGAGGAGCGCGGCGTCCTCACCATCCTCGATGTAGGTCAGCCCGCGTTCTCGTGCCAACTGCAGCGCGAGGTCCGACGATTCATTAATGTCGTTCCCGTCAATGAGTACGGTGGCTCCGAGGCTCTGCATCGCGCCCCGTTTCACGGGATCGAGTGAGTGGGGAGCCACGACGCTGACATCCATCCCCAAGAGGCGGCCGGCGTATGCGACTCCCTGACCGTGGTTGCCCGTACTCGCGGTGATCACGCCCGCTCGGCGTTGCTCCGGCCCCAATCCGGCCAAAGACCAGATCGCCCCCCTCGCCTTGAACGAACGGATTGAGGAGAGACACTCCAGCTTGAGGTGCACTGAACGTTGCGAATCGGAGGAGAGCTGCCTCGATGGCATCAGGGGGGTCTTCCAGAGCCGGCTGCTGATCAGTTCTCGAGCGGCCTCCAGCTGGGTTCTGCTCGGCAGCACGCCCAGCGTTTCGGCGCTCAGCGGCTGACGCGGCGAGTGCCGCTTGTACACCCCGGGGGTGCGTTCAGCCGAAGGTTGACCCATGATCACGGCACGCGAATCTAGCACACTCTAGCCGGGTCGGAGAAACGTTTTCGTACTCTGGCACTCCAACCGACCTCACGGAGGTCGCGCCTCCAGGCGATCCCGTCAACGGAAGGGGATGAGCGGGACGGTGAGTCCAACGGCCAGGAGACTCATCAGCCCACCAACGATGAATGCGATCGTGGTTTGCCCTGTGGCGCACAGCCCTCCCGCCAGTGCGGCTCCGAGGGGCGTTCCCAGCCCATTGAGCGCCATTGAAACGGCCAGGGCGCGCCCTAACATCTCCGGGGGGATCCGTCGTTGACGAAGTCCGAACATCGAAACGTTTGCCGGCCCCACGCCGAGCCCCGATATGGACACTCCCAACAACACGAGTAAGAGAGGCCCATGGACGGCCAGGAGTAGCGTCCCCACACCCATGAGACCGCTTCCGGCCACGATGAATGAACGTTCGCGGAGTTCGCTGTTGTGTTGACCGACCACCACTCCCGAGACGAGCCCCACTACTCCGTACAGCGCAAAGATCAACCCAGTCAGTGACGCGCTCCCCCCAAACTGGTGCTGCACGAGTACTGGGATCGCCACCAGCAGCACGCCCACGCGTGCGTTGAGAAGCGCGACCACCACCGCCAAGCCCCGCAGCGTCGGATGCGACACGACGTAGCGGAGCCCGCGCCACGCCGAGGAGAACAGCCGCTCGCCCAATACCGGTGCACCTGTCGGGTCACCCAGTCGGAAGGTCACCAGTGCCGCGCCCGCAAAAACCGCCGCGACGGCCACTACCCCAGCAACAGCGCCAGCAATCCCGATGACCGCGCCGCCAAGCGCTGGGCCGATCAACGTGGCTATCACGTCGGTACTTGAGTCGAGGGCGTTCGCCCGATCCCACAGCTGACGCGGGATAAGGATGGGGAAGATCGAACGCATCCCGGTCTGGCTCAACGGCTGTGTCGTTCCAGCCAACAGCAGCAGTCCGATAAGAACGCCCGAACTCAGAAGCCCCGCGACGGCGAGCCAAGCAATCCCTCCGATCAACGCTGCGGCAAGTGAGTAGTCGACGAGCACGAGATAGCTGCGGCCGTATCGATCGAGCAGTGCACCAGCAAGAGGGCTGACCACCTTGCCAGGAACCTGACCGGCGACGACACTGACCCCGGCCAGCGCCGGAGAGTGGAAGCGCTGCAGAACGAAGAGCACGAGCACGAGTTGCCACATCGAGCTGCCCACTCGTCCGAGCAACAGTCCGACCGTGATCCGTGAAACGCCACTGATCGCAAAGAGACTGCGATACGAGCTGTCGATGCTTGTCACCGGGCACGCTTCAGCGCATCACCCGCACATCACGGTACGTTTGCTCAAGAAGATCGATCGCTTCCTCGCTGCCGCATCGGCCGAGGAGGAATCCATGCACGATGGAGCCACCGCGCTCTTGGAATCGAAGAAATCCAGGGAACCGAGGCCGCAGCCAGGAGCGCTCGAGCGTCTCCCTCGTATCGCGAAAGAACTCGCTCGACCTTCGATTGACGGTTGCATCCGTCCAGGCATCCGCATTGGCTGGTTGGCCGCCGCCCTCAAAGTAGACCGTGCGTTGACACCCGGCGCTCGCCAGCCAGGCTGCGAATCTCGACGCTGCCTCAACGGAGCGACTACTCGCCGAGACGCCAATTCCGGCGCCACCGAGCACCGCCCCAACCGGGCCCAACGACCAGGAAGGGATATTGGTGAACCTGACCAGCGCAGGGCGAAAGCCAGGCCGCGAGTAGTTCGAGTAGCCGAACAACAGCGGGCAGTACTGAAGGCGTTCATCGCTGACCATGGCTTCGAGGGCAGCGATCGGATTCATCGAGGCACACGCGCCCGGGACCAGGTGAGCCAGGTCGAGCATGTATTCGAGCACCTCGACGCCGACTACTTTCGGGATCACTACGTCTTCGTCGACGAAGCACGGATGACCCAGATTCGCGATAAGAGTGAAGAAGCTCATGAGCGCGTCGACTGGCTTGTAAGGCCACACAACCTTCCCTGCTCGCGCCAGCTCGAGGACCTGCTCCCAGCTGGTTGGCGGCGCAGAAGCGCCGTCCTGCCGGTACGCCGACACTT
Organism: Candidatus Dormiibacterota bacterium; assembly: GCA_003136295.1. Classification (GTDB taxonomy): domain Bacteria; phylum Chloroflexota; class Dormibacteria; order Aeolococcales; family Aeolococcaceae; genus Palsa-851. Next base: position 17,174 of record PLDZ01000232.1, read on the forward strand.
GCGCAGCGGCGTCGATGGCAAGCGCCCACTGATGACCGGCGAAGTGGTAGCTGTCATGGCTGCGGCCAACCGACTGCTCAGCTAGACGCGCCAAGTCCTCGGCCCCGATCATTTCGTCGAGCGGTGCGAGGCACTTGGTTGCGGCAACCTCGCCCACATGCGGATGATCAATGACGGCGAGGTCGTATGAACCCGCCAGCCCCTCGATCGGCACGTCAGCAAACTCCTGCAGTGTTCGCGCGTCCCAGCGAACCGTCACTCCGGTGTGCTGGGAGGAATACGCGCCGGTCGCGGCCAGAAGCGGCCCGAGCCCACGCGGGTGGTCCCAGGTGATCCCGGTCAGTTCGGCTGACCCACGACCGCCATCGCTCGACCTCAAGCCCAATCAGAGGGTCTCCCAAGCTCGCTTGTCACGGAATCGTTTCTCTGATAGAGTCCGCCGGTCATGGGGCGGTTGTCAACCCAGGTTGAGCAATCCAGACCCGGGGAGTGGTGCACTGCCCGTCGGCCTCCCCGTGTGAACCCGCGAAACGCCACCTTCGGCGCCATCCGTACTTGCTTCGAGCTGAACACGTCGTGATCGGAACGGCGATCACCGGCTCTGACAATGCCTGCGAATGCATGGATGAAGCTCGGCGGCTCGGCCAAACCGGAGGGCACGTGAGCAGGGTTGACACTCCATTGCACGTGGTCCTAGGATTGCGGCGCCGATGGCCTGCTGGCCTGACCAGTCGACACAGGAGAAGCGTCGAAGCGTGCACGATAGAACGATCTCGGAGCGCAGGCCGCCTCGTCGCGGGGCCGACCAGGGTGAGTGACGTCGCCCTACCCGTGGGTGGGACGTTGCTGGGAGATGTCCCTTGCGCGTTCGCTCCGCGATTGAAGCGGGTTGATCGACACGCGCGTCGCGGTTGCGACACGCACTCTGTGGGCCTATTCAACGAGGGCCTCTCGGCTTGATGTCAGTACGAGCTACTTTGCAATAGAAATTAGGAGGTCATGGTTCGTGATGGATCAGAAACTCACGCGGCGAGGCTTTCTAGAGGGCAGCGGGCTTGCCGCACTCATGGTGGTGGGCGGGCCCGCACTGCTCTCAGCGTGCGGAGCCGCCACCTCAGCGACCAAAGGCTCGTCGTCGCTACGCATCGGACTACTTACCGACCAAGACACCCTCAACGTCTTCACCTCCGTCGACGCGCCCGAACTCTTCCGCTGCGTCTACGACAACCTGATGGCCTATGACGCCCACCTGAATCCGCAACTCCAGCTGGCCAAGACGAAGACGGCTAGTGCGGACGGTAAGACGCTCACGTACACACTGCAACCTGGAGCGAAATTCCACGACGGAACTCCGGTGACCTCGGCGGATGTCAAATTCAGCTACGACCTCGTCGTGAAGACCGGTTTGAGCGGCGCAGCATTCTTCATCCATACTCTCGTATCCACCGCAGCCCCAGATCCCGGCACGTTTGTAGCGACGTTCAGCGATCCTCCGGCCGACGATCCAGGTCTCTTTGTGCCCATCGTGCCGCAACATATCTGGGGCTCACTCGCTAAAGGTAAGATTGCCGCGTTCACCAACGATGCCATGATCGGATCAGGACCATTCAAATTCGTTGAATGGAAGCACGGCCAATCCTGGAAAATCGAGCGGAATCCTGATTACTGGGGCACCAAGGCCGGTCTCGAGTCCGCCAGCTGGATCGTCTTTCAGAACGAGGAGACTCTTGCGCTCGCACTTCGACAGGGAGAGATCGACCTCACTTATCCACTCACCGCCACCATCTTTGCCGGCCTCCGAAATACGTCGAACGTTGACGCGGTCCGGTATCAGGCGATTGAGTTCGTTCACTTCGGGTTCAACTTGTCGACCAATCCGAAATCGACCGGGAATCCGCTGCTGCGAGACAAGGTCATTCGCCAAGCGATGGCCTACGGAACGGATAAGAACAAGATCGTTCAACTGGTGCTCGAGGGCTACGGTACGCCCGGCACTACGGTGATCATGCCCGCCTTCAGTGAGTGGTTTCTCAACATTCCAGCCTCGGAGCAATACGCATACAACCCTCAGCTCGCCAACAGCATTCTCGACCAAGCGGGATACGCGCAGACCAGCAGCGGCATCCGACAGAGCCCTGGGGGCAAACCACTGCACTTCAGACTCTTCGCATCCACTGTCATCCCTCTGCTTGCGCCGGCGGCTCAGCTCCTGATACCGATGATGAAGGCGATCGGCATACAGATGGATCTCACCACGATGTCCGATCCGTCGCTTTCGAATCAGGTATTCACGCTGATCGACTATGACGCCTTCGTGTGGGACTGGTTCTCCACACCTACCCCGACCTTCATGTTGTCTGTCGAGACGACCGGGGCAATCGGAACGCTGTCGGACACGTACTACAGCAATCCGGCGTACGACCAACTGGTCGCCCTTGAGGCGAAGACCACCGACTTGAAGACACGGCAGCAGCTCGTCTACGAGGCGCAGAAGATCTTCTATGAAGATGCCGCGTACATCATTCTCTTCTACCTCGACGCTCTGATGGCACACCGCACGGATACGATTGCGGGATGGTCAAACGTCCCCGGCGGGATCGTGAACAACAACACCGCAGCAGGGATCGTCAACCTCAAGCCAGCATGACGTACACGAAGATGTCGACGGCGCCAGCGAGTGAGCTCAATCTCAATTCGGAGTACATCAGGCGTGATCAACTCAGGCTGCCTGATCGACTTCTCGCCATTCTCAATGCAATGGATCAGCGTGTACCGGGGGTTCCGATCACGCGCTACGAGCATTCACTGCAATCGGCAACCCGGGCATTTCGCTCCGGGAACGACGAGGAGTACGTCGTCGCCGCGCTGTTTCACGATATCGGTGATGATCTCGCCCCCTACTACCACGGCGAGTATTGCGCCGCCATCCTCCGCCCCTACGTTTCAGAGAAGCTGTGCTGGATCGTCGAGACACACGCAACCTTCCAGCTCTTCCACTACGGGCATAAGGTTGGCCTCGATCGCAATGCCCGGGATCAGTACCGGGATCATCCGTGGTATGCCGACGCGGTGGAGTTCTGCGCCAAGTACGATCAGAACTGCTTCGACGCAGAGTACGAGTCACTCCCGCTGGAGTTCTTCGAGCCGATGGTGCGACGGGTCTTCGCCGAACCGACCTACGTCCAATAGGCACGGCGCAGAGGCAAGGCGTGCCCAAGGGGTTCGGGAACCACGTCACGTTCCCTTGTTTCCTTCCGGTCGGAGGAGCCGCTTGTCAGCCCTTCCTCTATCACCGGTCCGATGACACCAGCGGCAAGCGGTTGCGATGACCACTGCGAGCCGCATCAGCAGCCGGATCGGCCAGACGGTCCTGACGCTGTTCATCGTCGTGACCTTCAACTTCTGGTTGTTTCGACTGCTGCCTGGTAACTTCACGCAACTCCTCTCCAGAGCAGGGGCCCTCGACCCGGCGGCAGTGGCCAGCCTGAAGCAGTCGTTTGGATTGGACAAGAGCCCCGTTGAGCAGTACGTCCTCTACATCAAGAATCTGGTGACCTTTAACTGGGGTACGTCGTACGTGAGCCACCAGCCTGTGTTTCAGATGGTCTTCCAGGCTCTCGTCAACACGATCGTTTTGATTACGGTTGCCTACATTCTGACGGTGATCATCGGCGTCGCATTGGGCGTGTTCGCCGGACGGAGAGCAGGACGCCTAGCCGACTCGGTCACCGTCACTACCTCGCTGGCGCTCTGGAGCGTACCCACCTTCTGGCTGGGTCTCGTCCTGGTGTTCATCTTCAGCGTGTGGTTCGTCGGACTGCCTGTATCTGGAATGACCACTTACGCAGCAACCTACAGCACGCCCTTTGATCAGGTCGTCGATATCGGCTTACATCTCATCCTTCCGACCATCACGTTGGTGATCAGCAGCATCGCGCAGTACACGCTGATCATGCGCAACTCGCTGGTCACTGTCCTTGACGAGGACTACGTAACCACGGCTCGGGCGAAAGGCCTTTCCAGTCGGAGGGTTCTTTGGCGCCATGCCGTACCCAATGCTCTCCTGCCCACATTCACGCTCACCTGGCTCAACATTGGCATCTTTCTCTCAACGACGCTTCAAGTCGAGGTCGTGTTCTCTTGGCCCGGCCTCGGCTCCCTGATCTTCCAGTCCGTGAACCAACGAGACTACCCGGTGCTCGAAGTCTCATTCCTGACCATCGCTGTGGTGGTCATCGCCGCGAATCTTCTCAATGACCTCCTATACCCGTTGCTCGACCCGAGGATTGCGCGCCGATGACGACCGTCGTGCTGTCGCAGCCACCGGGGCCGGTAACCGGGGAACAGACTCCGGCCGTCGAGCGCGGCACCTTGGCCCGACTGGCTCGTCGGAGGATGGTCCAGATCGGCGTCGGCGGCTTGGGCTTATTCGTCGTCCTGGCGATCGCGGGACAACTGCTCACGGTCAATGGCATTGCCACGGGCTCGACGGCCGCCTCCATTTTCAACCCTCCGTCGCTGCAGCATCTCATGGGTACCGACGAACTCGGTCGCGATGTGTTGACCGAGCTATCCGCAGGCGCGCTGGTTTCTCTGATTGTTGGCATCGCAGCCACCGCAATCGCGGTCGTGGTCGGAACGCTGGTCGGCTTACTCGCCGGCTTCTTCCGGGGCTGGCTAGAAGTGGTACTGATGCGTTTCACCGACGCCATGCTGACGGTCCCCTCGCTTCCGCTCATCATCGTCCTCGCGGCGGTGGTGGGCCAGGGTCTCGGGCAGATCGTGCTGGTCATCGGTCTCACCAGCTGGGCCGGGATGGCGAGGCTGATCCGTTCCGAGGTCCTGAGTCTGAGAGAGCGGGCATTCGTGCTGCGCGCACGGTCTGTTGGTGTCCCACCGCTGCGGATCATGCGGGTCCACCTCCTGCCCCAGATCCTGCCTCTCGTGATTGCAAATACGGTCCTGATCTCAGCTGCTGCAATCCTCGCCGAGGCAACGCTGAGCTTCCTCGGCCTCGGCGTGCACACGAGGCCGTCATGGGGACTCATGCTCAACAACGCCTTCAAGTCCGGCGCTGCCGGACGCGGGGCGTTCTGGTATGTCCTGCCCCCTGGCTTGTGCATCGCAATCCTCGTCCTGTCCCTCTCATTCATTGGACACGCCATCAACGAAGAGCTGAGTCCGAGGCGCCAACGCCAGTGAGTCTCCTCGCGGTCACGGATCTCAGCATCGACTACGCGCAGCTCGGAGGCGCAACTCGCGCCGTCACCTCAGCGTCATTCTCCATGGGTACGGGCTCGTCGATCGGCCTGGTTGGCGAGTCGGGGTCAGGAAAGACGACCCTTGCTTTGAGCCTCCTCGGCCTCCTTCCCGCCAACGGCCGGGTTGCTTCGGGTGAGATCCACTATGCAGACGAGAGCGTTTCTCAATACTCCGAGACTCAGTGGCGCAGGCTTCGCTGGACCAAGGCCGCTCTCGTCTTCCAGGGCGGGATGAACGCCCTGAATCCGGTCAGACGTATCGTTGACCAGATCGTCGAGCCAATGCTGGTACATGGAACCGAAACCACGAAGCAGGCTGCGACTCAACGAGCGATCGAGCTTCTCGCAAGGGTTGGCATTCCAGCCTCGCGGGCTCGCGACTTCCCTCACGAATACTCCGGGGGAATGCGTCAGCGCGCCGGCATCGCCATGGCGCTCGCCTGCAAGCCCCAGCTTCTGATCGCCGACGAGCCTGCCACCGCGATCGACGTCGTTGTCCAGGCACAGATCATCCGGCTCCTGGCGGAGTTGCGGGAATCACTTGGTCTCGCCCTCCTGATCATCACGCACGATCTGGGTGTCGTGGCTCAATTGTGTGACGACGTCATCGTCATGTACGCCAGTGAGATCGTCGAGTCGGCATCTGTGCGGGGCATTTTCCACAATCCGAAGCATCCGTACACCAAACAACTACTGGAGTCGGTTCCTCGCTTCTCCGGCCTGCGCGGCGTCGGCGCGGGGATCTCTGGGCAGCCCCCGTCTTTGACCAACCCACCAACCGGCTGCCGCTTTCATCCACGCTGCCCCAGCGTGTTCTCCCCGTGTGCAACAGAGCATCCGCCCGCGAGTCGCCTCGCCGAGAAGCATGTGGTGGCTTGCCACCTGTACGGCCATGACTGACGCTCTTGTCGCCATCCGAGGACTAGAGGTGGTGTTTGCGCGGGTCCGTTCCAGCGCTGATGGCGCGTCGAGTGTCTCAGCGGTCGCGGGTATCGACCTCGACATTCTCCGAGGCGAGACGCTCTGCTTGGTTGGTGAGTCGGGATCTGGGAAGACGACCACCGCGCGCGCAATCGGCCGCCTCGTCGCTCCTACCGCAGGGTCGATCCGCATTGATGATATCGACATCGCCAAGCTCCGAGGCACGCGGTTGCGTGATTTTCGCCGCCGCGTTCAGTTCGTGTTTCAGGATCCGTTCGAGTCACTGAACCCGCGGCAGCGAATCGGCGACATCGTGGCGGAGCCGCTGGTGGTGCATCAGGTATTGAGAACGAAGTCCGAGATCCAGGATCGTGTCTGGAAAAGCCTCGAGGAGTGCGGCTTGACGCCCGGCCGCGACTACGCGCGGAGATACCCACATGAGCTCTCCGGGGGGCAGCGGCAGCGTGTGTGCATTGCCACGGCGGCTATACTCGAGCCCGAACTGCTGATAGCCGACGAGCCGGTATCCATGCTCGATGTCTCTGTGAGGTCGGGCATCATCCGCCTCCTGTTGAGCCTTCGAAAGGTTCACCAGATGACCCTGCTGTTCGTCACGCACGATCTGTCGCTTGCGTGGGCTATCGGGGACCGGGTAGCGGTCATGTATGCGGGGCGACTGATGGAGCTTGGGTCAGCCGAACAGGTGATCACCGAACCAAAGCATCCCTATACCAGCGCGCTCGTGACCGCCATCCCAGAGGCTGATCCAGACTTGCCCCTGCGCCCGATGAATCTCGTGGGAGAAGGCGCATCCTCAACTTCCATAACAGGCTGCTGTTTCCGATTGCGATGCCCCTATGCGCAAGAAGTGTGCGCCACCTCAGTGCCACCGCTGGCGGACACAGGTCACGGTCACCTGACTGCTTGCGTCCGCCACGCGGAGATCAGTAGTGGCCTGCCGACGATCGTGATGGGGACAACGGCAGCAGAACCACTCGCGTCCGAACCTGGCGACTCTGATCGGATGACAGCATCCGACACAACCACCCGCTGAGAGGAGACGAGCATTGGATACGCCTGTCATCACGACCATCGACATCGACTCACCGGGACGGCATTTTGGGCTACTCCGGGTTCCGCGTTCGACGAACGAGGGTGGCTGGTCCAGCCTTGACGTGCCTGTCGCCTCATTCATCAACGGAGCCGGACCCACCGCCCTTGTCATGGGTGGCAACCACGGCGATGAGCCCGAGGGAATGATCGCCTGCTATGACCTCATACACCGCATCCATCTCGGCGATGTCCGAGGCCGACTGATCGTGATCCCCTGTCTATCCCCAGATGCCGCTCGTGGTAACAGCCGCTTGTGGCCCTCGGGTGCGAACTTCAATCGGTCCTTTCCAGGCTCCGCGACCGGCGACACCAACGAGCAGCTCGCTGACTACCTGAGTCGCTACCTCATTCCAATAGCCGATACGGTCGTCGACATGCACGCCGGCGGTAGATCTGGCGTCTGCCTTCCGTGGTCCGAAATGCACCCAGTCGACGACCCCGATCAACGCAAGAGAATGGTCGAGGCGATGCTCGCGTGGAACTCCGACTGGCATTTCATCTATATCGACATCGCCGGTAGTGGCCTGCTTGCCGGCGAGGCCGAACGGCAGGGCAAGACTCATGTCAGCACCGAACTCAGAGGTGGTGGCACCATCCTCCGGGACAGTCTTGACATCGCTCGCGACGGTCTCATGAACGTCCTGAGGCAGCAGGGAGTGCTGCGCGGCGAGGTCGCGAAGCGGGCTTCTTTAGGCAAGCCGCCGCCGACCATCCTTCGAGCGATCGATCGGGCCGACTATCTGCAAGCGCCCGAGTCGGGCTACTTCGAGCCTTTGGTCGCTCTCGGCGAGCGCGTCAATGAGGGTCAGCGCGTCGGGCTGATCCACTTCCTCGAGCGTCCAGATCGCACACCCGAACCCATCATCGCCCAGACGAGTGGCCTCGCCTGCAGCCACCGTGCGATATTCCGCACCGAACAGGGCGATTGCGTGGTTGTGGTGGGCCAACCGGTGACCCTCGAGGAGGCGTTGTCGTGAAAGGGTGCAGAACGACATCCTTGCGCGGTCCGCAGCCGTTGGCAACGTCTAGCTCCGCCCAAAGCGTCGGAGTCGCGAGGTGATGCAAGTGCCACCAACCGAGCGAGCCTCAGCCGTCATCCCTGGCGGAGTCAACAGCGGGCAACGACGGGTCGCCGGTCTCGAAGACCTGATCGTCACCGCCACGAGTGGCGCCACCTTCACTGACGACTCGGGCCGACGATTCATCGACTACCACGCGGCATTTGGTCCGCCGCTCCTCGGCCATAACGACCCGGACGTCGACGCGGCGGTCTTCGATGTTGGTCGGCGACTCGACAACGTCGGTGTTGGGGTCACGCCAGTGGAGATTCGTCTTGCCGAGAAGCTCGTAGAGTTGGTCCCGTCTTTTGAGAAGGTCCTGCTTACGGTGACGGGAAGTGAGGCCACCTTCCACGCTATTCGGCTCGCCAGAACCGCGACAGGACGTAAGTACCTCATCAAATTCCAGGGCTGCTACCACGGGTGGCACGACGCCGTGGCTATGAACGTCATCTCTGCAGCCGATAAGGTCGGAAAGAAGGATCCGCTCTCCGGAGGCATCCTTCCCGAGGTTCTCGACGCTACGCTGGTGGCGCCGTATAACGATGCCGCGGCCGTCGAGCGGCTCCTCGACGAACACGCAGGGGAAGTCGCCGCGATCATCATCGAGCCAATCGCACACAACATCGGTGCCGTCCTTCCCGATCCCGGCTTCCTCGAGTGGCTCCGAACTCTGGCCACCAAGCATGGGGCGATACTGATCTTCGACGAGGTGATCACCGGCTTCCGCCACGGGCTGGGTGGCTACCAGAAGGTGGCTGGTGTCACCCCGGACCTCACTACCCTCGGAAAAGCAATGGCCAACGGGTGGCCTGTTTCCGCGCTGGGAGGGAGGTCCGATCTCATGGAGATGTTCAGCACCACGCCTGGGCATCCAGCGTTTTTCGCAGGCACCTTCAACGGCCACCCAGCGATGGCGGCAGCAGCACTCGCCACGATCGACAAGTTGGAGCGCGAGCCCGTTCATGAGCACGTATTCCGGCTCGGGGCAATGGCACGCCAAGGGCTGGTGGAGCTGTACGACCGCCTCGATATCCCGGTGGTCGTCAGTGGCTATGGGTCGGTCTTCGTCACCTACTTCCTTCAAGGACCTGTTCACACCTACAAGGATCTCCTCGCCAACGACGTGGAACTGTTCATCGGATACCGGCGGCGGCTGATGGCCCACGGGGTGTTTGAGCTCCCCCTCAACCTCAAGCGCAGCAACGTGTCCTACGCGCACACCGAGGCGGATATCGAGCAGCTGTTGCAGGCAACCGAAGCGGCGGTTTGGGAAATGATGGACGGCAGGTGAACCACACAACTACCGACACGCAAGACGGCGCTCCGCTTCTCAACTCCACCACATGCTGCACCGATTTCGCCCGGCAGCTTTCTACCACTAAGTTCAGGACCAGTTCATGAAGATTACCGAAGTCAGAGTCATTCATCTCCGACTGCCAGTCGTCAACGATCGCGCTGACGCCACCCAGGATGCGCTCATCGTCAAGGTGGAGACCGACGCGGGGATTACGGGCATCGGCCAGGTTGACGCAAGCCCCATCGCTTGCATGGGTGCCATCGTGGCGCCCATGTCGTGGACCCTGGCGCGAGGCTTACGCGAGTGTGTGTTGGGTGAGGATCCGATGGAGCGGGAGAGGCTCTGGCATCGGATGTACGAAGGCAGCATCTACTATGGTCGCCGCGGCGTTGCCATCGAGGCAATGAGTGGCATCGATCTGGCCCTCTGGGACATCGCGGGCAAGGCACTCAACGTGCCAGCCTACAAGTTGGCGGGTGGCGGTTTTCACAAGCGCATACGCGCGTACTCGAGCTTCCTCTGGGGAGACACACCCGAGGAGTCGGCTCAGGCTGCGAGCCAATTCATCGCTCAAGGGTTTACAGCGTGCAAGTTCGGCTGGAACAACTGGGGCAAGGATTGGGCCCGCGACGAGGCACAGCTGGCGGCAGTTCGCGAAGCGGTCGGGCCGTCCGTCGACATCATGGTCGATGCCGGGCTGGGATACCCAGACGCCAAGAGTGCGATTCAGATGGCGCGCCGCCTCGAGAAGTACAACCCATACTGGTTCGAGGAGCCGTTGCGACCGGACGACTACGACGGCTACGCCAAGATCGCCACGGCGACCTCGCTGAGAGTTGCGGCCGGGGAGGAGGAGACCAGCCGCCTGTCCTATCTCGATCTCATGGACCGGGGCAATGTGGATGTCGTGCAGCTCGATGTGTGTCGCGTCGGCGGTCTCACCGAGGCGCTGAAGATCGGCTGGCTCGCTTACGACCGCGGCCGGCTGGTGATCAATCACTCATACAGTACCGACATCAATCACGCGGCCGCACTCCATTTCCTCGCCTGCATGCCGCACACGCAGGTACTCGAGTTCTGCGTGGAGCCCAGTCCGTTGCTGACTGAGCTGGTGCGCAACCCGCTGAAGGCGGTCGACGGGTACGTCGCCGTGCCAGAAGAACCTGGCCTGGGGATCGAGCTCAATGAGAGCGTTGTCGAGCGCTACCGGGTTCCCGCCTGACGAGAGCACAGAGAACCCGTGACCGCAGGCGACCTACGGCTTCATAAACTCAACGCTGCGAGTGCTGCATTGACGATATGGCCTGGCAACAGATCGTGCAATCCGTACAACTCGTGCACCGAGCCCGATTGACCAAACTGGTCGACGCCCAAGGGCACACAGGGCACACGCAGCGCTGACCCAAGCCACGCCATGGCATGGGAAGAGGCGTCGTGGACTGTGACTATCGGGGCGCGTTCTGTGGGAAATGCCGCTCGAAGTGCCGCCGCCTCCGATGGCGTCGAAGCTGTGCGCACGCCGCGCCGCAAGGTTCGTTGCCAGGCAGAATAAAGGCGGTCCAAGCTCGTCACATCGATGACGTGTGCCGCAACACCCTCGTCCTTCAGTTCCGACGCGGCCGCAAGTACCTCAGGCATCACCGCTCCGGACGCGACGAGACTGACGGTCGGTGCTCCCGAATTCGCGAGAGACGACGCATCCACCAGTCGATACGCCCCTGCCAGAACCATCGGCCGGAGCAGCGCGTCGCCAACCCTCTTTCTCGCGTCACCAAAGGGCCGCTGATCCAGCGGTCGGGTGCTCAACCTGAAGTAGTACGCACCGATTTCTGGCGACGCCGCAGCCGCATCATTGGGGGCGGCGATCCGCGCAAGGGCATCACAGAGGAGCCAGTCCAACGCCTCCGCGTAGCACGGCTCGATGAATGTTGTATTGGGAAGTTCGAGTCCGATTGAGGGGGTGATGATGGATTGATGCGCACCCCCCTCAGGCGCAAGCGTCACACCCGAAGGTGTCCCCGCGATAACAAAGCGCGCACCCGAATACACCGCATGAATGAAGGCGTCGAGGCCTCGGCAGACAAACGGGTCGTAGACGGTGCCGACGGGCAAGAGCGGCTGTCCAGACAGATCCCACGCCAAACCCAACTGGCCCAACAGGATGAACAGATTCATCTCGGAGATGCCTAGTTCAATGTGCTGCCCCGTTGGGTTCTGTACCCACTTCAGGAGCGCGTCCGGGTTCCAAACCCGCTGATCAGTGGACGCAAAGACCCCTGTGCGGTTAATGAATCCAGCGAGATTCGTCGACGTCGCCACATCGGGCGCTGTGGTCACGAGATATCGGTTGACATCGGGTACTCGCGATAACTCGACAAGGACCTGGCCGAACGTCTCTTGCGTCGACATTGGCCTCGATCCCCTGATGCCGCTGGCCTGCGGAATAGTGACCTCGAGCGCCGGAGAACGAGGCGCGCGTGCGAGACGATCCGAACGCTGGTCCACCAGCTTTCCGACCGGGCTGGATGGTTCGAAGCGACTCCACTCGGACTCCTTCGTCAGTCCAACCTTGTCGCGAAGTGCGTCAATCTGCGCCGTCGTCAACAACGCCGAGTGGTTGCGAGGGTTTCCGGCAAGAGGAAGTCCCCACCCCTTGATCGTGTAGGCAAACACCACGCTGGGTCGATCGGTGACCGAATCGCATTCCTCGAACGCTTGAAGAAGCGCCGCAAGGTCGTGGCCACCGAGGTCGTAGATCAGCGCGGCGAGCTCGCGGTCATCGATTCCAGAGAGCCAGGCGTGCACCTCCGGCGGCGCGCCCTCGATGAATCGAGCGCGGAGTTCCGCACCTTCGAGGCCGAACATCGATTGGTAGTGCTCATTCGACATCCGATCGATCCAGAGCCGAAGCGCCTCCCCATGAGGCAGGGTGAACTGCGTGCGCAATCGATGCCCGTACTTGACCTCGCAGACGTGCCAGCCGGCGGCCTCGAACTGTTGCTCCCACTGATGAGCACGCACTCCAGGGATCACGCGGTCCAGGGACTGGCGATTGAAGTCGATGATCCAGAGAACGTTTCCTAGCCCCTGGGTGGCCGGATCGGCAATCGCCTCCCAGATGTTTCCCTCATCGAGCTCAGCGTCGCCGATGAGGGCGATGAACCGAGATCGTGGCCGCTCTCCGAAATGTGCGTCCACGTATCGGCGCGTCACAGCTGCGAACAGCGGAGCCGCAGCGCCCAGACCGACTGAGCCGGTTGAGAAATCGACGTAGAGGCTGTCTGGGTCTTTGGTTCGGCTCGGATACGCCTGGAGTCCCCCCAGGGCACGAAGCATCCTGAGTTGGAGCTCGTCGAGGTTGCCAAGCAGGTATTGGATTGCGTGGAACGCAGGCGATGCGTGTGGCTTGACACTGACCCGATCCTCAGGGTTCAGATGAGCAAACCACAGGGCGGTCATCACGGTCACCAGCGAGGCACTCGACGCTTGGTGTCCACCGACTTTGACGCCATCCCCGGCGTCGCGGTCGTGATTGGCGCTGTCGATCATCCGGGTCGCCAGCCACAGTACACGCTGCTGGATCTCGTCCAACCGGGCTAGATCCGCTGATTCGTGCTCGGTAGGACGGCTGGTTAGCGGGCTGGCGCTACGTGGTGGAGGCATTACCTATAGTCATCCGTTCTTCTGGTTTTCGCTCGTAGGCCTATTCTAGAGAATCGTTTTCACGTTGTCTGTCCACCTGGAAGCCCACCGGCACATCGATGCGGTGGCCCCCCGTTACCGGACGTTCGCGCTCATCGCCCATCTGCGCGAAGCCCATGGCATGGCCGACGTTGCAGCGGAGCGGGCCGTTATCGCCCACTCCCTGCTCACACAACACGACATCGCGCTGGCGTTCCCCGTGGCCGAAGATCGGGAGGCGCCCTGACATCCGTTCGTAGCGGAGGGGATCGGGCATGATGTGTCGTGCGACATGCTGGGCTTAGATCTCACCCCTCCCGCGGGACGGCTCAGAACCTTCACTTGGCTCATCGAGGATTGAGTAATGCCAATTAGCCGTACCTCCCGTCGTGTACCGGAATGAACTCGACGAAAGCAGCTGAGTCCACGTCCTGGCTTCCTACTATCTTCGTAAGATATGCAAGAGGCTCCAGTCGTCGCGAGGATAAGGAATGGTAATTGAGAGCGGCTTCGAAGACTATATCCCGACCCCCAGCCATCTGCATTGGACCGCATCAGCGTCTGCTTTGGGCGACCTTTGCAAGGAGTTGACCGAGGTTACGAAGGCCGGTGCAGACGATAGCATCGTTCTCCGCATACGCCTGTGCCACTTCAAACAGAACCACTGGCTTACACCACGCCTCTTCTGCTTCAACCTCGCGAAGCTCGGAGGGGACGGCGTCTCGCTCGAAGACGCGATCTCCGGCGACGAGATCACCTTTGCGATTGTGTTGAATCACTCCGTTGAAGCCCAGATCCGCTCGGCGATCTCCACGATAGCGTCGCTTATCATGCGTCAGGAGCATATTGCGAAGATCCGCGTAGGACTGTCCTCGATCGACACGATTGATAGTGACGTGAAGTCGCTCGATGGACAGGCAAATGAAGAGATCGCCGACCGTCTGCGATTTGGTTATCGCTCCGCCACCTCTGTCCTGGCTCGAAGCGCCTCCGAACGTGGCTTCCGACTGGAATGCCGGTATGCGCCTGATCTCCTCCCGACCGAAGAGCTCGTCGACTCGCGAATTCCGACGTTGAGGGCTCTGTACAACGAACGCGAAGACGTACGTGCTGCTGTGGACGGGACGGTGGCCATGATCGGCACGGGGCGTGTGGCGAGCGTCGGAGGATCGGAGAGTATGCGCGATCTTGTCCAGAGGTCAATGACGCTCTGGAATTTCGCAAAGCACATCAGTCACACGTTCCGGGACGCGCTCGTGTGTGGCAATGGATTCATGGTCGTAAACGCCGCGGCTTCATCACCGCTAAGCAATCTAGATCCGCTCACGACCACGGTCCTAGCAGAGGGTGTGGTCGAAGTCGGCGAGGGAAACACTGCTAAACGACGCATCGACACTGGTGTTGTCCATTTACGCGGAATAGAACAAATCGACTGCCTGTATGGCGTGTCGCCACTTGAGGTACTTCTTCCCCACGTTCAAACCCTGCGCGTCATCGACGAGACCGTGTCAGAGCTGGAGAAGTTCGACACTGGCAACCTTTCGGAGGCGAACCGCGCCGTGCTGGCTTCGCGAAAGGAGATGCGCGGCAGGGCGGTGCTTGCAACCACGGAAGCAATACGCGAGTTGTTCGCCGACTTCGTTCCGACGCACGGACCAGCGTTAGCGGATCTCTACTTCCAAGGCTACGAGTTGATGTGACCCGATGGCGCAATCCGATACCGGCTACGTCATTCGCGCGAGCCGTATCGTGGCTACTATGCAATGGGGTGGCTCTGCTACCTCCCGCAAGAACGTGGGCGCTCGGCCGAGCCGTGCAGATGCGCTGGCGACCGGACGGCATCGACTTCGAGCGCCCACAGGTCGATGATCGCCGCCTTCGAGCGTTGATTGACCAGGGCGGACCCGTCGGCAAAGTCCTGCTACGTGAGTCGGCATCTCATTTTTCAATACCGGAGCTGGCCCAGGCCCTAGTTGATCCCGTCATGGAGCGCCCACTCATCGCCACCATCGCCGGAGTCGCTGATGGTGAGGGTCGCAGCCACTGGTGCCGGCAAACCATTCAAGCGGCGGGGACTATCGATCCCAGTCACGTGAGAGTGGCGCTTGGCGTCGCATCCAAGGTCGCTGATGCTATTGCCACCGATGATGCGCGAGCCATTCTCGACTACTGTTTCGAGGTCGTTGCCCAGCCCATAGGGCCATATGGCGGGTCAGTTCTGGCTGCGTCCGCGGCTGAGGCGGCCGAGGCTCTTCTCACGACGCATCGGGAACTCGAAGTGACATTGGTCGATCGATGCAACGGTGCGCCGAGTGATGGCATCCGCGCCGTTGCTGCTGCCGTCGTACAGGCCCGGGACGACGGGACCGGCGTTCTCTTCCTAGAAATCCTCAAAGCATGGAGACCGCCTTCTGGCCGCGTGGCGCAGTTTGCGGTCGAGTGCGACAACCGGCGGTCACTCGGCGATGCCGCCCGAGCGGCACAACCGCTTGATTTCATATGGCGCCAACGGCTGTCTCGCTACGCCGCGTGGGGGTGGTATGTTGCGCTACTACTCATCCCCGCTAGCGTGGTCTTCGTCGGCGTCTTCCATGGACTGGCCGTAGTCCGACGGTCCAGCTACGTCGAAGCGATCGCGATTGTAGCCCTCCTGCTCGCGGTGCACGTAGTCGCGGCGCAGCTCGCGGCGACAAGACTGCCGAGTCCTCTGGCGTCTGGAGCGTTGCAGTCTCCTGCCATCACAGTCGGCTATGTTTGCGCGCTCACCGTCGTGCTGCTCACTGCCATGGTGCCGGTCAGTGGCAACGCCAACCTACAGGTAAGTGCGGCCTTGACGTTCACTGGCGGCCTGTTTTTCTTATCTGTTGTCGCCTCGGCACATGCACTGGTGCGAGCAACCGACTCGGTCGTTGCGGCCAGCGCGTTTGCAAGGGCTCGCCGCTGGCGATACCGCCGCGCAGGCCGGCGCCTAGGGGAGCTCCAGCAACACGGGATAGAGTGCAAGGCGGCAGCAGAAGGCCTGTCATACGTCCGGCTCGAGCCCTTACCGTCCTTCACAGAACGACGTACGGACATACGTACCCAAGGTTTTGGCTACGTTGATGCCCAGGCGAAACGATTGCGAGGTTTAGGTACGAGACATTCATGGAGTGACGGCCATCTAACGCTTCGCGTGACCAGCGTCCTGGCCACGCGCATAGAACGAGGTGCAGTGGTGGCTTCAATAGTCCCGGACGCAGATACGATCGTCAGTCACGGCGACGCCAAACGGATTCAACGAGTCTTTCCTGTTCGGCGATCACCGCGAATCGACGAGGTCAGCGAGGCCGTCGCCGGGCTCTTTGCCCTGATAGTCCAGGAAGCAACCGGTGGTGACAGCTCCGGGGCAAGCCGTGTGGCTGAGATCTTGTGCGACATGCTGCTCAACCACCTGGACGGCGCGCTTTCTCGACGAGAGCGGACGGCACAACCTCAAGCGGATGCACAGCCAATTGCTCCTTCCGTGCTCGCGCTCGTCACACTCCTAATGAGCATGAAGAAGGCAGGACCGGAGGTTCTGCCGCTACAAGCGCTCGTACGGCGTCTGCTTTTCGAAGCCGACCCGAGCGAGAGAGTCGCGTTGGCGGTCGCAGGACGTGCCTCGCGAGCGGGGCCGGAGTTGTCGCTCCAAATGCCGCTACTGCTCGACTGCGCCCGCCGGTGTCTCGAGTTGCAGGATGGGCAGGGGGAAGCGCTCATTCGTCGGGTGATACAGGATGCGGTGGTTTCCGGCACGCCCCTAACCCAGATTGCGCTCAAGACTTCGTGCGAATTGGCATGCCTCGCGCCATGGCTTAGCTATGCTCGCGCTCCACACATCTGGAGGTGGTATTGGGAAATGCTTCCAGACAGAGCCGATGAAGAGCGACTTGTAGGTGCTTTCTCAGTCGGCGCGTCCGCACTTCGAGCAGGGCATCTATCGCTTGCGACGGCAGTGGCGCATGACGCGAACCAGCATGGGCTGACTCTCGATACTGCACCCGAGTCGGTAATTCGACAGGCCGAGCTCAGATCACTTGTGGAGGGACGCTATCTCGGCGACGATGTGCACGGGGCGCTCACGAGATATGCAAGCTTTGCACGCCGCTACGTCGAACTGATCAGCGCGCCGGCAGACGAAGCTCCTGGAGACTAAGAGAACCGTCAGATAGTTCGAGTCCGATTCGGCGGTATCGAGTACATCGACTATCGCGCCCTCGGTGAAGGTTCGAGCGCGGCCTGTATCTAGTGCCGCTTCGCCTCGATGTCTGGACCGAGCAACCCGGGCGCGGGAGCACCACCGCAGTTCAGATTCGTTTGCCGGTAGATTAGCTGGATGACCAGCTCGTGCACCATGTGCAGGCTATACAGCTCGGCGCCGTCCCCTAGCCGCCGAACGCCATCGGTGCCGTTGGGCACCCGACGACCGCTACTATTGGCCCGCTCCGATCTACCGCACGCACTGCTGATGAAGTGATTCCCATCCCGCTCGTTCGAGCAGCGGAAGGACTCTGCGGCGAACGCGGACTGAGGCAGCCGACCACATCGCAGCAGCACCCGTCAGATTGAGCTGATGAGAAGTTATGGGTTCTACACGCACCCTCCACGTGTCGCGCTTCTGAATTCAGGAGCAGCGGTTGATCCAGCACTTCGGATGATGATCACCGACTAATTCGGTGGGGATGCACATCAGCTCAAAGTCGCTCAAAAACAGCACGTGATGATACGAAATTACTCGTTGCTCCGTGAGGCCGATAGCCGGGAGCAAGGCAAGTGTTTTGGCCGTGTCGGCACAATGTTCACTGACGATTCCGTGTCGCGTTTCCGTTTCCGCTGGTACTGCACTAGCCAGCCTCGGCTTGCAGAGTGTGTCCCGCTGAGCTGCGCAGGTGAACGCTACGGGCGGAACAAGCCGAATCCGTTTGCGGCGGGTGCTGGTTAGACGTCGACCTCAATCCATACGCGGCCGTGTCGCTAGATCCCCAGGAGGTTGGCTCCTTCAGCGCTGTCGAGGTTGGCGATCTCTCTCCTGGACTCCTGCGACAGGCTGTTGTCGCGGTTGCCGGTATGCTTGCATCAGGGTCAAGAGAAACGGCACAAGCCTCCCGGCAGCCGTCTCAGCAACCGCGCATCCCGCGCACGGTGCTCCCGGGAGAAGACCTGACCGCAACCAAGGTGGCGGTAAGGGCGGGGCCGCTGAGGCCTCAGGACTGGAGGTAGGCATGGACAACCGGCCTTTCTGGCAGCCGCGGCGGCGTTCGGATGGATCTACTCAGCGGATCGACCAGATGACCGCTGCTCTCTTGTGGCTTCGGCGTTCGGAGAACAGTTTCGTCGTCTTCGGCGATGCTGATCGCGCTGACCGCTATGCTCAATTCGCGATTGACATGGGTGCCTTGGAGGAGGAAGCTTCGCCGGCGGCCGTCTCTGTCCCGGTTCCTGTACTCGTGGCCGCAGCGCTCGGCGGTCCCGCTGACAACGTGGGCTTCGCGGTTTCCGTCGTGGACGGCCCGCCACATTGGGCCGCCGGCGGTGGCTACTTCGGTGAACCGGATCACGAGCCGTTGGTAATGGAGGTCGGTTCCGGCCTGTGGCCTCGGAGCAATCCTCGCGGTCTGGCCGACGACGAGACGGTCGTCGCGAACCTCGCGGCGCTCGGGCTCCGACTGGGCGGCGGCAGGCACACTTGCCTGAACTTCTGTCGTGACGGCGTGACCGAGCCGAGCGACATTCTTGCTGCCCTTTGCGAAGAAATTATGGTCGAGGTGGTCCATGCGCGGCCAACCTATCCGCTCATCGTTAAGCGCGGGCACTTCTGATGAAGCGGCGAGCACGACACCATGAGCCGGCGGCCCAAGAGGATGCGGCAGCAGCTATCCTGCTCGCACGAGAAGGTCTGCACACTGTCGCTATATAGACGGAGGTGAGCTAAGTGACACCGGACGAGGCCGTTCCAATCGCCAGAGTGCTGAAGTTTGTGGACCGCGGCGGTGATGTCATTCTCTATGAGGCCGGGGCGGCGGCTCAGGTCTTCGAAATAAACGAGGCTGCCGACGAGGCTGCCGACGATGGCGAGCAGACCTTGATCGACGCTTTCGACCCCGGGCCTCTTGGTGTTCCGCAAGAGCTACGCCGCTTCTACGTCATGCAGTACGGCATGATGTCAGCTGGTCTGCGCCAATGAGCGCCGACCTACCTGAGATTCGGCGTGTGGCAGAAGGAATTGGATGGCGTTTGGAAGAAGGCGACATAGAGGACCTACCGCAGCGTTGGGGTGATAGCTGAGTTCACGACTCGTGCGACGCAGGCAGCGTGTTCCCCACTAGAGCGCCGCGGCAGAGACGGCGCCGCCAGTGCTTGTGCCATCTCTCTTGACCCTGGTGTAAGCATACCTGGCAACCGCGACAACAGCCTGTCGTGCGTCATGCGTGTGGCTACGAGCGTCTGCGACCTGCACCTAGCCGGCGAGACATCCCTGTTTCGATAGCATCCGGGATGCGTACGGCAATTGGGGCTCGGATTTGCGATGTCGAACTCGCCTGTTGGGGCCAGACCATAAACATCCAATCGTTGTCTGGTTCCAGACGTCGCTAGCAGTGGCTGTATCAGCTCAACGCGCTGTCTCGAGCTGAAAGATAGGTCTTCGCCCAGTTCGTGCGGATGCGCATTGATATGATCAGGTTGAACACGAGCATTGCGCGCTGCAACGGTTGGAGACCGCGCGCCACGATAGAGGGAACGAAGCAGACAAACCACAGCGCCGTCTCTTTCGTACGCCAGGAACCGAGAAGATGGCACTCAGTCCACTCCTGGGTTTCAGCAAGATTGAGGTCGTTGGCCAGGCGGCTAGCTGCCTTCGGCTCCAGGGTGAGGGGGAGGCAGAGTCGCAGGAGCAGCCCGCCGCCCACACGCGGGTTTCTCTCGGTAACAGAGGCCATCAAGAGAGCTGTCGTGACGCCCCTTTTGGTGCCTGCGTCCAAGACTCCGTGGATGACCGCCGGCACGTCGTTGTAGAACGGGAATTCGGCCGTCAATCCAACGCAGCCACCAGTTGCGAGCACCGATGGTTGTAGCTTGGCCAGCACCCACACAAACACCTCAGGGGTAAAGGGCGACGGCTGCAGGTCGATCCGCATCGACGCACGAATGTTCAGCATGCCGTCCAAATCGGGTCTTTCCCCCGAAGTCGGATGTTGTGAGATTGCGGGCGCACCGCCGCCTAGGGCGCCGCAGACCTCCCGAAGGTGCTCATGATCTCCGCCCGGCGCAGAGCGGCGTGCGAAGAACTCTGAGCCTGTGCAAGATAGGTATCGAGTACCCATTGCTTGTCTTCGTCCGTCAGCGTCGATGACGAGATCCGGGGCGCGATGTCCCGAAGACGAGCGGTATCCGGGCTTATCAGCTCGTTGCAAAGATCCGACCAGGTCCAGCGTGGACCGACGTCGCCATCGCCGCCTATGTCACAGCAGGCCCACAGGCCATCCCGGACGGCGTCCAGGAATGCGCTGTCGACCTGCACCGACATAGGGACGGAGCCGCCCGGGCGGCCGCCGCTGAGCAAATCCTTTATTGCCTGGGCAATGCCAGCATGATCGTCCGCCCCCTGCACCCGTTGCACCAGCGTCCATGGCTCCGGGTCATCGGGGCTAGGCGGAAGGCATACGTAGGCGCACTCACCGATGACGAAAAGTCCGAAGCTCGCGTCGGACGACGGAAAGCTCGCCCACTCGAACCAGACGAGGGTGCGAGTCTCAGCCGGGAGGTCCTTGCTGCCTGGTGCGATGTCATACCAGGTGACCGCGTCGCGGTCGTCCTGGGGCCAGTCCGCGGTCAGCGAGTCCAGATCTAGCCACCTGGCTCCGTCTAATTCAGCGCGCTCGATGGCGGCTGCCAAACGTTCGATGGGGCTACCAGGCATGCACCGAGAAGGATACGTCCCCCGTCGAACGCGTGGTCGCCGACTTGGCGCGTAGACGAGATCATCAGGTTACTATCGAGGCACGGACGCAACCTCAAGAGTTGCTTCAACCCTGCCAATCCAGGCCTCTGTCCCAGACTGGCCACAACACGATTGAGGCGCCTTGCTTCGTTGAGCGGCGCCTGCCAACGGTCCGAGTCAATACGTAGCTCCTCTCGCGCAAGCATGATGTTGGCCATTGCCTCAATCGCCGTACCGTGCGTCAGTCGGTGGCGAGCCGGGTAGCTCGCGAGTACAGTCTTCGCCCAGACTCGATGTCTCCGGTGCGAAAAGCTAGCAGCCATGGTCGGGCTCTATCCAGCAGAGAGTTTCCCTCTGGGGGGCCGTCCTCTCCTACATCGCGCTTGCAGGCGTTGGGAGCCTTTTGGTCGCCACGCGAGCCCGACAGCGCAGCAAGGCGCCCGTCTCAGACCAACCGGATCACCACAACGGCGACAGCTTGTTCGTAGGTCCGATCTTCACGGTTATCAGTTCAAGAGCATCGACTACTTGCTTCCCTCGCTCGCCACCATCTACATTGCACTTACGCGAAACAGCTCAACCTCCATACCGATCTGGACTCTCTTGGCCGCTGCTCTCCTCAAGGCGGTGATACGCGCGGCACGATACTTGCCTCCTCTAGGGGCCCGACGGGCGTAGGGCGCCGGAGTGACGCGGGTCAAGCAGGCGGCGCCATTTCAAACGCCCCAGGGCGTTTGGCGACCCCGGCCCTGATCTTCGTGACGTTACGGTGTCGCTAACTTCGGAGCTGCGGGTCTCTTACGCGTCGACGACGGACACGCTCGCCAGTAGGCGCACCCCCAGCACGGCGGCTCGTTTGGCGCCAGTCGTACCCCTCTCACCAACGTCGTCATTAGCCTCTCGACACCCAGCCAGCCGTCATCCCCACCGCGATGTACCAAGCCGGTCCGCATCTCCATCAGTAACGCCCGGGCGTCGAGACCCAAGGCCTCCTTGATCGCCCGCTGATAAATGGCCAGTTGTCGCCCGTACACGGTCAGCGCCTCGGCCCCCAGGGAGCGGTTGGTCTTGTAGTCGACCACCCAGGCTCGGCCATCGGCGTCCCTGCAGAGACGATCGATGAATCCGCGTACCAATACGGGCCGGCCACCTACATCAACCGCGAGATTGACCTCTTGTTCCGTGGCGATCGTCGGCATCCGAGCGACCTCCGTCGTCAGGTAGCGCTCGAACATTCGCCCCGCGCTCGCAGCCCACGCGGCTGAGGCGCTCTCGGCGCCCAAAGCGACAGATCCAATCTCATCCCAAAGGGCGCGCAGACGCGGGATCCCGCCAGTACCGTCCTCCGGCCCGGGCTGATGAAACCGCTCCAGGACGGCGTGAACAAGCGACCCAAGATCCGCAGCACCAATCGAGCCGAGGTGGGCTGTCTCGCGCTTCGGGGATAAGTCGTCCGGCGGAGCCGGCAGCCGCCACTCAAACATGTATTGGTACCGCAGACCGCACTGGGCCAGGACTTCGAGTTGCGAAAAGGACACCACCAAGCGTTCGGCGGTTTCGGCACCCCGATCGCGGGCCAGCGCCCCGGCGCCGCTCGGAAGCGCTATGGCGGCCGGCTTTTGGGCGTCAGGTACAGACGCCACGCTCGGTGGTCTCGCCGCATCGCCGGATTCCGTTTCTAGGAGAGTCCCGCAACCACCATCGCGAAGGAATAGCCCCATCGTTCGGAAGTGGTCGTCAGCGGGATCCCTCCGCGCCCGGCCGTTACCGTCAAGTACCGAGAACACCGAGTCCCAATCCGGCTCTTTCTTTCGCGTCGCCGAGACAAACAACTGCCGCTCCGCCCGGGTGATCGCGACATACACGAGCCGACGCGACTCGGCTCGATCCACATCCTTGGGGAGATCGCCCGCTCTCGCGGTGACGAAGTCGCCGTGCTTCCGTGTTGGGTTCTTCGTGTCACCGAGATCCTTGATGATCAGCCCCATTTCATCGTCGAAGAAGAGCCAGCCCCGGTGCTGGATGATCGGTGGCTTCACGTGCGCAAGGAAAGCGACGGGAAACTCCAGGCCCTTCGCCGCGTGGACGGTCATGAAACGTACGGCATCGGATCCCGACACATCCGCTTCGGGCACATCGATCGCGTGTTCGTCGTGCAGGTTGACGTATCGGATGAACTCGTCGAGCCCGGTGAACGCCTGTGACGCCTCGAAGTCGCCGGCCATTCGATACAACTTGCGGAGGTTCCCGAGCCGCCGCGGAGCCTCCGACGCCTCGCTCCCCGCAAGTGCGGCATATCCAGTCTCATCGAGCACGGCCTGCACCAAGTCGCCGACGGACATTCCAGCGCGCCGCGATGCCAACCCCCTCACCAAGTCCAGCGCAGTAGTCACGCGCTCGGCTGTGGCCGTGTCGCCCAGCTCGGTGAACCCCCCCTTCTCCGCCCGGATGACCCGATCCCACTTGTAGCGCAGCTCAAGTTCGTCACCCTCTGCACTTCGAAGAAGCCGGTGCAACTGCCCGTCGCTTACCCGGGCCAACGGCCCCTGAAGGACGCGAACCAGCGCCATGTCATTGAGCGGGTTGTCGACTACGGCCAGATAGGCCATCACGTCCTTGATCTCTTCGCGATCGAAGAAACCCTGGCCACCCGAGGTTACGTAGGGGATCCCGTGCTTGCGAAGCTCCTGCTCGAACGCGATGGGGGGTCGCGCCATGCGAGTGAGGAGTGCGATCTCATGCCAGTTGGTGCCGCCGCTGTGCACCCGCAGGATTTGCTGCGCCACAAAGCGCGCCTCGTCCTCGGGAGTGTCAGCCCGGTAGAGGGACACAGAGTGCACATCGCCGCCACCAGCATCGGCCACCAGGTCGGGCTCTTCCCCAAACTGCGCGTCCTTGCGGATGAGATGTGTCGCCAGATCGAGGATCGGTTGTACGGATCGGTAGTTGGTCAGCAACAGTCGCTCATCGCCAGGAAAGTCGAGAAGGTTGCGGATCTGTGCGTCACGCCACCCGTAGATGCTCTGCTTGGGGTCTCCGACCACGGCGACATTCGCGAATCCGTCCTGCGCGAGCAGCTCCAGGACATCGCGCTGGATCCGGCTCGTGTCCTGGAACTCGTCCACGATGATGTACTGGAACCGCTCGCGAACACGCTGCCGCCAGGCAGCGTTGTCTCTCAGTGAATCGCGGAGACGCAACAGAATGCCGTCGAAGTCGAGCATCCTCCGCGCGGCAAGCCATCGCTCGTATTCGTGGTAGGTCGCGCAGATGAGGCGAGCTACCTCCTGCTCCGCGAGTTGCTCGTTCCCCTCATCCGGCACATCGACGCCTCCCTTGTCGTGCCAGTACACCTCAGCGCAGGTCGTGCACTGTGTGGCAAGGGTATCGGGTACGATCCCACGCCCTTTCATTCCCTGGATGAAGCCGAACGCCTCCGACGATACCTTCATGGCTACTTCGGTGCTGAGGACACGCAGGTCGAGGATCCCGGCCTCGGGAATCTCCCCGTTGCGCAGCGATGTGAGCACTTGGTCCACTAGGAGACGCTCTTCCAGCGGGTCGATGACCCTCGTATCCCGGTCGAAACCAATCTCGTAGCAGTCGTCGCGCAGCAGGCGCACGCAGAGTCCGTGAAAGGTACCAACCCAAGCTGCGTCCATCGACGCACGATCCGCAACGAGGCCACCCGCAACCAGCCGATCGGTCACTCGACCGCGCAGGTCCGCCGCCGCCCGGTTGGTGAAAGTCACAGCAACGATGCGGTTGGGATCGAGGCCCCTCTCCGAGACCAGATACGCGAATCGCTCCACCATCGTGAGCGTCTTGCCCGTGCCGGCTCCCGCGACGATCTTCTCCGCCTGAGTCGGGTCTGCTGTTGCCGCAGCCCGCTGCAGGTCGTTGATTTCGGTCATTCGGCCTCGTACGCCTCAGGTTCCTCGATGCGTCCAGGACATACCCAGGCGTAGTCGCACCCCTTGCCCCAGGCTGCGAGGCAGGTATACCCGTCGTGGCGAGGGCGCGGCGCGAAATCGCCCGCGTGGAGCTCCTCCAGCGTCGTGAGGATCCTCCCGCGGGCTTCTTCAAGCTGATCGTCGTTCAGATGGAGCGGCCCATTCTTGGGCGTCTCACTGTCGTCGGCAATGATCCGCGTCTTGCGAATCTGATCCCCCTTCATCAGGTTGGACGGGTACCAGAGTCCAACGACATGGGGATCGACAGTGGGCACACCATCCACTTCACCCTCGCGGGAGCCGAAGAAGTAGATGAGCAACTGAAAGTCGTGAGGGACGTCACTCGTGATGCCGAGGTCGTCGCTCAGCTCACCGGTGGTCTTGCCGCTCTTACCCGTCTTGTAGTCGACGATCTCGTGGCCACCATCGTCAACGACGATGATCCGGTCGATGTAGCCGCGGATCGTGACGTCGCGCACTGGATGCCAGGTGAATCGTGCCTCGGTCGCCGCCGTGGCCGGCGACTCATGTCCCTCGATCTCTGACTTGTAGTAATTGGCGAAGAGGCGGCGGAGCGAGCTCCGTTCGACACGGCGATCAAGCTCTCCGTCGACGGTGCGGAGGTGTGCCTCGATTGCCGTGTCACAGCACTCGGCGTAGAACGTCTCGGCGAGCGCGGCGTCGTGGCGCCACCGCCGTTCGTTCTCGGGAGCGTGGAACCGCTGGAGCGCCGCGTGGAACGCGCTACCACGAGCCGCCGCGACGCCGGACTCCGTGCGCAGTCCGAGTGTCTTGCTGTAGTAGTACTGGCGAGGGCAGGCGAGGAACTTGCTGATGCTCGATGAGCTGTCGTACGACTCACTGGTAAGGACGACCGGCTCTGACCAGGCTTCCCAGCCGGTGAACGAGGCCGCCTCACCGTCGTCCGGCGCGCCGAGGGCACTACCTAGTGCCGGGTCGCGGTGCAGCTCTGTGTACTCGCGAAGTGGAGCGTCGCCCGCGAGTGGCTCCAGGAATGCGCTGGGGGCTCCGACCTCTTCCTTCTCGTAGGTATCCGCCCACGACAGAAACAGCATGTCCTGCGCACGCGTGGCCGCAACGTATCCGAGGCGCGCCTCCTCACGGAGGAACTCCTCGTCGGTCGCGGGCCACGGGGGAGCGAAATCCACGAGCGTTTCCTCCAGCCACTGCTGCTCATGTTTCTCCAGCAGTGGGGTCCGTGCGCGAGCCACTACAGGAAAGTGCTGCGATGCCATCGCCGGCATGAACACCACCGGGAACTCCAGTCCCTTGCTGGCGTGCGCGGTGAGGATGCGAACGACACCCTGCTCAGGCTCGTCGGCAGCCGCAAGCTCGTCGATGTATTCGGGAAGGAGTTGCTCGAGGGCTGAAATGGTTTCGATGAGTGAGGGCGGCTGGTCGGAGAGAAGGGCCTGAAATTCGGCGTGGTCGGCCACCGCCCGAAGCAACATCCGCAGCGGTCCAAGGAGCTCATCCCGCCGGGCGTCGGACGTGGTCTGTGACATCAGTAGCCGCATCACGCCGAGTTCGTCGAAGACCCCGTGCAGCAGCACATCGATAGCGACCTGACTGGCACTCGACCGCAATCGCGCCCACCGCCAGGTAAACCCGTGGATGGCATCGCGTCCCTCGTCGCTGAGGAGATCGAAGAACCTTGCGGTTCTGCGGCTCGTCTCGGTGGGCTCACGGGAGCTCCGCTCGAGGGCGTCGGCCGCGGCTTGCTCTCGCTCGAGGTCAATGCGGCTCTCGGGAGTGGGTGACGGTTCCGTGTCGCTCCACGGGAGCGGCCAGCGACGGGGATCAGCCTCGTGGAGGAGGAAGCATGTGTGCTTCAACACGTTCAGGAGCGACGTGGTGCGCAGCGTCTCCGTCGCGGCCCGTTGACGGCGCTCCGCTTCCGCGAGCAGCCGGTGAGCGTCGGCCGCTGGAACACCCGCGAAAGGCGACTCCATCACGCGCATCAGGAAGGTGTCGTCATCGGGATGAGCCAGCGCGCTCAGGGCGTGCACCGCGAACCGGACGATGTCGGACGACGCAAAGTTGGGAGATGCGCCCGCCTCGTGCGGTATGCCTGCTGCTCGGAGCGCCTCCTCGAATTGGCGGCCATGGCGGCGAACGCTACGCAGCACGATGGCAATGTCAACGGGATGGTAGCGCGGCGCGCGAGAGCGGTCCGCGGACATGAGTTCCGCGATCTGCCGGACTACCCCCGTGGCCTCGTCGGTCGCATTCTGCTCGTGCTCGCGATGCAGCACCGGAACATCGGCATTGCCGCGGTCTGGGACGAGCGCAGCAGCGTTGAGTCCGTACCGCTCGAGAAGGCGATCCGAGCCAGCCAGAATCGCACCGAACGAGCGGTAGTTATGCACAAGATCCACACGAGTGCCGCCGAACTGCCACTTCTCCTCGAGAAAGGCAGGAAGCGTCCCGCGGAACGAATAGACGGCCTGGTTCGGATCGCCCACCACCGCCAGTCTCGGGTGGGGTTGATGCTGCTCTACGAGTTGCGCGATGAGCTTGACCTGTGCGGCGTCAACGTCCTGATACTCGTCGACGATGATGTGCTGGAACTTCGTCGACAACTCCTCTCGCAGCGCGTCGTTCCGCTCCAGAAGGAGCTGGCACTGGGCGATAACATCGCGAAAGTCCCAGAGATGACGGCGGTCCTGTTCGGCCCAATACGCCGAATAGATCCCCGCCAGGTCGCGCATCTTCGCGTTGTCAGCGTCGCGTGCGTGAGCGGTGAAGTCGTCCGCCCGAACGAGATTCTGCTTGAGTATCCCGATGAACCACAGCGCGTCCTGCACAAGCGCCTCGCTCGTCTGTAAGGGCGCGAGGATCTCGAGCGTGCTCAGCTGCGAGAGCACCCGTCGCATGAGCACCTTCTCCTCGAACCCGTTGATTAGGCGAAACGGGACGATCCCGTGGAGGTGGCCGTAGGTCGTCAGGACGCGGGCAGCGAAGGAGTGGAATGTGCTCACCCACGACTCGTCGTACGAGGTGTTGTGTAGGGCATCGATCCGGCGCTTCAGATCGCCGGCCGCGTTGTTGGCGAACGTCAGTAGCAGGACCTGGCTCGGGCGTAGCCCCCTCTCGTCGAGCAGTCGCAGGTACATGGCTACCACCGTGGTCGTCTTCCCAGTTCCCGGCCCGGCGACTATCCGAAGCGGCCCCTCGTCCATAAGGTTGAGGGCGGCGACCTGCTCCGCGTTGAGATGCAAGCGGCATGCCAGAGAAACCGTCATATCCAGATTGTGGACGCCGTGGCGGGGCGACGCCGTACCGACGCCACAAAGCCTCCTGGAAACGATCTTCAGCCGAGCAGCTTGGACAGCGTCCGAGAGTACAGCCAGACCTGCGTCACTGCCGTCCCCTCGATCTTAACGTAGGTCGCGACGCGAGTGATCGATCGCTGCGATGAGCAAAGACGCCTGTATAGCGCGCAGAGAAGGCGACGCTTCGGAAGGCTGGGTTCGTGGGAGAGGTTGACTCGGCCAAAGGCGACGCCCGCGTGCTACCTGACTAACTCGCTGGTTCCGGTTTGCTCATCGTCGAACGGCATCCAAAGGCACAAGTCTGTTACAAGCTGGAGGTGCGCGTACGAGGCCGGGGCGTTTGACCGCCGCGACCGGCGCACAATCTACCTCTATGGCTGCGGCCCGAACCACACAAACGCACGGCGCTCGATCGGAGTGCGCGCTCGGGGATCCAACATACACTCGCGGAGTGGTCGGACTGTGAAAGCCTCGGGATTTCTTCGCTCGGTACCGGGCTTTCGTACT
Source organism: Candidatus Dormiibacterota bacterium (assembly GCA_003136295.1). GTDB lineage: Bacteria > Chloroflexota > Dormibacteria > Aeolococcales > Aeolococcaceae > Palsa-851. Next base: position 46,221 of record PLDZ01000232.1, read on the forward strand.
GGGTCACGATGGCGCGCGGTGCTAACCATCGTGTGGGCCGCATTCGGGATCCTTGGCGTCATCGGCGCCGTAGCAACACTCAGTGTCGTACTTGTATTGGAATGGGTGACAATATGGCTTGTTCCGATGCTTGCGGCGTGGGCCATCGCGAAACTAGTTGAGTCACCATACTTCCGAGCGCCGAGGGCGCAGACAGAAAGCCCCGAAACGCATCCCGGGGCCCGACCCGAACGCGCGATCCTTCCGCCACCGTTTCCTCCTCAGGGCCCGGCGGTATCAACAGTGGCGGCGCAAAGCGACGTGCCGGCGCCCTCGGTCGTCAAGCCCTTTATTGTGAACGGTGACGTCGATGTCACGATTCTTGATCTGGCCAGCGCTAGCTATCCATATCCGGTGGCGCGTGCGGTGCGAATGTATGCAAGCGTCGAGCACGATCCTCGTGCACGGTTCGAAGGTGCACTCAACGTAGGAGAGAACCTGATCATCATGCTCGCGGCCATCGGTCTCTCGTGGAATAGAGAGGCGTCTCCGCGATCGGAAGCCGTGCTTGCGTGGGCACGCTCCCTCACCCAAAGCGGGGTATCGCTCGGCGTATGGCTTGGGGTCGCCCGCGACGCGGCCGTCCGAGGGCAGACCGCCAAGGAAGGGATTTTTGGCCTTACAGACGCACTCTATCCCGAGCACAAACGCCACCGCTTGCTCGACGCGCTCAACGTCATCGTGGGCGCCCGGAACCGCTGGGCGCACGACGGTATGATCCACAGCGAACTGGATCTCCGGACGCGACTGTCGGAACTCGAACCAGAAATCGCAACCGCCTTAGCCCATTCAAGGTTTCTGGCGGACTGCACTCTCAACCTAGTTAGGCGGAGTTCGCGGCAACGAGGGATTCGGCACATAAGCAACCGCGGTCTCTTACTAATGGGCGACAACCCTGTGTTCAAGCCGATTGAATTCGCCACAGATCAGTCGCTTGTGGAAGAGACGATCTACTTGCGCGACCAATCAGGTTCTATGCTCGATCTGAGCCCGTTCTACCTGGCCCACGAGTGTCCAATGTGCGGCAACCTGGAGATTTTCTACCCAAATCGCATGGCCGCCGGACGCACCGCTGTCATGATGAAAAGCACGGATACGACTCACGAATTCCGCGATCATGAACTCGTGGCAGAGTTCGTTTCCCTTATCGCCGATCCGTAGACAGAATACGAGTCAGGGTACCCCGCCCAGCGGCACCGGGCTACGGGACTATTGTGCGGTCAGTTAGCGACCACGTTCTCGGCGCCACCCTCTGAATCGCGCCTCGCCTCCTGAGGTCAACAAGCGTCCAGCGTAGACGGTAGTGCAACTCGGATCCCTTCGTTCGCCCGTGTCGCTCGTTGAGCTGATCTGAAGAGAATCGCCCCAGTCGTTCCACCCTAAGCCTTAGGTCGGATGTTGTTGCTGTCCCTGGCGACTCGGCGAGCGCCTGGAGGACGAGATCCCGAAGGTCTGTCACGGACGGGACCCTGGACGAGGTCATGGCGCGATTCTAGCTCGCAAACGGCATACATCGGACTCAGAAGCGGCGGCCTCTTCGAGCGCCTCGACAACACGCCGGACCGCGAGACTCGGAGGCTCGTGCTCCCACAGGCGAACGACCGTCCATCCAGCCGTCATGAGCAGGCTGTTGGAATGCGCATCCCTTTCCTGATTCCGGGCGATCTTCGGGCCCCAATACTCTGCGTTGCGCGTTGGAAGGGCATAGTGCTGGCTGCAACCATGCCAGAAGCACCCATCCACGAATACGGCGATCTTCCGCTTTGGAAACAGAACATCAACGACGGGGAAGCGGCCGCCAAGCGGCCGCGCGGCCACAAAATAGCGGTACCCGAGCGCGTGTAGCTGTCGACGGATCAGCAGTTCCGGCTTCGTGTCGCGTTTGCGGTTTCCTCTCATGACTGCGCGTACAGCCGGGCTCGACGCCCAGGACGCTACACTCATGTCCAGCGACGCGGTCACAGTTCTCGCGCCATTCAACTCGCGGTTTCAAACCGCTAGCAGTTGTTCGCCGGTGTCCTGACTTAGGGCGAGCAACGCGGAAGCGGCGATCAACCGAACCAGGTCAACATTCACCGCGTTACCCAGTGCACGAAAGGCAGCACCGCGCGACAATGGGAGTAGGTGATCATCCGGGAAGCCTTGCAGACGCAATCCTTCGCGCCGAGTTAGGAAGCGGCGCTCCGGGCCTAGAAGCGGGATTTGTGTAGTAGTCATGGCTACAAGAGCGGGCGAGGCGGTCATTCGCTTGACGCGGAGACCGGAGGGCCGAAACTGCATGACATGGTCCCAGAGGTCGCGCCTTTCTCCCTGGCAATTCCATTCGAACTTTCGCAGGGACGGCTGCATGGAGCGCAGTTGAGAGCGCCACTCGAGAGGAAGATACTGCCGGTTGGCATTCCAAAAATCGCGGTTCTGCCGGATGAAGCGCACCTTCCACCCGGGGAACCGCGGTCCCGTTTCCCGTGCGTAGGCCGGAAGGCGCTCCAGCAGTTCCGCGGTCGTAAGCGGCTTCTTGCCCCTGTACCGGCACGCTTTCGCAAGATCGGGCTTCGGTAGGCGAGCTGGCACCAATTGCTCAAACGGATATCGTGCGTCCAACTCATCGCCCCACACTGGAAAGGACGGCAGAGGTGTGTCGGAAGGCAAACGCTGCAGGAACTCGTTCCAGTGATTGACGCACCGCTCCTGCGGGGCGGACATGCTCGTCTCGGCATTGTCAGCAATCGTCAACTCATCCACGGGTTGGACTATCGTTTTCAAGTTTGGCGCCGAACCTGGGCGACGAACTGGAAGCACATTGCGATCCCAAGGCGTAAGCCGGCCTACGACGAAGAAGCGCTCGCGATGGTGTGGGTACCCAAAGTGATGTGGCGAAAGCAGGCCGCTGCCACCGCTTGCCATATGGGTAGTCGCCTGTACATCGTAACCGAGCTTTGCTAGCGACCGGCGAACGATCCTCCACGTGCGCCCACTGTCGTGGCGCTCAAAGTTGCCAACATTTTCCAGGAAGACATACTCCGGGCGATGGCGCTCCAAGATCGTCAGCACGTCGTAGAAGAGAGTTCCACGCGTCTCGTCGAGGACGCCGTCTTGAGAGCCTGACTTCGAGAATGGCTGGCATGGGAACCCTGCGCAGAGGATGTCGTGATGAGGGACTTTGTCGACAGAAGCGCGGAGGTCGCCGAATGTGTACTCAGTTGCTGACTCATAGTTGAGCGTGTAGAGACTGCGCAGTTCCTCGTCGATCTCGCACGCGTAGACGCACTCATGGCCAAGGGATGTGAACGCTCGGTGGAATCCCCCAATACCGGCGAAGAGATCAACGAATTTCACGTTAGTGCCCTATCGAGGCGGCAAAGGGCTGGCTGGCGAGCCGAAGATCTTAGTACCGCCACACATGATGCGATCATGCCATTTACGGTGCGCCGACGCTAGGGACAGAAGCGCAATAGCCAAGTGGCTCGATTGCAAGCCGTACCTGACCTCAGCTTGAAGGGTTTGCCGCCTTCGGTGATCGCGCCGCGCCGGCGTACGCCGCGCCCGCGATGGCCTGATCAGGATCCCAACCCTATGAGGCTGGCGAGGCCTTGTGGTTGGGCCGCGCTAACGCCAGTGAGGTCCACCTCGAACTCCACCCTGCTGATGGCGACCGGAATGGGGAGGGCGATTGCTGGCACGTCCTCGGCCAGAAAAACACGAACGCTGGCCAGCGACGCCTCGAGGTCATATCGGGTTTGCTCCGTGGGGTTCCACGCGTTTCCGAGCCATTTGGCGGCTTGCCTTTCCAACTTCAATTGAAGTTCGCCGCGGCCGGCCAATCTTGGCACGATGCGATTGACCAGATCAGGCACGGTCTCTCCACCGGCGCTGGGGATGGCGAGGATCGAAACGACCCAGACTTTCCGCCCACCTGAAGGTCGAAGTTGCGTCAACCCAAATCGATGACGCCTGACCTCGCCACGGGTCGTCTTGATCTCTAGAGCCTCATCGCCCAACACAAAGTCGAGGGCCTCCGATGGCTCGCCGTGCCACGCCTCAAGGAGCCGAATAGGATCATTGCAGCGAGCAATCACCGCCAACTCGCCCCAGAGACCTAGCTCGCCGGCATTGGGCGGCCGCTGCGCGGCCTCGAAGAGTTCGACGAGGACCTCGATCGATTCTCGTATCGTCGAACAACCGAACGCCGGCAACAACCGTGCCAGAGCCACGAACCGCTCTCGGAGAGCGGCGTTGCTCGACGTACACCGCACCACGGTGAAGCTGCCGGATCTAGGCTCGGCGCCCGGCTCGCGAACGATGCAGGCCGCGTGCGGAAAAGTCTGGAGATTCTGCAAGATGAGCGGTGTTCCCACCTTCTGGCTCGGCTCACTCGGAACCAGAACTGCTACAGATTGGATGCTGCTGCCAAGCAGCCAACTCGTTCCGACACCCAACGACTCAGTCTCAAAGACGAGGTCTGTGGAGGAGCCTTCAGCAGACGGATGCACAGGTGCGCTAGGCACCCTGAACCACTGCTGCGCCGGTCAGCCGCTTTGGAACCCAGACGGCCAGCACGGCCGTCGGGTCTTGCACCGGACGATCATCGTGGGTCACCTCAACTCTGTGCAACTGCACTGTCAAGACGTCAGGCGAATGCACCGAAGCATCACCAGGATACCCACCGGATTTCGGATCCCGTCCCTGAAACAGGTTGTTCACGTTGGCGCCGTCCTGGCGCCGCCTACGAAGCGCGGGCTGCATGTGCACCAGGAAAGCGCGTTCGTCTCCGCCTTCATCGATGACCCGCTGTAGCACGAGACCGAGAGCCACCAAGGCAGCATCGTCGTCGTCTTGGCCTGTGTAGTCGACCAACAGTTCGACGATGTTGGACAACAAAACCTTCGTGATCGGGTGCTGGAACTGCCAGTCCGTCTGGTTGAGGGCCCAGGAGTGGCTGGCGAGCACTGAATCGAGCAGCGCTGAGTTCGACTGCAGAAGCTTGGTGTCATCTGTGACAACGACCGACTGACGCCACCATGCGTCGCCGAACACGGAATGTTGCAGTTGCAGACGAACCACCGCGGCGCGAGTTGGCTTCATGCCCTTGTCAAGCAGGAACCTCCGTCGCCAGGTGCGGAGAGACTCACCGCTCTTGACCACACCGGCAAGCTCCTTACGCATGCTCTCTTCATGTTCGACGTATCGTGTGAAAGCAGCCGCTACGTCAGTCTCGAGCCAGGCACGACATAGAGACGCATAAGGGCCCTTGTATCCGAAGAATCGGGCTCGCTGCTGGATCGTGTCGGCATTACCGACGCCCTTCCCTCGCGGCATGTACGTTATCGTCAACCCTTCAACAGTGAACCCTCGGTCCAGCAACTGTCCTCCAACAAGAACCCATGCGTAAGCCTGGGACCACGGCACCTTGGCTTCACCAGCTGCATTGATCACCTGCATGCGTAGTTGAAGAAGAGCGACAGGGAGTTGGGCGATCAGGTCCTCGTCGGTTGCGAGCCCAGATTCGGTCCCTCGGAGATCGTTGATGGCTGGCACGATCAGCGTCCGAAGTAGGTCTCGGCGATCGGCATCGGTGTCTGGCGCTTCCAGCAGTTCCAGCCATAGCTTGCGAAGGCTCTTCAGCCAATGGGCTGTCTCACCTTGCGGCGCTACCTGTTGGGAAGGATGGACGAGCATGCTCCGTTGGGTCGGCGCCCTAGGGGATTGAAGTGAGCCGTGCGCCACGCCGACGAGGAACGTCGCGAACGCCTGCTGAAGAGACTTCGGCGTCTCATGGCCCTTCTCTTTGAATGCAACCACGTCTTCGTCTGGTATGAGCCGGACGAAGTCTTTGTGATGCTCCTTGAAGAAGTACGAGCCACCCGTGTAGCCGCTTCCGGGCTCCAGAAGGGTTACCCAGTCGGGAGAGAGTTTATCCGCGAGGCTTATCAGGAGGGGAGCCTGCGGCGTCGCGGTGTACTGCAGAAACGTGTGACGCGGCAGAGCGTGACGGATCCTGCGGATCTGTGAATACGTCGTGCTTTCCTTGTCCGCGGCATGCTGCACGTTCGGAGAGGCTTGATCTGCCTCATCGTCGATAATCAGTGCTGGAAAGGATGACGAATCTCGGCGTTTGGAGACGTCTTCGAGCACGAGTGCAAGCTGTTCAAGCTGCTGGTACCGCTTCATCACGGTGACGAGAATGGTCGGTTGATTGCTTGACGAGCCCTTGCCCCATTGATCGAGGTCCGCGGTCAGTTGTTCGACAGCAACTTGCCCCTTTGGGCTCGGGAGATGTTGCCAGCGTTCATAAGCGTCCCCGGCGGCTAGGCGAAGGTCTTCGGTCAGGCGATCTCGAGACTGCTGAAGCAGCAGGTCGCTCGTGCCGGCGATGAGGATGACGATGGCGTAGTCATTGTCGCGGGCAAGCGCGGCGACAGTTGTGAAGGACAGCGTCTTGCCGCTCTGAACATATCCGACCACCAAGCCCGCGCGACCCTCGGGGGGTTGATCATGAGCAGGTGGGCTGCACCTGGACAGGATGTCTAAGGAACTGTCACGAACGCTGTCTCGAATCGCCGCATCCTGACGTTCTAGAAGGCCGTAGCACTCAGCGCCTTCTACGGGGTCCCAGCGCGCTTCCGACGAACTAGAACTCGAGCCGCCTCCGAGCAAGGTGACGGTCGTGCCTCCGGTCATGAACCGCCGCCAAGGGTTGCGGCGAGGGGTCCACGG
>PLDZ01000114.1 GCA_003136295.1 Candidatus Dormiibacterota bacterium
TGGTCGCATTCGTGGTGGTGATCCTCGTCTGCGTCGTGATCCTGCGGCTGCTCGCAGCCATCCTTCCCTCCTATGAGGACCGCGACGCCCCGGCGGTCGCACAGGAGCCGGACTCCTCCGGCGAGGACGCGCCGTCGAGCCCTGCGCGGGTGACCGACGGAACTGAGGAACGCCAGGAATGAGCGCGGTGGCTTGCGCTCGCGCGCCCGAACCCGGTAACATTCATAAGCGATCCTTTATGAAAGATTCCTTTATGGGTTCCGACGCCCCGTCGCGGCCGCCGCGTCGTGCGCTCCCCGGGAGCATCGCCGCCGGCGCGAGTGATCTCTCGGTTCATTTTGAAGGCCTCGCCAACCCGACGAGATTGCTCATCGTCGAGCGGCTCGCGACGACCTCCGAGATGCGCGTCTCCGAGCTCGCGGACTTCTGCCAGGTGAGCCAGCCGCGCATGAGCTGGCATCTGCGCATCCTCCGCAGAGCGGAGGTGATCCGCACGCGGCGTGAGGGTCGAGAGGTGTTCTGCCGCCTCGACCGCGAGGCCATCGCCACGCATTTCAAAAGCTTCGCTCGGCTGATCTCCTCAGCAGGGGTGCCCGCCGAGATCATCACATCAATAACACCGGTACACGAGGGCGCGTCGTGAGCAACAAAGTCAGAGTGGCGATCATCGGCGTGGGCAACTGCGCCTCGTCGTTTGTCCAGGGACTCGAGTACTACAAGCACGCAGATGAGAACGACACGGTGCCCGGGCTCATGCACGTGAACCTTGGCGGCTACCACATCTCTGACATCGAAATCTCCGCGGCCTTCGACATCGACGTCCTGAAGGTCGGCAAGGACGTCTCCGAAGCGATCTTCAGCGGTCTGAACAACACCGTGAAATTCAGTGACGTTCCGAAGTTGAACATCCCCGTCCAGCGGGGCATGACCCACGACGGGCTCGGCAAGTATCTGTCCGAGGTCATCACCAAGGCACCCGGGTCGACGGTCGACATCGCTCAGGTGCTCAAGGACACGGGCACCGACGTGGTGGTCAACTACCTGCCGGTCGGCAGCGAGGCGGCAACCCGTTGGTACACCGAGCAGATCCTCGAGGCGCCATGTGCGATGGTGAACTGCATGCCGGTGTTCATCGCCCGAGAGGACTACTGGCAGGCGCGCTTCCGCAAGGCGGGCGTGCCGATCATTGGCGACGACATCAAGTCGCAGGTCGGGGCAACGATCGTGCACCGCGTGCTGACACACCTGTTCCGTGATCGCGGCGTCGAACTCGAGAACACGTATCAGCTCAACTTCGGCGGCAACACCGACTTTCTCAACATGCTCGAACGCGAGCGTCTCATGAGCAAGAAGATCAGCAAGACCAACAGCGTGCAGTCACAGCTGGCCACCCCGATGGAGAAGGACCACATCCACATCGGCCCGTCGGACTACGTGCCCTGGCTCAACGATCGCAAGTGGGCGTTCATCCGCCTCGAAGGCAAGTCCTTCGGGGACGTGCCGCTCAACGTCGAGTTGAAGCTCGAGGTGCACGACTCACCGAACAGCGCCGGCATCGTCATCGACGCGGTGCGCTGCTGCAAGCTCGGACTCGATCGGGGCCTCAGTGGCACGCTCGAAGGTCCCGCGTCGTACTTCATGAAGTCACCGCCACGTCAGGTCTCGGACGACGAAGCTCATCGTGCCACCGAAGAGTTCATCGCCGGTGTCGAGGTGATCCGAGGCCGGCGCAACGGCCGCGTCGCCGACGTCCTGCCCGCAGCTGCGGAGGCGGAACCCGCCACACCCGCGACGAATTAGTCCGCCGAGCGATCGGGAGCCGACAGCGGTGATGCAGGCCGGTAGTGTGGCGGTCAAGACGAGCGCCGCGCAGCCTGTTGCACGGGAGCGGATGCTGCCGTACTACGCCTACCGCGGCGCCGAGGCGCTGGTCGGTGTGCTCCCGCAGTCGGTGTCGTACTGGCTCGGCGACCGCGCCGCCGACGCGCTGCTGGCCACCGTGCCGAGCCGGTTCGACGGCCTTCGCGACAACCTGCGCCACGTCATTCCGACCATCCGCGACCGGCCGCTCAAGCGACTTGTCCGCCGCAATCTCCGCAACCTCACTCACTGCTGGGTGGATGTGATGGAGATGTCGTCGCGACGGACGGACCTGCCGTCGCGGATCGATCTCCAGGACCTCTATCACTTCGAGGATGCGATCGCGCGGGGCAACGGCGTGGTCGTAGCGTCGATGCATTTCGGGTCCTGGGAGGTCGGCCTGGCGGGCTGGAACAAGATGGGCGGCAAGATGGCGCTGCTCGCCGAGGTACTCCGTCCCAAACAACTCTTCGACCGCGTGGTGGGTGCACGGCGCGCTCAGGGCGTCCACATCATTCCCCTCGACACGCAGGCGATGCGCGAAGGCGACCCTCAGGTCGCCCGGCGGCTCGGCGCCGCATCGATGCGCGAGGTGTTCAAGGTGCTCCGCTCCGGTGGCGTCGTGGCGATGGCGCTCGACCGCGATCTGATCGGGAACGGCGAGCCGCTCGAGTTCTTCGGAACTCCGGCACCGATCCCGATCGGGACGGTCGAGATCGCCATACGAGCCGGCGCCGCCATCGTCCCGATCCTGCTCTTCCGCGACCGCTACCGGGTCAATGCAGTGGTGCACCCCGAGATCCGGTATTCCCCGGATACGCCCAGGGACGCTGAGGTGCGCAAGACTGCGCAGATGCTGCTGCGCATCTTCGAGGGGGCGATCCGCGAGCACCCCGAGCAATGGCACGTCCTCGACCCCATCTGGCCGGCGACCGGGACACGATGAAGATCTGCCTGGTTTCCCCGTACGACTTCATGCACCCAGGGGGGGTCACCGAGCACGTCCGGCACCTCTCCGCCAAGCTGCGGGCGCGCGGTCACGACGTGACCGTGCTCGCACCCTCGAGCCGCGTTGGAGACGACCACGGCATCCCCGGGTACGTGCGCATCGGGCGGAGCGTCCCGGTGCGTACCAACGGCTCCGTGGCTCGCATCGCCCTGTCGTTCCACCTGGTGCGGCGGGTGCGAGCGCTGCTCCACGAGAACCACTTCGACGTCGTCCATTACCACGAACCACTCGTGCCCTCGTTGCCGATCACGGTGTTGCGATTCCACAGCGGTGCGAACGTCGGCACCTTCCACGCGATGGCCCGGCGCAACCTCGGGTATTACTACGGCAGGCCGTTTCTCAAGCGCTATTTCAACCGTCTCCATGTGCACGTCGCTGTGAGCGTTCCTGCGCGGGACTTCATCGCGCGCTATTTCGAGGGTGAGTACCGAGTGGTCCCGAACGGCATCGACTGCTCCCGGTTCAATCCCGACCATATCCAGCTCGATGAGCTGCGCACGCCTGGCAAGGCGACGATCCTCTTTGTCGGACGCCTCGAGTCGCGCAAAGGGTTGCCGACGTTGCTCGAGGCCTACGGTCAGCTGCGTCGCCACCGCAACGATGCGCGCCTGGTCGTGGTGGGGGATGGCCCGATGCGATGGGGGTACGAGAGTCAGGTCGCGGCCATGGGCATTCCCGACGTCGAGTTCGCGGGCAGGGTGTCCCCGGAGTTGCTGCCGCGCTACTACGCGTCCGCCGACATCTTCTGCGCTCCGGCGACGGGCGGCGAGAGCTTCGGGATCGTGTTGCTGGAAGCCATGGCCAGCGGTGTGCCGGTGATCGCGTCTTCGATCCCCGGCTTCAGCAGCGTGATACTCCATGACGTGGACGGCGTGCTCGTTCCCCCGCGCCATCCCAAGGACTGGGCGGCGGCGCTCGGCGCGCTGCTCGACAACCCGGCGCGACGCACCGCGATGAGTGAGCGCGGGCTGGTCAAAGCGCAGCTGTATGACTGGGAACACGTTGTCGACGAGGTTCTCGACGTGTATCGCGTGGCGCGTGAACGCGCCGGTGCGAGCACGGTGGTATCCGGTGTTCACGTCCAGGCTCCAGGACTGGGTTAGGTCCGGCGCGCGACGCGCCGTTCCTGCTCTCCGCGCACTGCACCTGACACCGAACATCCTGACCATGCTCGGGTTGTGCATCTGCGCGGGCTCCGCGGTCCTGATCGCCCTCGGGTTTCTCCTGCCCGGCGGCGTGCTGCTGCTGATTGCCAGTGGGTTCGACATTCTCGACGGCGCGCTGGCACGGGTGACGGGTCGCGAGCAGAGCTACGGAGCCTTCCTCGACTCGACTGTGGACCGCTACGCGGAGGCGATGACGTCCATCGCGCTCCTCTACTACTTCATCTTTCACGGCCATCACACGCTCGAGCCGATGCTCGTGGTCTTCGCGTTGACGGGGTCGTTGCTCGTGTCCTACGTGCGAGCGCGCGCGCAGTCGCTCGGTTTCAACGGTGACGGCGGGCTGCTGGCTCGTCCGGAGCGTGTGGTCATCACGGTCATCGGTCTCGTGATCGCTCCGCTGCTGATCTGGGCACTCTGGATCCTCGCGATCCTGACCAACGTCACTGCGGTGCAGCGGATCTGGGTTGTCTGGCAGCAGGCGCGCCGCAGCGCGGCCGAGACCCGCAGCGCCTCGGGCGTGCCCACGGGTTAGCCGCCTCACGGGAGCGCGAGGTCCAAGCGTGGGTCCTCGGCGATGCCATCGCGNNCCACTCGCGATGAGCACGGTGTCGAGGTGGCCGTACAGGCTGCTGAGACCGCCGCCGTGGTCGATGACCACGTGCAAGCCGTATCCCGTGGCCGACACGATGACCGTGGCGATGCCCGGAAGCGTCGCCATCACCGGCGTGCCCCGCGCCGCCGCCAGATCGACCCCGGAGTGCCAGTGCCCGCCCGGACACGCACGATCCACCGGTTCGAAGACAAAGCTGGTGCATCCGAATCCCTGCGACACCCACGAGTGCGCAAGTGGTTTGGCGAAGCGCACGCCTGCGGAGTTGATCCCCGCTGCACCGCTCGCGAATGCGGTTCCGCCGCACAGTCCGAGAGCGAGCAGCACGGTGAGCGCGGCAGCGGCGCGAATCACGGCGCCGTCCGGTGGCGCACCACGTGGTGTGCCGGTGCCAGCGCCTTGTGCATCGACCGCCGGACGTGGCGCATCGCCGTGTGTGCGTTGGTCTCGACATGCGTTGCGGCGTGGAGCGTTCCCGGAACCTTGAGGACGATCCAGAGGATCGCCAGCGCGAACAGGCTCTCGGCGATGCCGCTTCCCGCGCCGAATCCGACCGCCGTCGCGACCCTCAGGATGATCAGTTGCACGGCCTGCATGAACACGGCGACCATGAAGAGACGCAGCCAGGTGTACGCATAGCGGCGTGTGTCCGGCAGCGCCGAGCACAACGCGGCAAGGGGCGCGAGCACGACGAGTATGTCGAGCATCGCGGTTCGGATCACGTACGAGAGCATCAGAATCACGACGGCCACGACCACACCAAGGGCGAAGACCGCGTGGAACAGGTCCTGGGAACCCTGGATGATCGACACGGTCGCGGCGCTCAGCGACGCTGACCAGGGGAGTGTGTCGGTGGTCAGCGGCCCGCCGAGCGACTGCACGACCCCGCCGACGGCGTTGTTGAGATCGATCGCCATCTGAATGAAGTAGATCGACCCGTGCACCATGACTATTGCGGCCATGACGCGCGGGATCACCAGATGGAGCGCGTAGCGCGCGTGGATCGAGTGCTCGAAGATGCTCCGCAGCGACGCATACAACAGAACCGCGCCGACGAGCACGTCGGCGACCAGCGCCAGCGCCCCGTTCAGGTGCGCAATCGCAGGGTTTGCCGTCAAGGGGCGAATGCCAGGTCCGGTCGGATCGACGGTAGTGAAGAGATAGCGGCTCAGCTCGGCGTTGATGTCGGTCCGCGCTGCCGCGATGAAGTGCGACAGCACGCCGGTCAGCAGCTGGAGGATCGTGCCGAGGGGATCGCGGATCCCCTGCACGATCCCAGGGAGCGACTGCATCAGGCGGGCTCAGTGAATCGTCGCTGGGACACTGGCGATCAACGCGTGGGTCAGCGTTCCCGCGACTTCGACACCGATGGTGCCGAAGACGATCCGGCCGATCCACTTCTTCGCCTGCGCGACGCTGGATGGATCGACTGCGACGATCTTGTACATGAACGCGATGAGGAAAGCGAGCGCGCCGACGCTCGCGAGCAGGCCTTGCGCGATGAGGATCCAGTTGTCGATGAGCGCCTTGAGTTGAGTCACGATGGACGACCTCCGAGAGACGTGATTCGGTATCGGTCGCCCCTCCGGCCGTTCCGGGTAATCACCCGGACAGTCAGCAGACTATACGGATTTGTGTATGTCTGTCAAGCGATAGACTCGCCGCCGTTCTGCCGTTCCGGAGGCTCATGAATCTCGCTGCATTCGCTCGCCAGCCCCTGCTGTTCGGTCCTTCTCCCGTGCATCCCCTGGAGCGGCTCACCAAATCTCTGGGCGGCGCCGAGGTGTGGGCGAAGCGTGAGGACTGCAACAGCGGCCTGGCGTTCGGAGGCAACAAAACGAGGAAGCTGGAGTACCTGGTTGCGGACGCCCGCGCCCAGGGGTGCGACACGCTGGTCTCGATCGGCGGTGTCCAGTCCAACCACACTCGTCAGGTCGCCGCGGTGGCCGCACGCATGGGCATGCGCTGCGTGCTCGTCCAGGAGAGCTGGGTCGACTGGCCCGATCCCGTCTATGACAAGGTTGGCAACATCCTGCTCAGCCGCATCCTCGGAGCGGACATCAGGATGGTGAAGGAGGGATTCGGTATCGGTTTCAAGGCGAGTTGGGAGCAGGCCCTTGACGACGTGAAGGCCGCGGGGGGCAAGCCCTACCCAATTCCAGCCGGCGCGTCCGATCATCCCTTGGGAGGTCTGGGATTCGCCCGGTGGGCACAGGAGGTGGAGGACCAGGAGCGAGCGCTCGGCGTCTTCTTCGACACCGTCATCGTGTGCTCGGTCACCGGGAGCACCCAGGCGGGGATGATCGCCGGTTTCGCGGCCCAGGAGCGACCTCGCCGGGTCATCGGCATCGATGCGTCCGCGAAGCCCGAGGAGACGCTCGACCAGATCACCCGGATTGCTCGACAGACGGCCGAGCTGATCGACATCGGTCGTGATCTGCGCAGCGACGAGATCATCCTCGACGCTCGGTATCACGCCGGGACGTACGGGATCGCCGACGAATGGACGGTCGAAGCCATCAAGCTCGGCGCGCGCCTGGAGGGGATGATCACCGACCCGGTCTATGAGGGCAAGTCTCTCGCGGGCATGATCGACATGGTCACCAGCAAGGAAATTGCACCCACGTCGAGGGTGCTCTACGCCCACCTCGGTGGCCAGCCGGCACTCAACGGATACAGCTCACTCTTCACGTAGGCTCGCGAATACGTGTTGCCTTCGGTCGACGCGACTGGTAGGGTGCAGCCACTTGGGGGCATTACAAGGAAGACAGGCTCAATCGCAGGCTATGTCAAGCAACGCTGATTTCACCGCAGCCTTTGCGTCACCGGTTGCGGCAGAGACATATGACGAGGTGCTGGTGCCGCGTCTGTTCACCCCATGCGCGACGATCCTCCTGGAGCACCTGGAGCTCCGCGCCGGCGAGATCCTTCTGGACGTCGCATGTGGAACTGGCATCGTGGTCCGGCTCGCGGCGCCCGTGCTCGGCCCGAGCGGTCGGGCTATCGGCCGCGACATCAACGCGGCGATGATCGAGCGGGCACGCAGCCATACGCTCCCACCCGAATCAGCGAGCGTTGCGTTCGGCGTTTCGCCTGCGTCGCCGCTCGACCTTGACGATGCGTCCGTTGACGCCGTGACGTGTCAGCAGGGCCTGCAGTTCTTTCCCGAATCTGGCGCGGCACTTGCCGAGATGCGGCGCTGCCTCCGCCCGACCGGCCGCCTCGCAATCGCCGTGTGGTTCGGCATCGAAGAGTGTCCTTTGTGGGCGGCGCTGGAGGTGGGGCTCGCGGAGCAATTCGGCGAGGAGCATGCCGCGGCGATCCGCCGACCCTTCAGCTGGCCGGGCGCGGACGCTCTGGCAGAGGGACTGACCGGGGTTGGGTTCGAGGAGATCCGCCTGTCGGACCACACCGTCGTGATGCACTTCGACGGGGGCGTGCGGCAAGCGATGCGGGCGCTGGTCAGCACACCGTTTGCGGCGGACGTCAGCGCGCTCGACGCGGCCGCCTACGAGCGAATGACGCGTACTGTCATGCGACGCCTGGCGCGCTCGACGGATCCCGATGACGCGGTCGACATCCCAGCGAAGACTTTGATCGGTACCGCGACGCACGGGTGAGGTCGTTCGCGTATTCGATCCGTCGCGACCTCGCGAGAAGGTAACCCGGGGCCGGACGCCGAGTGCGTCGCGCGTGCCGCCTGCCACCGCGTCGGCAGAACTTGTACTAACCTCGTGTTGACGGAAACGGTGCTGAGGAGTGAACGACATGGCCAGTGAGAAATCCCGCGGAGCCCCCAAGCGCCAGGGCAAGAAGCCGAAGGCTGCCGCAATTGCCAAGGCAGCAAAGAAGGCGGCCGCTCAGACCGCCGCGCAGGCGCCCGCCGAGCGCTGACCTCCGCAGGGGTCTTGCAAGACGATCAGCTGGCCTCGGCGGCCATCGAGCGCTTCCGGAGTTTGTTGCGCTCGTCCGCGTTGAGCACGCGTTTACGCATGCGGATGCCCACAGGGGTGACCTCGACGAGCTCGTCGTCGATGATGAA
>PLDZ01000112.1 GCA_003136295.1 Candidatus Dormiibacterota bacterium
TCGAGAAGCTGGGAGCGCACTCCAAGCTGGAGGCCGTTGTGATCGCGACCCGGGAAGGTCTCGACATGGCACCGAGGTGACCACCAAGAGACTTCCTGGTGGAGCCCGATTCGCAGCCTTTCTTGAGATGGTCCCCGACGCGATCGTTGGCGTCGACAGTGAGGGAGCCATTGTGTTCGTGAACCCCGAAGCCGCCAGGCTCTTCGGATACCGGTGCGAGGTCCTGACCAACCAGCCACTTGACCTGTTGGTACCACGCTCATCGCGCACCACCCTTCTCCGGCAAGGAAACATCGCCGTTGGTGATCCACGTCACGGTTCCAGGGCTGCTCCGATACACCTGGTGGCTCGCCGAAAGGACGGTTCCAAATTCCCCGGCGAGGTCCTGTTGGCGTCGACGCGGATGGCGGGGCGGTTCATCATCGTGGCAGCCTTTCGGGACGTCTCCGCGCGTAAGCGGGAAAACGCGAACTTCAGAGGCGTTCTGGAGGGAGCTGACGACGCATCGGTCGCTGTGGATCGAGGCGGACTGATCGCGCTTGTCAACGAGGAAGCCGAAGAACTGTTCGGATATACGAGCGGCGAGCTCATCGATCAACCGGTCGACGTGCTCGTCCCGCAGCCCAGGCCGCGCCCCCCTGCTCAGAAAGGATCTCGGCGCGCCCACGGCAAGGGCGACGTTCAAACGGACGTTGGGATGCCCTTGGAGGGGAGACGCAAGGACGGTTCGGAGTTCCCAGTCGAGATCTCACTCTCGGCCATCGAGACCGACAAGGGACCGCTCGTCTCGGCGGCGATCCGTGATGCGAGCGACCGTGTCGAGACCCGGCGTGAACAAGGCAGGGCGGACGTTCAACGTGAACGTGACGTGTTGGAGTCGCGGCTGCACCAGTCCCACCGGCTGGAGAGTCTCGGACAGCTCGCCGGCGGAGTAGCGCACGATTTCAACAATCTCCTTGCCGCCATCTTGAACTACGTCGGTTTCGTGTCGGAGGAGGTCGCCGCCGAACTGGAAACCCGACCGGCTGACGCGCGAGTGCGTCTGACCGCTGTGCTCAGCGACGTCGCTCAGATTGGCGCGGCAGCGGATCGAGCCGCTGGGCTCACCCACCAACTCCTCGCATTTGCTCGGAGAGAGGTACGAAACCTCGAGGTCCTCGACATTAACGACGTCGTCGCTGACGTCGAGTCCTTGCTTCGCCGAACGATCGGCGAGCACGTGGAGTTGATCACCCGCGGCGCGCGCGACCTCAAAGCGGTGCGAGCTGATCGAGGACAGATCGAGCAGATTCTTCTCAACCTGGCGGTGAACGCGCGCGATGCGATGCCCAATGGCGGGACATTGACCGTCGCTACCGCGAATTTCACCGTCAACAACGAATTCGCTGCGCGCCATCCCCTCGTCGAAGCCGGGTCGTACGTTCGCCTGCGGGTCACTGACACAGGCGCCGGAATGGATGGCGAAACGCTCGAACGGGCTTTTGAGCCATTCTTCAGCACCAAACCAAAGGACAAGGGGACCGGGCTCGGGCTCGCGACCGTATACGGGATCGTGAGTCAGACCGCAGGCATGGTCGAACTCTCCTCGGATGTCGGGGCAGGCACCAGCGTCACAATCCTGCTTCCTAGCGTTGCTGCAGCGGTCACGGAGCCCGATCCCCCTCGACAGATCAACCGGCACACGGCGGGGGAGACGGTTCTTGTCGTCGAGGATGAGGAACTCGTACTTGATGTTGCAAGCCGCATTCTTACGAACAACGGATACCACGTGCTGCGGGCTCGGAGCGGAGCGGAAGCGCTGACAGCGATCGTGGGTCACGCGGGCAGAGTTGACTTACTTGTTACAGAGGTTGTCATGCCGGGGTCGACCGGAAAGGAGGTCGCTGAAACTGTGTCCGATGCATGCCCGGGGATCCGCGTGCTGTTCATATCGGGTTACCCGGAGTCGGTGATCGCATCGCAAGGTGTCATCGACCAGGGGATCCGTCTCTTGTCCAAACCGTTCAAAGCCCCGGATCTATTGGCGCATGTCCGCGCGAGCCTCGACGCGTGACAATGCGTCGCCGGCAGCGCTCACTCCGACGTGGGCTGCCCGAATGTCAGTGACGCCGATGGGTGTGTCCTCGCCAGACGTGCCTGCACCCTCCCAAGAGCGGTCGGTGACAGATTTGCGACCGTCATCGCCTCAACGAAGCCGGCTCCGTTGATGCGGTAGACCGTACACAGCGTCACCGCCTTGACCGTTGCGGTCCGTGGACGGTGCTCGAGGAGACCGATCTCGCCGAAGTAGCTCGGCGGTGCGAGCACGCCGAGTGATTGCTCCACGCCCGCCTCACCGGCGGCAACCACCTCGACCTGACCATCGATGAGCACAAAGAAGTCATCCGCCTCCGCGCCTTCTTGAATCAGCACTGTGCCGGGAACAACGTGCTCCTCGGCCGCCGACCGCGCGAGGCTCTCCAGCGCGGCCCGGGTTGCGCCCGCGAAAATGTCAAGCGTCTGAAGGACGGCTATGCGAGGTTCGATCGCGGAGAGTTCGCGGATTGCCCTGGTGTCGAGCACCCGGATCCACGGATACGCCGCAACCGTCAGCGCGGGAATCGCGAATCCCATGATCAGGAGCGTCGTGTTCAGGCCGACGCTGCCCAGGAGGATTGGCATGAGGAGAGCGCCGAGGGAGATCGCTCCGAGCACGAGCGCGAAGAAGACTCCGAACACTCGCGCCACGATGTCGGGATGCACGAGCCGCTGCAAAGCCGTGATCGCAAGCACATCGACGATGATCGTCCCCGCACCACGGATCGCCTCCAGCAAGAAGGCGATCCATGCCGCATGGACAATCGTGAGGAGCGCGGTTGGAAGGCAGAAGACCGCCATTCCGATCACGATGATCGCACCGAGGCGGCGGGCAGCGGCAATGCGATTCATGAATCCGGCCATCAGGATCCCTCCGACGCCAAGTGCGGCGAGGAGGTACCCGTATCCCGAGCTGCCGGTCCCCAGCTGATCTCTGCTCACCACGACGAAGAGCACAGTGTCGGTCCCATACACGAAGCTCGCGAGGATGCTGAAACCAGCCAGGAGTGTTACCGGCGGGGATGACACGAACGCGCGAAAGCCCGCCGCCATCTGTTTGAGTGGGCCGGCGGCGCCACCTTCTGTGATGTCAGAAGCGCGGCTACGGGTGCGCATGCGGCTGACCACGAGCGCCGAGAATCCGAAAGTTGCAGCGTTGACGCCGAACACCACAGCCGGGGGGCTGAACAGCAACAGCAGGCCGGCGATGGCCGGGCCGACGATGATCGAAAGGTTCTCCACGGCGGACTGCGCGCTGTTTGCGGCGGCGAGATGCTCCTCTCCGACGACCGCTGGGGTGGTCGCGCGTGCGGCTGGATCGTAAGAGGAGGTCGTCACCGATGTCAGCGCGGCGAGCGCGATCGCCAGAACAACGGGTCCGTTCAGCGCTGCGACTACGGCAAGCGTGGCCTGGAGAACGAGGGCGACGGAATCGAGCGTCACCATGTGGCGCACGCGTTCTCTTCGGTCGGCGACCAACCCACCAAACGGGCTCGCTACAAGAGCTGAGAGGAATCGGGTCATCGACGCCGCTGCGACCCAAGCGGCAGAGTGGGTGGCGTTGAAGACGAACACGACCAGGGCGACGTTGTAGGCCCACGACCCGCTCATCGAGATCGTCAAACCGCTGAACAGCAGGCGGTAGTCGCGAATGGCGAACAGCGAGCGGTAGCCGACCCGCGGCGGCGCGTCGCCGATCCGACGCCCGGTGAGCCGGGCGACAATGCGCCGCCTGACCGAGGGTTTCTTTTCCGTCGCGACGTCAGTCACCACGTCAAGCTGGACAACCAAATGACAGGGCTTGCGGCGCGATTCACGCGCGGAAGCGTACTCGCGCCTGGTGGCCCCTGCACGGCGGCGTCTGATCGCCCATCTGCGAGAGGCGGCGGATCATCCTCGTCGCGAACCCGCGAGGGCCGGTGCATCCCTGCCAGACACGTTGCGGACGCCATCGGACCATGCCGATACTGTTCGCACATGCGGTTGCGCCTCTGCGGCACGAGAGGGTCGACGCCGGCGCCCGGCGTCGATTTCGCGCGCTATGGAGGTCAGACGTCCTGCGTCGCTGTGCTCTCCGATGACGGCGAGTGCCGGCTCATCCTCGACGCGGGCACAGGTCTGCGCCGCCTGCCCGCCGCGCTGGAGGGCCGGCCGTTCAGCGGCAGCATGTTGCTGACCCACCTCCACTGGGACCACACCCATGGGTTGCCGTTCTGCCCCTCAGTGGACAATCCGGATGCACGTACAACCCTCTACATCCCGGAGCAACCCGGCGGCGACGCCGAGGAGATCCTCGCGCGCGCGATGTCGCCGCCGCATTTCCCCATCCGACCTCGCGAGCTGCGGGGATCCTGGGAGTTCCGGCATCTCTCGCCCGGCGAACATCGTATCGAGGGCTTCGACGTTCTAGCGCGGGAGATTCCGCATAAGGGCGGGCGAACCTTTGGGTACCGCGTCTCAGACGGACGTGGGGCGATCGCCTACATGCCGGACCACGCACCGAACGCTCTCGGCCCGGGGCCCGAACAGTTCGGTCCGTATCATGATGCGGCGGTGGAGTTGACCCAGGGCGTGGATCTCCTGTTGCACGACTCGCAATACACGAGCGAAGAGTTCCCCGCGCGGGCGCACTTCGGGCACTCGAGCATCGATTACGCGGTGGGCCTTGCCGCACACGCCGGCGTGCGGCGGTTGGTCCTCTTCCATCACGACCCGTGGCGATCGGACGCGCAGCTCGACGGTATCGTCGAGCGGCTGTCAGGTGCATCTCTGCCCGTGACCGCGGCGATCGAATGGGACGTCCTTGACTGCGATGGCAGTTGATGTCTGGAGCGGTTGGCGCGGGTGAGAGCTTCCGGGTACGCTACCCATTGTTCGACAGGTCTGGGGCTCGTGAATGAGTTGTTCTAACTGTGGGACGGATAACCGTCCGAGCAGCAAGTTCTGCAAGCAGTGCGGTGCCGAGCTCGGCCGGGTCTGTCCGAAATGCGCACAACCGGTTGATCCGGATGCGAGCTTCTGCAGCGAATGCGGGGCAGCGGTGTCCAGCCGCCCAGCCGCTCGGTGGGGGCAAGCGGCGGTTCCCCCGGCGCCAATCGCAGACGGCACTGCCACCGCGGAGCGCCGGCTCGTTTCCGTGCTGTTCGCTGACCTTGTCGGATTCACGACGCTCTCGGAGAAGCGTGATGCCGAGGAGGTGCGGGAGCTGCTCACGCGCTACTTCGACACCTGTCGTTCGGTGGTGAACCTCTACGGGGGCGTCGTCGAGAAATTCATCGGCGATGCGGTGATGGCCGTGTGGGGCGCCCCGGTGGCCCACGAGGATGACTCAGAACGGGCGGTGCGTGCTGCCCTCGACCTGGTCCAGGCTGTGGCGGCACTCGGAGTCGAGATAGCGGAGCCTGCGCTGCAGGCTCGGGCCGGCGTGCTGACGGGTGACGCTGCGGTCACCCTGGGAGACAACGCCCAGGGGATGGTGGCAGGGGACTTGGTCAACACGGCCTCACGGATCCAGGCCGAGGCCGAACCAGGGACGGTGCTGGTCGGTAATTCCACCCGGGGAGCCACCGAAGCCGCAGTTGTCTACGAGGATCTCGGCGAGCGAACCTTGAAGGGGAAGGCTGAGCCGGTCAGGCTCTGGCGGGCGCTGCGCGTGGTCGCGATGGTCGGGGGCGCACAGAAGTCCGAGGGTCTCGAGGCGCCATTTGTGGGCCGCGAGCGCGAGCTCCGCTTGATCAAGGATCACTTCCACGCCAGCGCCGACGAGCACAAGGCTCATCTCGTCTCGGTGGTCGGGATCGCCGGGATCGGCAAGTCGCGGCTCTCCTGGGAGTTCTTCAAATACATCGACGGCATCGCCGAGCTCGTCTACACCCACCGGGGACGATGTCTCGCGTACGGGGAGGGGGTGACCTACTGGGCGCTCGCGGAAATGGTGCGCATGCGCGCGGGGATCACAGACGGCGAGGACCCGGCGTCCGCGCTGGCGAAGCTGCAACTCTGTCTCGTCGAGTTCCTCTCCGACGCCGATGAACGTCGTTGGGTCGAACCGCGTTTGGCTCAGCTGCTGGCTCTTGAGGACCGCGCCGCCCACGATCGTGAAGACCTGTTCAGCGCGTGGCGGCTGTTCTTCGAGCGGCTGGCCGATAAGCATCCGACAGTGCTGGTGTTCGAGGACATGCAGTGGGCGGACACCTCGCTGCTCGAGTTCATCGAATACCTGATGGAGTGGTCACGCAACCACGCGCTCTTCGTCGTTACATCAGCGCGTCCGGAGTTGGCCGACCGCCATCCGACGTGGGGCGCCGGCAAGCGGAATTTCACATCGGTCTTCCTTGAGCCACTCGCGGCGCAAGCGATGGAACAGCTCCTGGACAGCCTGGTGCCGGGGCTCCCCGACGAGCTACGAGAGCAGATCCTTCAGCGCGCCGAAGGCGTGCCGCTGTACGCCGTCGAGACGGTGCGCATGCTCCTCGATCGCGGCCTGCTCGAGCGCGCTGGGAGCGTCTACCGCATGACGGGCCCGATCGAGGACCTCGAGGTGCCCCAGAGCCTGCATGGGCTGATCGCCGCGCGACTTGACGGGTTGCGCCCTGAAGCGCGGCGTGTGCTCCAGGACGCCGCTGTGCTCGGCAAGACATTCAGCGTGCCATCGCTTGCCGCAGTGAGCGGTGTCTTCCCTTCGGATATCCAACCGTTGCTCGCAGAGCTGGTGCGGAAGGAGGTGCTCTCGGTGCAGGCCGATCCCCGCTCTCCGGAGCGAGGGCAGTACGGTTTTCTGCAGGATCTGGTGAAGCGCGTTGCATACGAGACCCTTTCAAAACGGGACCGCAAAGAAAAGCATCTGGCTGTCGCGGCTTGGTTCGAGAGCTCCTGGGGCGGCGAGGAGGCTGATGTCGTCGAAGTGCTCGCCTCGCATTACCTCGAGGCATACAACCTCGCGCCCCAGGACCCCGACGCCGATCAGGTCAAGTCTCGCGCCGCAGACGTGCTCTTCCGGGCCGGTGAGCGTGCAGCATCAGTGGCTGCCAACTCGGAGGCGGAACGCTATTTCCAGCAGGCCGCGCGCCTGGTGCCCGACTCTGCGCGACAAGCAGAGATGCATGAACGTGCGGGGCAGATGGCCGCATCCGGGGGTCGCAACGTGTCCGCGATAGCGCATCTCGAGCGAGCGGTGTCGTTGTACGAGAGTGAGAACCTACCGCATCCGGCGGCACGCGCACTGTCGCGCTTAGGGCTCGTTGAGTCGGTCAGCGGACAGTTGGACGGATCGATACAGCGAATGGAGCGCGCCTATACGGTACTGGCCGACGACGCGCCGGATGAGGACCTTGCCACGCTGGCGGTGCGGCTCGCTTCATTGCTGCACTTCAAGGGCGACTCCGACACCGCGAGCAAGCGACTCGAGGCCGCTCTCGACATCGGCGAGACGCTGGGGTTGCCCGACATCCTCTCGCAAGGGCTCAACATCAGGGCCATGCTCGCCATGCAACGCGGGCACGACGAGGAGGCCATGGCGCTCTACGCTCATGCGTTGAAGCTGGGTCTCGACAACGATCTGCCGAATGCAACTGTTCGCGCCCACTTCAACCTTGCGGATCTGCTGTGTCATCGCGATCGCTACCGGGAGGCGCTTGCTCATTACCGCAGCGCCCTCGCTCTCACGCGGAAGATCGGAGACAGATCGTACGAGCGCAGCACGCTAGGCGAACTTGCGTTCACCCTCGCGCGCGTTGGTGAATGGGACGAGGCTACCGAATTTGCGACCGCGATCGCGGAAGACGAGGTCCGCAGCGCGCCGACGGACGTCCTGTCCGTGCTGGCGTTCGGCGAGACGTACGTCGAACGCGGCCAGATTGCCGACTTCGAAAAGCTCATGTCGTGGTGCACGCAGCTCGTCTCGTCGGATGACTGGCAGGCGCGGTCGTGCTACCTCGCGTGTCGCGCTTGTTTGCGCCGCGGTCAGGGCCGGGATGCCGAAGCGCTGGCAGACGCCGACGAAGCCATCAACGTCGCTCTCGAACTGGGCGGTGCTGGGCATCAAAACGTCAAAGCCGGATTTCGGGTGGCGTGTGAATCCGCCTTAGCCCTCAAGGATCTGGCGAAGGTGGACGAGCTGCTGGGTGTGGTCGATGGTCTTGGACCAGGAGTACGGCCGCCATATCTGCGCGCCCAGGCGCTGCGGTTTCGTGCACGGCTTGCCGACAGCCGGCGTGACCCGGACGCCA
The DNA here is from genome assembly GCA_003136295.1 of Candidatus Dormiibacterota bacterium. Lineage (GTDB taxonomy): Bacteria > Chloroflexota > Dormibacteria > Aeolococcales > Aeolococcaceae > Palsa-851. Next base: position 8,304 of record PLDZ01000112.1, read on the forward strand.
TTGAACCGTCCTTCATCGCGGCCGAGGAGGCTTTCACCCAACTGGGAATGCCATTCTGGCTTGCGGTCACGCAACTGGAGCACGCTGAGTGGCTCGTTGCGAATGGGCGGGAAGTCGATGCGCGGCCGATGCTTGCCGAAGCTGTCGAGACCTTTGAGCGCCTGAAGGCACTCCCGTGGCTCGACCGGGCAACGCAGTCGGCGCCGGCGGTGGGCGTCGTCTCCTGAAGTCGCAGGTGCCGTACCGCGCGGTCGACGCACTCCAGGGCTGCCCCAATGAAACGCGTCAAATGACGCTGTTGACGCAGGTGCTCCGAAACGAGTAGCCTCCGTGGTCTCACCTCGTCGTGACCGGGGGGTAATCAGGAGGACTGTGTCGCTGTGCAGAAGCGAGTCTTCAGAATTGGCGCGCTAACGGGGCTCGCCGCGATCGGCGCAGCCAGCCTGCTCGCGTCCGGGGCGCCGGCCCTAGCCGCGCCCACGGCACGACCTGACATCGTCGGGCACATCGTCGGCCGCTTCAATGGCGCGCAACCGCCGACATCCGCGCAGTGCCTCGCCGCAACCGGCCTCGCCTGCTACGACCCGGCCCAGATCGCAGCCCACTACAACCTCGACGCCCTGCACGACCGCGGCCTCACCGGCAAGGGCAAAACCATCGTCATCGTCGACTCCTACGGGTCGCCGACGATAGCCGGCGACCTGCAGACGTTCGATGCCGTGTTCCACCTGCCGGCAGCGTCGCTGTCGATCATCCAGCCCGTCGGAGCGGTTCCGCCGTTCGACCCGACCAACGCGACGATGGTTGGCTGGGCGGAGGAGACGACCCTCGACGTCGAGTGGTCGCACGCGATCGCCCCCGGCGCGAAGATCCTGCTGGTCGAGACACCGGTCGCCGAGACCGAGGGATCGGTCGGCTTCCCGCAGATCGTGGCGGCCGAGAATTATGTGATCAACCACCATCTCGGGGACGTGATCTCGCAGAGCTTTGGGGCTACAGAGCCGACATTCTCGAGCCCAGCGGCGATTTTTGCCCTGCGCAGCGCTTTCAAGAACGCGGCGGAACACAACGTTACGGTGCTGGCGGCCTCCGGGGATAACGGGGCCACTGACGCCTTCTTCGATGGCACCTGCTGTTACGCGCACCACGTGAACTCGTGGCCGTCGTCGGATCCGCTCGTGACGTCGGTGGGTGGCACCGAGGTGGTCCCGCGGGCAAACGGCACCCCGGAATCCGTGTCGCACGACGTCGTGTGGCAGGACCCGGCAACCATCGTCGGCGGCCCGGCCGGCCAGACCTGCTGCGCGGGCGGCGGCGGTCCCTCGGCGGTGTTCTCCCGTCCCGATTATCAGAACTCGGTCGCCGGTGTTGTCGGCAATTCGCGCGGAACGCCGGACATTTCGATGAGCGCCTCGCTGAGCGGTGCCGTGCTCGTCTACTGGAGCTTCCAGCCGTTCGGTCCCAGCTACTTTCAGATCGCCGGCACAAGCGAGGCAAGTCCAATCTTCTCGGGTATCGTCGCGATGGCTGATCAGCTGGCGGGACACGATCTCGGTCAGTTGAATGGTCGTCTGTACAGGCTCGCGACCACCTCGAACAACGGCATCGTCGATGTCACCAAGGGCGGCAACGGCATGACGTTCCCTGACGCGCATAAGGGGAACGCGGTGGTGACGGTGGCGGGCTACAACGCGGGCCCTGGCTACGACCTGGCGAGCGGTCTCGGCACCATCAACGCCGCGGTCTTCATCCCGGCGCTCGTCGCTATCTGACTCGACGCAATCTGACTGGAACTGTCCACGGAGGGGGCGGCGATGCCGTCCCCTCCATCCATGTGAGCTCGACCCACGGAACGTGAGGCGGGAGCTTCAGAGTTGGTCGAGAGCAGCTGCGAGCCGAAGATCACGCGCCGTGATGCCGCCAACATCATGGCTGGACAGTTGGACGGTCACCTTCCCCCATCCCACGAAGAGGTCGGGATGATGGTTGTGTGCTTCGGCAACTGCGGTGAGCCGGTCGACGAAACCCACCGCTGACACGAAGTCCGGGAAGGTATACGGCTTGACGAGCTTGCCATCCTCAACCGACCAGCCGGAAAGGCTCCGCACGCCCTCGGCGAGCTCATCCGGACTCAGGACGCCACGAGCGTGTACGGGCTCACTCATCTTTGAGCACATGGTCGCACACCGCTGAGGTGGCTCTCGCTCAGGATGACGACACCGTTGACGAAAGGAAGGGGATACCCACCCGGTTGTAACCCGTCCCGGTACCCGTCACGTGACGCAGAGTGACATTGCTGAAGTCGGCTTGCCGGGGCTGAGGCTTCGTTATAGTGAGAAGCGCTGTTCATGAACGCCTTGGTCGTTGCACTGATCGTCGTCGCCGCCGTGATCGTGGTTGGTCTTCTTGCATCGATCCGCGTGGTTCAGCAGTACGAGATGGGGGTCCACTTCCGCCTTGGCCAGGTGATCGGCCTCCGCAAGCCGGGACTGCGGCCGATCATCCCGGTCATCGACCTGCTGCGCCGTGTGTCCCTTCGCATTGTCACCATGCCGATCCAGTCGCAGGGCATCATTACGCGCGACAACGTGAGCATCGACGTGTCAGCCGTCGCTTACTTCAAAGTCGTCGACGCCGTCAAGTCGGTTGTGGCGATCGAGAACGTCGGCGCCGCGATCAATCAGATCGCGCAGACGACGCTGCGAAAGGTGGTCGGCCAGCACACGCTTGACGAGACGCTCGCGGAAACCGACCGCATCAATCTGAGCATTCGCGAGATCCTCGACGTCACCACGTCGGATTGGGGAGTGGTGGTCACGTTGGTGGAGCTGAAGGACATTCAACTNNGACATCATGATGGCCCACCCGGTGGCGCTCCAGCTGCGCAACTTGCAGAGCCTGGTGGAGATCGGCGTCGACAAGAACACCACCGTGGTATTTCCGTCGCCGATCATGAGCACCATCGAGGAGCTCGCAAGTTTCATGTCCCGCGAGCGACAGGCGGGTGGCGCGGTGCAGCAGGAGCCTGGTCAGTCCTCCGCTGAGGGCGTGACGATCAGCCGAGCCGGCCGATCCCAGACGAAGTAGTCCCGAGTCAGCTGCCCGGAGCGCGGTACTGAATCGTCTTCTTCGCAGCGGCGTCGATCTCCTCGGGGGTCAGGAGCACGCGAACAGCGACGGCGGCACCGCCCGCAGAGCTGACCGCAAGGCTCACGGCCGCCATGGTCGCGTTGTCCGGGATGTCGACGACCGCGATCAAGTCGTCATCTCCGAAAACGAAGTAGCACGACTCGACAGTTCCGCCGGCTGTGGTGATGAGTTGCTCGACCGCCGCGCGGCGTCCGGATCCACCTTCCTTGAGGACGCCTTTGACGCCGTCGACGGTATAGGAGGCTTCGATCAGGTACTTGCTCACGCTCATGCTCCCGGTTCGCCAGCCGCGAAAGCGGCCTCATCTGCGCGTCGCGATTGTGTCAGGGCGATCCGGCAACCCGCACTCTGCTGCGTCGCGCTGGGACCGGAGTCCCCATGCGGCACAATCGGAGGGTGACAGACCTCACCGACTACCGTCCGGCAGGCGACCGCTACACCTCGATGAAGTACCGCCGCTGTGGACGCAGCGGTCTCCTGCTCCCCGCCGTATCCCTCGGCCTCTGGCAGAACTTCGGGGAGGGCCGGCCCCTCGACGGCCAGCGCGCCATCCTGCGCCGCGCGTTCGATCTCGGCATCACCCACTTCGACCTGGCGAACAACTACGGCCCGCCGTACGGCAGCGCTGAATCCAACTTCGGCCGCATCCTGAGCACGGACTTTCGGGGACTCCGGGATGAGCTGGTGATTTCAACGAAAGCGGGGTGGGACATGTGGCCAGGCCCGTACGGCGACCTCGGCTCCCGCAAATACCTGCTCGCGAGCCTGGACCAGAGCCTGCGGCGCCTGGGCGTCGACTATGTCGACATCTTCTACCACCACCATTTCGACCCCAGCACGCCGCTCGAGGAATCGCTCGGTGCCCTCCACACGGCCGTCGAGCAGGGCAAGGCACTCTATGTTGGGATCTCGTCCTACTCCGATGAGCGCACCTCTGAAGCCGTCGCCATCCTGCGCGGGCTTGGCACGCCGCTGCTCATTCACCAGCCGTCGTACTCGATGCTGAACCGCTGGATTGAACACGGACTGCTCGACGTTCTCGGTACGGAGGGTGTCGGGTGTATCGCATTCTCACCGCTCGCCCAGGGTTTGCTGACCGACCGCTACATCAACGGCATCCCCGAGGACTCCCGCGCTCGGCAGAATGCCACGCTCAATCAGGACATGCTCAGCGAAGCCAACCTGACTCACGTGCGGGCCTTGACAGCCATCGCGGAACGGCGCGGTCAGAAGCTCGCCCAGATGGCTCTTGCCTGGGCGCTACGTGATTCGCGCGTGACCTCGGTCCTCGTCGGCGCGAGCAGCGTCACCCAGCTGGAGCAGAACGTCGCAGCGCTCGACCATCTGGACTTCTCCGCCGGCGAGCTGGCCGAGATTGATCAACATGCAGTCGAGAGCGGCATCGATCTGTGGCGGGCTCCATCCACCGCCTGAGCGACATGAACATCGCAGTCCTCGACGATTACCAGTCAGTGGCGCATTCGATTGTCGACTGGGGCGTCCTCGGTGACGGCGTGCGCGTCGAATTCCTCACGGAGCATCTCGCGGATGAGGCTCTCGTTGAGCGAATCTCCCACTGCGAAATCGTGGTGGCGATGCGTGAGCGAACCGCCTTCCCGGCGCGCGTCCTGCAGCGACTCCCCAGGCTGAGGCTTCTGGTCACAACCGGTATGCGCAATGCGGCGATTGACGTTCGCGCCGCCACAGAGGCTGGAATACTTGTTTGTGGAACCNNCCTCCGTCCGCAACCTCATCGTCGAAGAGGCCTCCATGCGCGCCGGCGGATGGCAACGCACGGTCGGAACCGATCTCTCCGGACGGACGCTTGGGGTCGTGGGCTTGGGTCACCTGGGCGCCCGAGTCGCCAAGTACGGTCTTGCATTCGACATGCGCGTGGTTGCGTGGAGTCCACACCTGAGCGTTGAGCGCGCCGCCGAGCACGGGGTTTCGTACCTTCCACGAGAAGAACTCTTTGCACAGGCCGACGTGATCTCCATACACATGGTGCTCGGGCAGCGGACACGGGGTCTGATCACCGACGTGGATTTGCGAAGGATGAAGCCGACCAGTTACCTCATCAACACGTCGCGCGGTCCACTCATCGAGGAGGCCGCGCTGGTCCGCGCGCTCCGCGAGGGTTGGATCGCGGGCGCGGCGCTCGATGTCTACGACACAGAGCCGCTTCCTGCCGACCACGAGCTTCGAAGACTCGGGAATTGTGTCCTGACCCCGCACATCGGATATGTGACTCGTGACACGTATGCGAACTTCTATACGGGAGTGCTGGACGACATACAAGCGTTTCTCGCGGGCTCCCCAGTCCGGCAACTAGCGTAGAAGACGCTGCGACTCGAGAGGCTCCCCAACCTGGGGCTCAGGCGGCCTCCTCCGCACCCAGAGCGAGAGTCTGAGCCGCGCCGGCGTTCCTGCTCTCGCCCGCGATCTCGCGAAGCGTCCGCCCGCTGATGCGGATGGTGATCCACGCGGCGAGGAGCCCCACCACACAGACGAGCAGGACGACACCGATGACGAGCGTCGGCACATTGACGAGTTTCAGCCCGGACAGGAGCAGCACGGCGCTGAGCGCCCCTCTGAGAAACAGCGTCGGCGCATACGATGAGACCGTCGAGCCGATCAGCACGCCGGGAATGCTCCCGACGAGAATGGACGCGGTCAGCCCGAGCTGGAAGTCTCCAAACAGGATGTGCGCGATGGCCGCTGCGCCAACCATCGGGATCGCCTGAGCGAGGTCGGTGCCCACCATCTGCGATCCGCGCAGGCGCGGATACAGGAAGAGCAGCAGGACGATGACCAGCGTGCCCGACCCGACCGAGGTGATCCCCACGATGAAGCCGATGGATGCCCCGATCGCCAACGTCGGCGCCTTCTTCACGTGCGGCGCATCGTCAACGCTGCGATCCCCGGTGCGGAGATCCATGTACATCTTGAGGGCCAGTGCGGCGACGGCCAGCAGAAGGACGGCGCCGAGCGTGACGCTGACGATGCTCTGAATTCGTGTCCCGTGGCCAACCCACTTGAGGAATGCGACGCCGAGGAAGGCNNTGGAACAGCAGAACCAGCACGGGGGTCATCAGCGCGCCGCCACCCATTCCGGTGAGGCCAACCGCGCAGCCGACGATCAGTCCGGCCAGCGCGATGTACAGGTCGATGTGCACCGTTGGGATCCCCTTCTCGGCCTCGTCTCGCGCCTCGTTTGACGCTCTTAGGAAAGCCTGACCCATCCGAGATCTGAGATCAACGAGCCTCAGGAGATAAGAGTCATCTGGTGATGCGAACGATGCGTTCGCCTCGAACCGTCGCGATGAACCCTGCATGCCTGTCAACCTATCGGCGATCGTCGCGGCCGTCGATGATGCGAGCCCTTCGACATTGGTCGTGGCAGCACGAGCGGCGGTGAGGTGGCCGCCCCCGATCCTCGCTGCTTGACCGTCCGGTGACCCGCGGAGTAGCGTCGACGCCCTGACAGTCGTCGGCGTCATGAGCGAGGTTGGAGCATGCATCGCAAGCAAATGACGAGCCGCCGTCGTCTGTCAGTTGTGTGCGCCCTGGCTCTCAGCGCCGGCGCCGCGTCGCTCGGCGCGGGACCCGCCACGGCCCTTGCAGCGGGATCTGCACAGACCCTCACGGGGACCCTCCATGATGGCGCGACCTATCTGATCCAGGTCCCTGCCAATTGGAATGGCACGCTGGTGCTGTACAGCCATGGTTACGTGACGCCGGGGAGCCCGAACCCGGCGACGGATGTTGGCGACCCACTTACCGGCCAGTGGCTGCTGAGCAACGGCTACGCCCTCGCGGGATCGTCGTATGCCACAACCGGCTGGGCGCTGCAGCAGGCGATTCCGGATCAGCTGTCGACCCTGAACACGTTCGACCGCCGCGTCGGCACGCCGGCGCGAACCATCGCGTGGGGGCACTCGCTCGGCGGGATGATCACCGCCGCCCTGCTGCAGGTGGCTCCAGACCGATTCACGGCGGCACTCCCGATGTGCGGTGTCCTCGCAGGGGGCGTGGGTACCTGGAATGAGGCCCTCGATTCCGCGGTTGCCGTGCAACAGCTTCTCGGACCGACGTCCGGACTGCAGGTGGTCAACATCACCGCCCCCACGGCCAACCTCGGCATCGCCGAGACGTTGCTCGCCACCGCCCAGGCGAACCCACAGGGCCGAGCACGCATTGCCCTCGCCAGCGCGCTCGGCGACCTCCCGGGCTGGTTTGACCCCGCAAGCCCGGAGCCCGCGGCGACAGACTACGTCAGCCAGGAGGCGAATCAGTTCCTCTGGCAGACCCAGGTCGACGGACCCTTCGCGTTTGCGCTCAGGGCCGAGCTCGAGGCACGAGCCGGCGGCAACGTCTCATGGACGGCGGGCGTCAACTTCACGGCGCAGCTCGCACTGTCTACTGACAACACCGAGGTTCAGGCGCTGTACTCCGCGGCCGGTCTGAGCCTGACCGCCGATCTCGCGACCCTCCAGGCATCGGCGCCGATCAACGCGGACCCGGCAGCAGTCAAGTACCTGACCAAGTACATCGTCTACAACGGGGACCTGGATCGGCCTGTGCTGACGCTCCACACCACCGGTGACGGCCTCGTCGTCAACCAGGACGAGCAGGCGTACCGCAACGTCGCCGAGGATACCGGCGACGGTCAGATGCTCCGCGAGGGGTACGTGCACCGCGCCGGCCATTGCACGTTCACTCCAGCCGAGACGATCGCGGCCTTCCAGGCACTCATTCATAGGGTGAACAGCGGCGTGTGGGGTGACAGCACCGCTGCCGGCGATCTCGAGACAGCCGCAACGGCACTCGGACCGACCTACAACGTCGCGCCCGCTGCGTTCATCGCGTTCACGCCCACGCGCTTCCTGCGGCCCTACGACCTCGGCAAGAGGTGAGCCACGGCGGCGCGTCGGCCCCACGTGCCCCTGGCACGCCAGGGGTGCCGGGCGTCTGACGGCATGAGCGGCCTGGTGAGCCTGGGAGCTGACCGATGAGCATTCTGGTGCTGCTTGCCACCGCTGTCGCGGCCGGGGTCGAGTGGGTCGAAGCGCTGACGATCGTGCTCGCTGTGGGCCTCTTCAAGGGATGGCGGAGTGCCTTCCTCGGCACGGCCCTCGCGTTTGTCGGGCTGACGGTCCTCGTCGCGGTTTTCGGGATCACGATCACGTCGAGGGTGTCGATTGACGATGCGAGGACGGTCGTCGGCGTCTTCCTCCTCCTGTTCGGACTCAAATGGCTCCACAAAGCGATCCTCCGATCGAGTGGCCTCAAGTCCCTCCACGACGAGGCGAAGATCTTTGAGGAGACCAGGGACCTGCTCGACGCCGCGGCTGAGGTGCCGACGGGGCTCGATCGGGTCGGTGTGACGACTGCGTTTGGCGGTGTCTTCCTCGAAGGCCTTGAGGTCGTCTTCATCGTGGTTGCGCTTGGCGGCCTCCAGGACGTCCCCTCGGCGGTGATCGGGGCGCTCGTGGCGCTGCTCGTCGTGGCCGGGGCCGGTGTGGCGTTCCGCCGCCCCCTGACGCGCGTTCCCGAGAACGCGATGAAGTATGTCGTCGGGATCATGCTCACCGCGTTCGGCACCTTCTTCGCGGGTGAGGGCATCGGCGTCCACTGGTGGGGAAACGATCTGAGCCTCTTGATCCTGGTGGCAGCGTATGGGCTGGCTTCGCTGGCATTCGTCTGGATCCTGCGCCGGCCGTCGCTCGAGCAGGCGACCGTCGGGGGAGTCGAGCGCGTCATCAGAGCCGTCGTGCTCGAACTGTGGGGACTGTTCGTCGATGACGGTGCTGTGGCGGTGGTGGCCATCGCCGCCCTGCTCGCCGTGGCGCTGTTCGTCCAGCACCAAGGCGATGGCCACAGCATCGCGGGCATTTTCCTGGTTGTCGGCGTGCTGATCGCTGTCTGGGCTGGGTTGTACGGCGCGGGCAAGGCGCGTTCGACGTCAACTGGTCGTAGTGGCTCTGAGCAGAGCGAGCCGCCCTCTTCGTCGCCCAGCAGCGCGTCCTCCGAGGCAAGGGATCCCGAACTCATCACGAGGCACTGACTGCGCAAGCCTGCGCAAACACTTGCGCAAACAACCCCCTGCGATTGTTCGCAGAACCCAGCACCAAACAAGGGGCTTGACGGAACCCCTGTCACACCGCGATCATGGCGCCTTCAGAACGAACCGGCAGCCTGTTGAGTGGAGAACTGGTGCCCGGATTCATCGCTTCCTCGGCGTCGCGGGTCTGGCTGAGCGCGCTGGCTCGGCACAGTGGCCGTCTCCACGCGACGTTCCCGCCAGTGCCGCACGTTGCCGATGGCGTCTTCACCACTGCCCCAGTCGCGCTCATAGAGAGGTAAGGCAAAGCATGCGATCGAGAATCTGGATCCTCGTGGCCGGCGTGGTCGTGGCGGGAGTTGCAGTCGGGTTCTTCGTGACACGCTTCCTGAATCCGACGCCCGAACAGATCACAGCGACATCCACCTCCGCGACGATCCAGGGAAAGCCGGTCGTCAACTTCACGCTCACGACCGTCGGCACCATCGGGTACGGACCGCATCCGGCGTGGGTGTCCTACCTGCCCACCACCTACCTCAAGGTGCCGGCCGGAGCGGTGGTGCACATGACGATCGACCAGCAGGACAGTCCGTCGGGTCTGCGCAACCCGTACTTCTCGCTGGTCCGAGGCACGGTCAACGACGAGATGACAGTCAACGGCAAGGTGATGCAGGCGCTCGACCCGACCACCCCGGCACACACCTTCACGGTTCCCGACCTCGGGGTCAGCGTTCCTCTCCAGGGTATCTCCGGGAAAGTGACGCAGAATGTGGTCGAGTTCGATTTCGTCGTCCCCGACCAGAAGGGCCTCTTCCGCTGGCAGTGCTTCGTGCCATGCGGAGCGGGAACGCTCTACGGCAACGGCGGCCCGATGCAGACTCTCGGCTACATGGCCGGCGAGCTCCAGGTGGGCTGACCGATGAGAAACAGAGCCACCGCAACGCGGGTCGTCCTCATCGTCTGGATCGTCGCCGCCGTGGGCGGCGATGTGGCCCTGGCGTTTGGTCCGATCCCGCCAGGGCAAGCGTCGGACCTAGCGTCGAGCGAGAGTCTAACCATCCTGCTCTTGGCTGAGGCGGCTTGGCCGGTGTTCTCGGCGGTGCTCGCGGCGCTCTTTTTCACCCTCGTGGTCAACAAGATTGCTCCACCGACCGCCGAGGTGAGCGCCTCGGCATTGCGAGGGAACACCCGGGTGCAGACCACCTGGATCGCGGCCACGCTCGTGGTCGTGTTGAGCATTGCTGTCTACGGCACCGTGGCGCTGGCGATCGACGTGCCGGGGACCGGCATCTCAACCACCTCCGCGTCGCTGCCGATGCCGACGTCCACGGATCAACCGCTCGAGGTCCAGGTGATCGCCCAGCAGTGGTGGTTCACGTACCGATACCCAGCCTACGGCGGCATCGAGACCGCGCAACTGGTGCTGCCGGTCAACCAGAAGATCCAGTTCCACGTCACGTCGCTCGACGTCATCCACTCCTTCAATTTCATCGCACTCGGCGTCAAGGCTGACGCGGTTCCCCTCAACGACAACGTCATCACGGCGACGCCCACGCAGGTCGGAACCTACCGCGTCCAGTGCACGGAACTCTGCGGGCTCTGGCACGGGAACATGGCCGACAACACCGCGATAGTGGTTAGCGCCTCGGATTTCTCGGCCTGGATTCAGGAGCAGACGGCTCTGGACGCCCCGATCATGAAGTACCTCCCGCCGTACAGCCACACGTACAGTGGTTCGAACCTACCGCAGCCCGGGGTGTACGCACCGTGACCGCATTCGACTCGCCAACAAACACGAGGGAGCTGATGTGGACGTTGTAACCACCGCGCGGCCGCTGATGTCGGCACGGCCGACCCTGGCACGACGGCTCAATGAGTGGGGGCTCTTGCTCGGACTGATCGGCGCCGTCATCGGCTTCATCGCCGGATACGCCCTCGGCAGTGGTGCCATCTCCAACTTCTATGGAGGCGGCGGCGAACCGACCTCCCTTGGCTCTGATCCCGGGATCCTCCTCGGTTACGCGATGAGCGCGCTCGGGTTCCTCACCGGCATGGGGTTCTTGAACTACCCGATTGGGCGCCTTCTTGGCGCCAAGAGGCCCACCGAGGAGGACAACGCGTACCTGCACGGTGAGGGCGGTGGCCTCGGCCGGTACTTCCGTATGACCACCGATCACAAGGTGATCGGAATGCAGTACCTCGTGATGATCCTCGCGTTCCTGTTCATCGGTGGGCTGGGGGCGATGTTCATCCGGACCGAGCTGCTCACCCCGGTGCCGTCGATCGCGAACGCTCAGACGTATCTGACCCTGGTCGGGTTGCACAGCACGCTGATGATCTTCATGGCATCGGCGGC
>PLDZ01000142.1 GCA_003136295.1 Candidatus Dormiibacterota bacterium
AAGGAGCGGGTCGCCAATCGGAGAGCCGGGTCCGCTCCGTCATGGGTGTTCTGGCCGACCGGGATGCACGACCGCCGACTGGCTCCCTGGCGGGAAGGTCACGATCGAGGAAGAGCGGCAGACACATCCCCGCAGCAACGACGATAGACACCAGAGCCATCAGCGCAATGTTCAGGACGAGAGTGGAAGTGTTCATGCCCAAACCGTACGCGTCGAAGGTTAGGGGATGGCAATGCCACCGTCATTTCTTGGCAAGTTGTATAACCTGTCCCCCCGCTCGCGAATGTGTCGTCCCCCCGAGTCGGTGGATCCCGACGGCGGACGCGCTCGATTCGTATGAGCGTGAGCGCAGGGGGCTCGCACTGGCGTGGTCAGACTTCCTTTCCCGTCGCGGATCGTTCACATGGGTAGTGTGCGAGGGCTACAGTGGCACCGGCCCACGCGACGGAAAACCGGGATGGCACAGAGGGAGCGGTCATCGTGCGCAACCATGGCGCTGTACTTGGCCATCGACATCTCCGAGATGTCCCATTCTCGAAACTTCGTGAATCGATAAAAGATCTCCTCAACGGGAAGGTTGAGGCGGATGAGGTCGATACCCTCAGCTTGGACGACCCCGTCGATCAGATCCCGGACGTGATCGTAGTCACTGATCGCCAGGCTCAGGCGAAGCTTGCTCAACGGCTCCCTCGAGACCCGACCCGCGGCGGAGTGAAGTGGATCGCCGCGAGCTCATCGACCTGTTCGATGCACCAGGGAGAAAATTTTTCCGGGGCTGAGTGGAGCTCGCGTGAAAAGTCATCCCACGCCGCCCACTCGTACGCGTCCACCTCGTCGGGATTGGGATCAGGATCGCTGTCAACGATCGTCGTATACACCGGGCACAGCTCATGCTCGACGACACCGCCCATCTCCGCTCGGTATCGGAAATCACGCAGGACGCACTGAACCGCGCTGGCCTTCAGGCCAAGCTCATACCTCATTCGACGGCGCACCGCTGCGTCTGTGCGCTCACCAGGCCCGGGGTGGCCGCACACGCTGTTGGTCCACACGCCTGGAAAGGTCTTGTTGGGTGAGCGCCGAGTGATCAGGACGCGGCCGTCTCGGTTGAAGACGTAGCAAGAGAATCCGCGATGGAGAGGTGTCGCTGAATGATGGACTGTCAGTTTCGGGAAGATCCCGATCCGCCGGTTCCTCTCGTCAACCAGAACAACGAATTCCGAGGCACCAGAACGGAGCCCGTCAGACTGCTGTCGCGGCGAATCCGCCACGGCTGATCGTCCCTCCTCATGCATCAGGTGAACGTTCAAATCGTACCAGGCTGACCTGCTCAAGCTCCGCAGCGGCAACTAATCCGCTGCATTCGCAGCGACTGCCGAAGTGGCGTCGATGCGGGTGATCGCCGGACGATTTGACGTACTCATCTGCATTGCAATAGGGTGAAAGTGCCAGTCGTCAAGCAGCCTCGTGGAAGGCAGAGATGCCAGAGGCGCCGTTGCTCAGCGACCCGTGCCAGGAATGGGCGGAGCGCGAGGGCGTGCCGATCATCGAGGGCTTCGGTGTCGACCTGCGCAGCATCGACGTTGGGTCCTGGGCTCGCCTTGGCGGTGGATCGCGGGGGGCTCTCGTCCATTCTGCTCGGCCGAGGCGACTTCATCAATTCCTACGTTCTCGAGCTGGCTCCTGGCGGGCAGACGGATGCCTGTTCGCGCTTCCACCGAATGCGGCCCTAAGGGGGCGGCCAGCAGGACCGCTCGGCCGCCGGTTGCAACTGACGGACCCTCTAGGAGAGGAGCGAGATGTCGAGAGCCTTCCGCTCACATGCTCAGGTGGCGTGGCTGAGTACATCTACGACCGCCAGCCACGAGTCTTCAACGACGTGGCAGCCGACCTGGCCCGAGCCTTCAAGAGGGCGCGTGTCCAGAATCAAGTTCCACTCGAAGCGTTGCCTGGAGGCGAGGGCATCAGGGCCACTGCGGTTGGCGCCTCGCAATTCACCGTCCAGCTCACCGGAAACACCATGTATGTCTCCAGTCCAAACCTGCTTCCGCTCCGGAACCTTCCCGTGGTGCGGCCTCGTCTTCCTGCGGGCGAGCTCACCGAAGAGGTGGTGGCCGCGGCGGTTACGCGTGCGTTGCACAGGCTGGACCTCAGTGAATCCATTGGCCATGCCGTCGCGATCTCCCTCGCATGGTCAAGAGAACCGCGCCATGCGCAGCTGCGGGGCGCTTGCGGGTGGCGTGGTCGTTGGGCTTTGGGCGTGGCTCGACGCGGGCCAGCCACTCGTCCTAGCGCTCGAGGCCGACCTGGGACGCTCCGTTGGCCACATCCTTACCGAGGAACTCGGAGTGGTAAGGAGCGTCATCTGTATCGACGGCATCGAATTGAGGGAGCTTGACTACGTCGACATCGGACAGCTGGTACAGCCCGCCAATGTGATTCCCGTGGTGGTGAAGTCGCTGGCATTTGCTCCTGCCGGCATCGCTGCAAGTTAGGTTCGTTGCGCTCTGGTACGGGCCGCATCAATAGGGTTCGATAACGTCGCCGCCGAGACTCGGGTACGCGGCTGAGCGATGGCCGCGCGCTCCGCGCGGCGGAGCTTTCTGCCACGGCTGCCGGCTGTAACGTCCACACGCCCCGGGGGCGTTGACTGCGCTGTCGACGAGGCTTTCGTCACAACACACCCCGAACATCAGATCCTCCCTTCGAGCAATCGCGACAGAAGGGCGACGCGGTGTGCAACCGATCGTGATCCGACCCTGAGAGCCTTCATCAAAGGGCGGTGAGCCCTTGTTGAGGGAGACGTGACTTGCGCGTCCACGATCGCGTGACTCGGACGAAGGACGATCGGGCAGACCGCCAGTGGCACCGCCGACCGGTGCTCAGCTTCGCCCTACGCCTCGCCGTCTTCGCTGGCCCGATCCTCGCCTCGGTCGCCATCGCAGCGTTGCTCAGCTCAGCGCTGCCCAAAGCGGTAAGCGCGCTCACCGCGGCTCTATGGATTGCAGTGGTGATGGCCGGTTCGTTAGTCACCTTGGTCGTGTTCGAGCGAGCCGCACGCCGGCTGCTGCCACTGGCAGCGTTGCTGGACGTGTCGCTGCTCTTCCCCGATAAAGCGCCCAAACGGTTCGCGGTCGTGCGCCAGACCGGGAGTCAGCGTGACCTCCAGGCCCGCCTGGTGCAGGCGCGAGAAAGTGGCCATGTTGACGAGGCGCGCAGCATGCAGGCCGTCATCGAGCTCGTGCTCGCCCTCAGCGTTCATGACAAAGGCACGCGCGGACACTCCGAGCGGGTTCGCGTGTTCACCGACCTGCTGGCTGACGAACTGAAGATCGACGCGTACGGTCGAAGTCGGCTGCGCTGGGCTGCACTTCTTCACGACGTTGGCAAGCTGGAAGTGCCGTCAGCGATTCTCACCAAGGACGGCAAGCCAGACGAGGCTGAGTGGGCGGTGTTGCACCGCCACCCCGAGGAGGGAGCGCGGCTGGTCGGACCACTACTGCCATGGCTCGGTGAGTACGGCAGCGCGGTGGTGGAACACCATGAGCGCTGGGATGGCACAGGTTATCCGCTGGGTTTGAACGGCACCCAGATCTCGCTCGCGGGCCGGATCGTCGCCGTGGCCGATACCTATGAGGTGATGACGGCCCCGCGCCCATACAAGCGGCCGATGAGCGTAGCCGCTTCCCGACTCGAATTGACCCGGGTTGCGGGTACCCAGCTCGACCCTGCCATCGTGCGGGCGTTCCTGAACATATCGGTGGGGCGACTCTGGCGTGTCATCGGCTTCGGCGCCTGGATCGGCCAGATTCCGGCCGTGAGTCGCGTCCTGACCGGGTTCGGTCGGGCAAGCGTCCTCGCATTGTCCGGCGTGGCCACGGGTGTCGCTGCCACGCTCCTGGCGTTGGGTGGTCTCGGCGGGATACGGGACGCGCATCCCGGCGTTATGCGAACGGCGACGGCTTCGTCAGTGTCCCTGGGTGTCCCGCGCGTACCTGGGTTGACCGGGCTCGGAGGACCAACTCCCAGGAGTTCGCCCGGCAAGGCAGCCTCGAGCGCTCCGGGTCATATGGCAGCCACGCCAAGCGCGACCGCCGATGGGATCAGTCCGACGTCGTCCGGGGGTTCCACACCGAGCCCGATCGCCACTCCGTCCGCGACATCAAGCCCAACCTCGCCACCGACAGCCGCCCCCGCACCCTCACCCACACCCANNGTTAACGGTCATACGAACGCTGAGCGACGGGGACTCAAACCAGCGCGCAGGCCGCTCGTCGCGATCGCTCGGGCAGCGGCGGGAGGAGGTGGTCGGGCATCCAATGACAACTGACGTCCCTGGGACGCTGAACTGATCGGCGGGGACGGCGAGGCAGTCGACAGACGGTTACGGGGTGTCGGCGTCAAAGGGTCGAACGGACGTGGGCCGACGCACCCTGATCGGGTTGGGCCACGAGGAGATGGTCACGCCAATCGGCTCGGCGTCGGTGATCACGGAGAAGGCGAACCCGGGGAAAATTGCGAGCACTGCGGCGGGATCGGTCAGGGGCGTCGTCCTCTCCGCCCATACGCCCTGCTGACCCCTGCGGAGGACGCTGCGACCACGGAGGTACTCGCCGACTCGCGCCACCCAATCGTCGCCACCTTCAGTCCACCCGATCTCGCAAATTCGCTTGTCGATTGGAAGGATGGCGGAGCGGCACCAGGCTGCAAGCGTCGAATAGACGCGCTCGATCTCGCATGCCCGGGTTCTTTATCCCAGGCGTCGATGGGGACAAGGCCTCCCGAGCCGCATTCTCGAGCTTCTATGCTGCTCCGGCACGCTCACATGGCGGCCCCTGCGCCGTCGGGTACCTGTCCGGGATAGAAGCCGAGCCTCGCGAGCGGCTCCACCAGCTCCTGCTCCTCGTACGCAAGGTGTGACAGGAGGGCGTCGGTCAGGAAGTCAATCGCATCCTGGATGGCATCGTGACCCTCCGGTCGCGTCATGTGCTGAACCAGCGCGTGGTCGACCTGCTCAATCGCCTCGTGGATAACGAGGTGCTCATCGGTCAACCGATCGATCACAGGTTTGAGCTGCGGTTCGCGGTGCGCCAGGTGGGGGAACAGCACGGAGTCTTCGCCGCTGTGGTGGGCTGCTACGACGCCGCAGTATCGAGAGCAGATCGTACCCAGCGTCCAGTCGTTTTGGCGCAGGGCCATCTCGTTCAGCGCCCCCCTGGCGTCCGCGGCGTGCATCGCGCCGTCGCGTACCTGGCGCAGGACATCCCGTAGCTCCGACAACTCCTGCCGGAGCATGTTGTGCACTCCCACCAGTGCCTTGGAAGCGCGACGCCCCGCGTCGCTGTAGCTGACCGTTGAACCGAGACGGTCGCGCCGCGGCCGTCTCGACTCGTCCCACGGGGCCCGGTCGCTGAGACGGGTTGTTCCATCGGGCGTCGGGGTGACCCCAAGCCCGCCGACCTCGGACGCAGCAGACTCCGCCGCCGGCTCGGCCGGCGCGCCGACCCCAACCGCGGTATGGCCGGCCCCCTCAGCTGAATCGCCCGGTCCGCGCTGACGCGCCTGCGTGACCGCCTCGCGCACGCGGGGCGCAACCTCAGCCGCGAAGTCCACGATCGCGCGTGGGTCCGTCACCGTCACGATGAAGGTGCCTATCCCATCCTCCAGCGCGAGCCTGGTGAGCTCCGAGGCCGTGTCCCGTGCGGGCGCGTCGACTCGCCCCACGTTCAGTAGGCGCCGGATCGCGTGGGGGTCGCGGCCGGCCTCCACAGCTGCGGCATCGATCGCGGCGTTGCCCGCGGCGAGCCCGCCGGGTTTGAGGCCGGCGATTGTGGGCAACCAACCGTCGGCGAGCCGGCCGACCAGCCTGAGCATCCGGGGCTTGAATGCGCCGACCCAGATGCCAATGTTGTGCACCGGCGCTGGCCCGCGGGCGGCGCCAGCCAGCCGATAGTGCCGGCCATCGAACCGCGCGTCGCCCGACGCACCCGTGTCCCACAGTTCGCGGATCACGTGGATGCCCTCCTCGAGCGCCTCCACGCTCTCGCCCGGGCCCAGGCGCCGCCCACCCATCGTCTCGATGGCGTCCCAGGCCATGCCCGCGCCGATGCCGAGCTCGACGCGTCCGTGGCTGAGGATGTCGAGGCTCGCGGCAGCTCGCGCGACCACGGCCGGTGGCCGGAGCGGCAGGCTCAACACGTTGGCCGACAGTCGCACGCGGCCCGTGCGCGCGGCGACGAAGGACATCAGCGTCCAGGCGTCCAGCCGGGCCGCCGAGTAAGGATGGTCGTTGAACGTGACAAGGTCGTACCCCGCCTCCTCGGCGAGCTCGGACCAGGCAACCACCTCATCCGCCGACTCGGCCGCGGGTGTGATGAAGACACCGAACTCAATGTCGTGTCCGTAGTCGCCNNCTCGAGCTGGAGGTCCACCTGGTCACCGACGACGACGACGCCGGCTTCGAGGATGGTGCTGAAGTCGACCCCAAAGTCACGCCGGTTGAGGCGGCCGACGGCAGTGGCTCCGGCGCGCGTGCCCGCCCTCGGGTCGGTCGCAAAGCCTCCCAGGTCGAGTCGGAGCGTGATCGGTCTGGTGACAGCCTTGAGCGTGAGCTCGCCGTCGAGCGCGTAGTGGTCGCCATCGGGGCGAACGGCAGTCGAACGAAAGCTCATGGTCCGGTACTGGTCGACTTGGAGGAAATCTGCTGCGCGAATGTGCTTGTCCCGATCCGGGTTCCCGGTATCGATGGAACCGAGATCGATGGTGGCCGTGACGCTGGAGTCGAGCAGGGACTCGCCGGTCACGATCTCGCCGCTGAAGGAGGTGAATTTGCCGCGAACCTTGCTGACCATCATGTGGCGTACCGAGAACCCGATTTCGGAGTGGGTCGGGTCGATCGTCCAGGTGCCGACGACGTAGCCGGGGATGGTCTGTTCTGCTGTCGTGGTCATGGGGGACACTCCTTGGTTGATGGTTCAGGTATGAATGGTATACAACAAATCATTTGTCTAACGCAAGTAGCGAGTTGCGGATATACTGTTGGTTCATGACCACCACTCAGATCGACGCCAACACCGTCCCCACCACGTTGGCCGACAAACAGCTGCTGCCNNCCCACGAGCCAGCAGGCGTGCGCGGACTCGCTGAGCCTGGATCCGAGCAACGTTGTCGGCCTGCTCAACGAGCTTGAGGAGCGGCAGCTGATCACCCGACGTCGGGATCCCGCCGATCGCCGCCGCCACATCGTCGAGCTGTCACCCCGCGGCGAGGACGAGCTCAGTCTGGCCTACGGCCGGCTCCGCCTCATCGAGGACGATCTGTTCAGCGCCCTGAGCGCCGCGGAGAGGGCAACGCTCTACGACCTGCTCGTCCGCGCCGTCAATGGCGCGTCGCCTCAATGCGAGGTTGCTGAGGAGCCATAGGTTCGGCGCAGGTAACGCCGGGATAGTCCAGGTGGCGCAACTCGAACAGAGTGCCCGGCCCTCCACGCCGGTTGTGCGTGCCACCCGGCGCCGCCCAGCGTCCGCGATTGTCATTGTCGTGACCAACTGCCGGGGGGGATGTTTCGAGCCAGGCAACGCAGTATCATTGATAGAGCAACACTGATCTCGGACAGCTGCGTTCCATGGGGGCGTACTGGTTTCGACGGGGTCGTGGGTCGTGCGAATGCGAGTCGAGCCCCGGGCTCGTAAAACCGGGAAAAATATACGTGCGAATAACGCACCCCTCGCCCTCGCTGCGTAAGTAGCAGAGACGAAAAAAGCTCAGGCTTCGGCCTGACGTCGACCGNNGGTGGCGCCTCGGCGCCGGGCGGGACATTCACCGAGGCTGGCCGCAGCCGAGCCTGGTCCCAGGGCGCGGCTGAGGTGAGATAAAAACCGGGACTACACTCGTAGATGTCGCATGGAACGCGGCTTCGGACCCGGGTTCGATCCCCGGCGCCTCCACCACACACACCCGTGCTCCGATCACCGCAAGCGCGACCGCATAAATAGTAGGGTGCGCGGGAGCGGCGGTGTAGGGTGGACCCGTCCGGTTGTCCCCCTTCCGGATTCCCCTTGCACCGCCGTTCCTTGCGCCGACCCAGCCCGCTTAGCGGAAAAGCCGACCGTCATCTGGGTCGGAGATAGAACGCCGGCCCGACCGGGCGGTTACGCCGAAGCAGAGGACCCGGCGCTGACGGTCACCAGATCAAGGGCACCAGCCGTTTATGGGTTGCCGCATAGTCGCGATAGCCGTCACCCAGGTTCTGCATCAGTGCCCGCTCCTCCACCCGGATGCGGAACACGAGACCGCCTGCAATGGCGACGGTGAGGCTCACGAGCGACCACCAGTTCCCGATGAACAGGCCCACAGCCATGAAGATAAGGAGCAGCCCGGCATAGCTTGGGTGCCGGATCACCCGGTAGGGCCCGTCGGTGATCACCGGCTGATCACTGCTAGTCTGGACGGTGAAGGTGAAGTACCGACCCAGTGTGCGAAAGCTCCAGAGGCGCAGGGAGATACCGCCCCAGAACAGAGCGAGCCCGATCCAGTCAGCAAGGGCGGCCGGCTGGATCGTCGCCGACGGTGCCACTCCCGAAAGCACGCCCGCAAGAAGTGCGCCGACCGCGACGATAAGCCGGAAGAGAATCTCGCTTCCCCAGTTGGCCTTCACTCCCTCAGATCGTTGAGTGATGCTCTGGCGCAGTTCCAGCACCACCCAGATGGCCGCCGTCCCGACCAGGATCCAGCGGAGGATCGGTGGTGTCGCTGCCAATGAGTTCACGGGCAGATCCTACTTTTGGTGGATCACCCGTTCAGTGGACGCGGGCGAGTGCACATCATTCCCGTCGCGATCCACGGATTCGGCGACGGCGACGTGGCAGGCGGCGTCGTGAGCCGGACCCATCGGCCTCAACAGGGGGGTGATCTGCGCGCATGTGTCGATGGCGTATGGGCATCGCTGCCGGAAACGGCAGCCCTCACCGGGGTCGATGACGCGCGGGGGCTCACCGCTGTCGGCGGACACCGGGACAGCCTTCTCGCGGGGATCGGGCACCGCGGAGAGGAGAAGTTGGGTGTACGGGTGTTTCGGTCGCGTGAGCACGACCTCGGTCGGCCCTTGCTCGACGGCGTGGCCCGCATACATGACGACGATCCGATCGGCGACATAACGAGCGCTCGCGATGTCGTGCGTGATGTAGAGGATGGACGCTCCTTCCTCTGCCCGCAGGCCGGCCATCATGTTGAGGATGCCGGCGCGGATCGACACGTCGAGCATCGATACCGGCTCGTCGGCGAGGATCAGCTTGGGCTGCACCGCCAGTGCCTGGGCGAACCCCACGCGCTGACGCTGGCCACCGCTCATCTCGTAGGGAAACTTGCGCAGCATGTCACCGGCCGGGTTGAGGCCGACGATGTCGAAAACCCGTTCGGCTTCCTCGCGGCGCTGGGCGCGGTCAAGCTCCGGCCTGTGCAGCTTGAGGTTGCGCATCACGCCATGTGACACACGGAACACCGGGTTCATGGCGCTGTAGGGGTCCTGGAAGACCATCGGCACCTCGCCGCGGTACCAGAGCACATCCTTGCGCGAGCGCAGCTTACGGACCGAGCGTCCACGGTAGAAGATCCCACCGCGCGTTGGTGGATAGATCATCGCCAGGAGGCGCGCGACGGTCGTCTTGCCGCTGCCACTTTCCCCAACCAGGGCCACGATCTCGCGCTCGTGAATGGTCAGGTCCAGGTCGTCGACAGCGTGCAGCATCCGGCGAGAGAGCAATCCACCGAGCCGGAAGTGCCTGGTGAGGCCGGTGGTCTGCAGGAGCGCACCGTCGGGATCGGCAACGGCGCTGGGTGGAGGGCTCATGGCTCAGACCGCGTCTCGAAGCTGTTCCGAGTAGAGGAGGCAGCGCACCTGCGTCTCGTCGATCATGTACAGGTCGGGCTCGATTGTCGGGCACTGCGCCATCACCTCGCTGCAGCGAGGATGGAAGCGGCACCCCGAGGGCGGCCGGCCGAGGTCGGGAGGGCTGCCGGCAATGCCGGTCAGCGCTCGGCGCGGACCGTGAACTGACGGAAACGCATCGAGGAGACCCTTGCTGTAAGGGTGCAACGGCCGTTCGAAGATCGAGCCGGTGTCGCCGATCTCAGCCACCTGCCCGGCGTACATGACCATCACCCGGTCCGAGTAATGCGCGATGAGCGACATGTCGTGAGTGACGAAGATGACGGCGAAACCGAACTGTTGCTGGAGCTGCTTGATCTGCGTCATCAGCGAGCGCTGCGCGACCACGTCGAGCGCGGAGGTTGGCTCATCCATGATCACCAGTTGGGGCGTGAAGAGCAGCGCCATGGCGATCATGGCTCGCTGGCGCATGCCACCACTCAGCTGATGGGGATAGCTGTCGAGGTGCGCGGCGTCGATGCCGACGAGGTGCAACACCTCAGCCGAGCGAGCGCGGATCGCGTCGGCAGACGTCCGCTCGTGTGCACGCATCGTGTCCTTGAACTGCGCAGCGATGCTCTTCATCGGATTGAGCGCGTTCATGGCGCTCTGCATCACCACGGAGTAGTCGCGCCAGCGGACATGACGGAGCTCGCTGTCGGTGAGCTGTACCAGGTCCTGCCCCTTGAACGCGACTCGGCCCGAGGTGACCTCCGCAGGCGGCGTCAGGAGCTGCGCAATGGCGAACAGGAGCGTCGACTTTCCGCAGCCGGACTCGCCGACGATCCCCAGGAACTCGCCGGCTTGGACCGTCAGGCTCACTCGGTCCACCGCGCCGATGTCCGCTGCGTCGGTCAGGTAGGAGACGGACAGGTTGTCGACTTCAAGCAGTGGTTCTGGCACGCTTTCTCACAGGCCGGAGAGCGGGATTGCCGATCTCATCGAAGGCGTAGTTGACGAGTGCGAACCCGGCGCCCAGGACCGCGACGGCTGCGCCCGGCGCCAGCGCCCACCACGCATTGCCCGCTTCGAGGGCACCGCCCTGCTGCGCGTAGTACAGCATCGTGCCCCAGGTCAGCTCGGTGCTGTTCCCCAGCCCGAGGAACTGGAGGCCGGCCGCAAATCCGACGACGAACACGGAGAGGCCGAGAAAGGAGGCGACGATGAGCGACGTCATCGTCGGGATGATCTCGAAGAGAATGATGTACGAGGTCCGCTCGCCGCGCACCCTGGCGGCGGCAAGGAAATCGCGGGCGCGCAGCGACAGCCCCTGCGATCGCAGCTGCCGCGCCTGAAACGCCCAGCTGGTGAGCGTCAGCACGAGGATCAGCGTGACGGTGCCAGGGGGAAGGTAGGAGGCGAGCACGATCAGGAGTGGCAGCGTCGGGAGGATGAGAAAGATGTCCGTGAGCAGCGAGAGCGACCGATCGGTCAGACCGCCCACGTATGCCGCCGTGACGCCGATGATCATCGAGATCACTGTGGCGATCGCGCTCACCACGACAGTGACGATGAGCGTGAGTCGCGTGCCCCAGATGAGCTGCGAGAAGACGTCCTGGCCGAGCTGCGTGGTCCCGAGCAGGTGTTGCCACGACGGACCCAGATCCTGTCCGTAGATGGCCGCCTGGGGGTCATCACGTCCGATGAGCCCAGGGAATGCGGCCACAAACACCATGAGCAGCAGGATCAAGGCGCCCGCTGTGGCCTTGCGGTTGCGCAGGACCGCCTGCATGAAGCGGGCAGGGGAGCCCTGCTCTTGCGTCGAGACGACCGGTTCGAGCGGTCCCGCCTCAGAGATGATCGTGGCCGTGCTCACCCGACGGCCTCCTTACGCATCGCGCGTGCGCGGGTCGAGCCCCGCCGTGAGGAAGTCGGCGAGCAGAACGCAGACCAGCACCGCGAGGGTGTAGACGAGGAACAGCGCCTGCATCAGCGGCAGATCGTGGTCGGTGGTGCTCGTATAGAAGAGATACCCCAGGCCCGGATACGAGAACGTGTACTCGACCAGGATCGAGCCGCCGAGCACGTAGCCCAACTGCATGGCGAATCCCGTCAGATTGGGAAGGATCGCGTTGCGCGCGGCGTAGTCGGTCATGATGCGCCAGCTCGGAAGTCCTTTTGCACGGCCCATCTTCACGTAGTCCTCAGCCAGGGTCGTGATCATGTTGTTGCGCATCGAGTAGATCCAAAGGCCGGCGGTCACGATGACGAGGCTGAGGCCCGGCAGCAGGGCGTGGGTGAACACGTCTCCGACAAATGAGAGCGACAGCGATGGTGTTGCGCCGATGCTGTAGTTGGAGCTGAGCGGGAGCCAGTTGAGGGTCACGGCGAAGACGAAGAGCAGGAGCAGCCCGACAAAGAACACCGGAAAGGTGGCGACGATGAAGAGCATCGGCGGAAGGATCCCGTCGAGCCGGCCGCCGCGACGCCACGCGCTCAACACGCCGACCAGTGTCCCGATCGCGAACGCGATGATCGTGGTCACCCCCACCAGTGCGAGCGTCCAGGGGATCTTGCCGGCGATCTCTGTCAGCACCGGAACTCGTTGGGCGGTGAGGCCGAACTGGCCGGTGAAGCAGTTCGCGATGTACTGCAGGTACGTGACGAACAGGTTCTGGTGGACGTTGACGCCGAACTCGATCTGCAGCGCGTGCAGCGCTGCCGGGTTGACGTCGCGGAACGTCGCCAGGACGGCAGTTGCCTCATTGCCCGGCATCACGCGCGGAATGATGAAGTTGACCGTAAGTGCCGCCCAGAGTGTGATGACGAAGAGGCCGACGCGGCGAGTGATATATCTCACCGCCGCGTCGGCCGCGCCCTGACCCTGCGCATCGGGGCTACGCTAGCTCACCGGATAGAGTTTGGTAAGGACGGCTCCGTTGTCCGGCGTCGCCCACACCGGAGGCTGCGCGTAGGGATCGGACGGCGTCGGCCATCCACCAAAGGCGGTCGTGTCGTACTGA
This sequence comes from Candidatus Dormiibacterota bacterium, assembly GCA_003136295.1. Taxonomy (GTDB): domain Bacteria; phylum Chloroflexota; class Dormibacteria; order Aeolococcales; family Aeolococcaceae; genus Palsa-851. The sequence continues at coordinate 12,889 of PLDZ01000142.1, forward strand.
TACCAGTCGACGCCTTCGGTGACCGGGATGACCGGGAGGTCCTGGGCCATCACACCCGAGATCTGATGGATGATCTGGAGCTGCTGTGCCGGGGTCGCACCCGAGTACTGATTGAAGAGCGCATCCGTCGCTGGCGACTTGTAGCGTTCGTAGTTGGTGGAGCCGATGCTGCCGCTGAAGAGCATCGGGCGGAGCTCGTAATACGGGCCTGGGCCGGCAACCGGCATCTCTCCATACGCGAGCTGGAAATTCCCGCCCTGGGTGTCGTTGGTGTAGGGGGTGCTGTTCTCGTCCTGGACGGTCACCTCGATGCCCACCGCCTTCAGCTCCTGGGTAATCACCTGCAGTGACGCGTCCCAGTCCGTGTACCCACTGATCGACTTGATGGTGAAGGAAAGCTGCTGACCCTGCGCATTCGCGTAGATGCCGTTCGACCCCTTGGTGAAACCGGCGGCCTGAAGGGTCTGCTCCGCCTTGCTGGGACTGTAGTTGAGTGTGTCGAGCGACTTGTCATACCAAGCCTTGTAGGTTGGAAGCACGATACCGGTCTGGTTCGCCGCGGGCTCGTACCCGCTCTCGCCGCGCTGCGAGACCTGCGAGCGGTCGATGGCCATCGCGATTGCCTGGCGGACTGACAGATTGCCAAGCAGCGGGTTGGTCAGGTTGGGAAAGAGCGACACGTTGAGCGTCGGTGGGAACCAGTAGTGACGCGTCGACGGGTTCTTGTTGATGTAGTACGACTGGATGTTGGGGATGTACTGCGCTCCCCACTGCGCCTGGCCCTGGGCGAGGTAGAGGTTGGCGGACGTGTTGCTCAGGAATGCTGGGTAATCGACCTCGGCCACCTGAGGAACCGGGTGCCCGCGCTTGCTCTGCCAGTAATTGGGGTTGCGGAGATACTTGATGTTGTCCTGGGAGCAGTTGGACATGAGATACGGCCCGGTGCCCACAGGGTTGGCATCGGCCTCGGTGTCCAGCTTGCTCTGGTCGAGACTGCCCCAGACGTGCTTGGGGATGATCGGCGTCTGGTCGGCAACGTAATAGAAGTACGACTGCGCCGGAGCGTTGAACGTGAAGACGACCTGGTCGGTGCCCTGGAGGGCGACGTTGGTGAGCGGACCGCTGTCAGCGGCCCACAGGGCGTTGAGATCGAGCGCAGCGTCGGCCTTGAGTGCATCGAAGGTGTAGAGCACGTCATTGGCGCTGAATGGGGTGCCGTCGCTCCACTTCACGCCACTTCTGATCGTCAGGGTCAGGGTCGTGAAGCCGTTGCTCCAGGTCGAACCGGTGGCCAGCCACGGAGTCAACTTGGGGGTGCCGTCGGCATTGGTCTGCAGGATGTTCACGAACTCGAGGGGCTCGTACACGAATCCAATCGACGTGATGTTGACCGATGGATTGAACGGGTTGAACTGGCAGGTCCACGTGCTCCCGCTCTCGTTGTCGATGAGCAGCTTGCCCCCCACCTTGCCGGTGTTGCCCGTCCCGCCGCTATTGGCCGTCGACGCGGAGCCACAGGCCGCGGCCAGCACTCCCGCTGCGACCATCAAGGTGATCGGCCTGAGGCGTCGCATCGACCGGCCGCCTGGGTTCCTGTTCGGTCGCCACGTCCTTAGCATCCGGGTTCCTCCGAAGTCTCGCTGTCACCGCATAAGGGTGAAGAGTGATCCGCGGCCGGTAATTTATAGGAAAGCTACCTTAACATCAGCCTGCCGGTCAACCGTCCCGAGGCCATCGAGTTCAGATCGATAGCCCAGGATCGCTCGTCACCGGCCGGTTGTTCACGGCGCACTTGACAGACGGCCAACTGATAGGAAGAATCCCTAACCATGACTGCGCGACCCGATCACCAGCCGCGCCGCAGGTCTGGCATCCGCGATCGCCTGGTGCTTGCAGCGTGCGTGCTGGTGACCCTGCCGGTGCTCTCCCCGGTCGGGGCGGTGGAGGCGGCGCCGGCGGTCCAGGCCCAGGTTCGAGTCGACCAGGTCGGCTATGCCGACAACGCATCGAAGCGCGCCTACCTCATGACCTCGGCAGCGGCAGCCGGAGCGCCTTTTCGCGTGATCGACTCTCACGGCGACGTCGCGCATGCCTCGGTGGTCGGAGCCGACCAGGGCTCGTGGAGCAGCACATACGCCCACGTCTACGCGCTCGACTTCGATGGTGTGCGTCGCGCGGGCTCGTTTCACATCGTCGTGATCGATGGATCCGTGCAGGTCCGCTCCCCAGCATTTCGCATCGACCCACCGGCGAGGATCTACGCGGCGGCGATGGCCAACTCATTGTCGTTCTATCAGAACGAGCGCGACGGGCCCGCCTTCATTCCTTCAGCGCTGCGAACGGCGGCCGCCCACCTCAACGACGCGAGCGCGATGACGTACCTCATTCCCAAGGTCGACAGCAACGGCAACTTCAAGGGTGATCTGACGGCGCTCGGTCAGACCATCGACGCTGCCGGGGGCTGGTGGGACGCCGGTGATTACCTGAAGTTCACTGAAACGATCAGCTATGTCGTCGCCATGATGGAGACCAACGTCCGCGATTTCCCGAATCAGCTCGGACCCGGGTCCGCGACCGCGAACTACAGTGCTGAGGCCGCCTTCGGCCTGAGCTGGCTCGAGCACATGTGGAATGACAGCACCAAGACGCTCTACCTTCAGGTAGGTATCGGCGCGGGCAACGCCACCACCGTGAGCGACCACGACATCTGGAGGCTGCCGCAGGCCGATGACACGTACGGGGGGACCAATCCCCAGGATCGGTACATCAGGAATCGGCCGGTATTCCGGGCCGCAGCGCCTGGATCGCTCATCAGTCCCAACCTCGCCGGGCGTCTCGCAGCTGACTTCGCGCTCTGCTATCAGCTCGATCGAGTGACTCACCCCGTGCAGGCGGCGACATGTCTGAAGAACGCCGAGGACGTGTTCGCTCTTGCAGACACCCATCCCGGGCGGCTGCAGACGGTGATTCCGTACGGCTTCTATCCGGAAAAGGAGTGGCGCGACGATCTCGAGTGGGGAGCCACCGAGCTCTACGATGCGCTGTCGGCGGGGCCGGTTCCCGCGGGTGTCCCGAACGCCGACCCCATGTACTACCTGAGAAAGGCGGCGCACTGGGCCCACGCCTACATCACGGGACCCAACGACGCGACCGACACGCTCAACCTCTACGACGTCTCCGGCCTCGCCCACTTCGAGCTCTACCGGGCGATCAAGCGCGCCGGGACCCCGGGTGGTCTCGAGGTGACCACAGCGCAGCTCGTCGGCGACATCGCCAAGCAGCTCGACAAGGCGGTCACGCAGAGCGGCGCCGATCCCTTCGGGTTCGGGTTTCCGTGGGACACCTTCGACACGACCAGCCACGGAGCCGGCCTGGTGGTGATGGCGGCCGAATATGACGAGCTGAGTGGGACGGACGCGTTCGCCCGGTACGGGGAGCGCTGGCTTGGCAACATCCTCGGCGCCAATGCCTGGGGCACGTCGTTGATCGTCGGCGACGGGAGCACCTTCCCCGGTTGCATGCAACACCAGGTCGCCAACCTGGCAGGGTCGCTCAACGGCGAGCCGCCGATCCTGGCGGGCGCCACTGTCGAGGGTCCGAACTCCTTCGCCGCGACTGGCGTGGTAGCGGGCATGCGCACCTGCCCCGCGAACGGCGTCGACAGATTCGCCCAGTTCAACGGCACCACCGCTGTGTTCCAGGACAACGTGCAGTCATGGTCCACCGACGAGCCCGCGCTCGACCTCGGCGCGACGGCACCGATGGCGTTCGCGTGGCAGATCGACAACGACCCGAGCGATTTGTGACGGCCGTCCGCCACGATGCTGTAGATAACCACCCTTACTAACGTTCGTCGGGAGAGACACTGGATGTCGGCACCTGAGGCGGCGAAGCCCAGCCTGCTTCGCGCCATCAATCTGCGCACCACCTTCGAGCTGGTGCAGACCGGCGGCCCGGTGGCCGCCCCACATGTGGTGAGGAGCACGGGTCTCTCCAAGCCGACCGTCTCCGAGGTCCTCGGGCAACTCGTTGACATCGGTCTGCTCCGACGGGTCGGCAGGACGAGCGGTCTGCCGGGTCCGAGTGCGCAGCTCTATGACGTCAACCCGCGCGCCGGATGGGTGCTCAGCCTCGACGTGGGCCGCGAGTGGGTTCGCGCAGCGCTGGTCGATCTCACCGGCGCGGTCGTCGGGCGCAACGCGACGCGGACGCCACGGACCACTGCCAAGGCGGTCATCGCGCAGCTGCGCCAGGCTGCGGAGGCGCTGACGGCAGAGGCCGGGATCTCGCTGGAGGACATCAACCAGGTGGTTGTCGGAACCCCCGGTGTCCTCGGTCCGGGCGCCGATCACCTGGCGCTGGCCCCCCAGCTCGCGGGTTGGGAGAGTCCCAAGGTGATTCCGGCCATACGCGACGCATTGGTCGCGCCGGTCATCTTCGAGAACGACGTCAACATGGCGGCGGTGGGGGAGCACGTCCACGGCGTGGCTCAGGACAGCGAGGACTTCGTGCTCCTCTCCGTGGGCACCGGTGTCGGTAGCGGCGTCTTCGTCGACGGGGCGCTGCGCCGCGGCGCTGCCGGTCTCGCCGGGGAGATCAGTTTTCTCCGCCTCGACCTGGACGCGCCGATCGGAGCGGGTCATCGCGCGACATGGGGGACGGGTGCGTACGAGAGCCTCGTCGGCTCCGCCGCGATCGTCGCCCTGGCACGCGGGCGCGGCATGCGCTCGGCCAGCTCCGTGGCGGCAATCTTCGACGCCGCGCGCCACGGTGATCCCGACGCCGACCACGTGGTGCGCACCGAGGCGCGCCGGCTTGCGCATGGGATCGCCGCCGTCGCGGCGGTGCTCGACCCCGAGCTCGTCGTCCTCGGGGGTGGCATCGGCACCGGAGGTGGCGACCTGCTGCTCCGGCCCATCGCTGAGGCGCTCGCGTCGATCTCGCCCTTCTCCCCACGGCTCGAGGTGTCGACGCTCGGTGTCGACGCGGTCATCGCCGGTTGCAGCACCACCGGTCTGCGGCTCGCTTTCGATCGCATCTTCGGGTCCGATACACCCATCGCGCGCACCGCGATCGACCTCATGAAGGTTCGCGAACAGCGCCGCAGCGAGGACATTCCTGCCGACAGGAGCGCATGAAGGTCACGGTCGTCGGTGGCGGGAGCACCTACAGTCCCGAGCTGGTTCACGGATTCGGCGGAGTCGCCGACCGTCTCGGCGTCGATGAGCTCGTGCTCCAGGACCCCGACGCACAACGGCTTGAAGTGGTCGGAGGCGCAGCTCAGCGGATTGCGAGCGCCCATGGCTTCCACGGCCGCCTCACCTTGACGACCGAGCTCGATGCCGCCGTCGAAGGGGCGTCAGCCGTGCTCCTGCAGATTCGGGTTGGTGGCCAGGCCGCTCGGCACACCGACGAGACGATCCCGTTGCGCTGCGGCTGCGTCGGCCAGGAGACCACGGGCGCCGGCGGATTCGCCAAAGCGCTCCGCACCGTGCCGGTCGTGCTCGACATCGCGGATCGCGTCCGCCGTCTCGCGGCGGACGGCGCGTGGATCGTCGATTTCACCAACCCGGTTGGCATCGTGACGCGTGCGCTGCTGGATCACGGCCACCGTGCGGTCGGGCTCTGCAATGTGGCAATCGGCTTCCAGCGCCTGTTCGCCGGGTGGTTGGGCGTCACGCCGGAGAGGGTGCAGCTCGGTCACGCGGGGCTGAATCACCTCACCTGGATCCGGTCGGTCCAGGTGGATGGCGAGGATGTGCTGCCGGCGCTGCTGCGCAACCACGGCGACGAGATCGCCGCACACGTGGAGTTGCCGAGGCGGATCATCGACAACCTCGAGGCGGTGCCCTCCTACTACCTGCGCTACTACTACCAGCATGACCTCGTCGTCCAGGAATTGCTGGAGTCACGCAGCCGTGCCGAGGAGGTCATGGAGGTCGAGCGAGAGCTCCTCGAGCTCTACCGCGACCCGCACCTGCACGACAAGCCGGATCTGTTGATGCAGCGAGGTGGTGCCTACTACAGCGAGGCGGCGCTCAACCTCCTGGGTTCGCTGTTCGGCGACAGCCAAGATGTTCAGGTCGTGGATGTCCAGAACAACCGTGTCATCCCGGAGCTGCCCACGGACGCCGTCATCGAAGTTCCCGCGCTGGTGAGCGCTTCGGGGCCGGAACCGCTCCCGATTCCGGAGCTGGCTCCGCACCAGGCCGGTCTGATCGCGCATGTCTCCGCATATGAGGCTCTGACCGCTGAGGCCGCCGTGAGCGGCGATCGCGAGGTCGCCTTTCGCGCACTGCTCACCCATCCGCTCATCGGGCAGAGCGGATTGGCCGAGCAGCTCCTGACCGACCTGCTCCACGCCAACCGGACATATCTGCCGGCATTCGCATGACGGGCAACGAGCTGATCGTCGCCGTCGACGGCGGAAACTCGAAGACCGACGTCGTGCTCCTGCGTGCCGACGGTACGGTGCTGGCGTCGGTCCGCGGCGCTGGATCCTCGCCGCACCAGCTCGGGCTCGATCCCGCGGTGCGGGTCGTCGGTGACCTCATTGATCGCGCGTGGCTCGCGTCGGGGATGCCGGCGCGCGATGGAAGCAAGGCGGCGGTGGCGGCGGTATTCATGGCCGGCGCCGATCTCCCTTCCGAGGAGGCGGCGCTTGCCGACGCGGTCGCGGCCAAGGGGTGGGCACAGCAGAACCACGTCGCCAACGATGTCTTCGCAGTGCTCTGGGCAGCGACCGGTACGGGATATGGCATTGCCGTGACCGTCGGCGCGGGTGTGAACTGCGTCGGAACCGCTCCATCAGGGCGTCGCGCCTGGTTCCCGGCGCTCGGAGAGATCACCGGCGACTGGGGCGGGGGCCCTGACATCGGGATGGCAGCTCTTGGTGCCGGGGTGCGCAGCGAGGATGGACGTGGGGCACCGACGACTCTGGCTCGCGCGGTCGCAGAGTATTTCGGCTGTGCAACCGCTCTGGACGTGGCGGTCGCGATCCACCAGGGCAACCTCGACTCCGTACGGCTCGTCGAGCTGCCGCGGGTGGTGGTGAGCGCCGCCGAGGCNNTGCGTCAGCTCGGGATGGAGGATTCCCCGGTCACGGTGGTGCTCGGAGGATCGATCCTCGTCTCCAGCCGATCGATCCTCCGCGACTTCATCGCCACGAGCATCCGCGCCGAGGCGCCGCAGGCGCAGACCATTCTGTGCACCACGCCACCCGTCGTCGGGGCGGCGCTTGCGGGCCTCTCGCTGGCAGGATCGAGCGGCACAGCGGAGTCGCGTCTCCGCGAGTCGCTCGCCGTGGGTTCGTTCGGAGGAACCACGTGAACGGCGAGAACATGGCCGCTGAGATGGCCGAGCAGCCCGCGGTAATCGAACTCCTGTTGCAGCGCCGCGCGGCGGTGGCAGCCTCGATCAGCGCGTTGCTTCCTGAGCATCTCTGCGGCACCGTCCTGCTGGCCCGCGGATCGTCGGACACGGCCGCGCTCTACGGGCGATATCTCTTCGAGATGGCGAGTGGGCGGCCTGTGGCGCTGGCTTCCCCGAGCCTGCACACGCTGTATCGAATCCCGGCTGATCACCGTGGCTACCTGGCGGTCGGCATCAGCCAGTCAGGGCGCACCCCGGAGGTCGTCAGCGTCCTGGAGCGTATGCGTGCCACGGGGGCGCGCACCGTGGCGATCGTGAACGCGATGCCCAGCCCGCTCGGCGACGTCGCCGACGTGATCATCGATCTTTCCGCAGGAGGAGAGCTCGCGATCCCCGCAACCAAGACGTTCACCGCCACATTGGTGGCGCTCGCACTCGTTGCCGCCGCGATGGGCCCGCTGCCGTGGAGCGACCGCGACCTCACCGCATTGCCGGAGCACATCAGTCGGGTGCTCGACGACAGCTATCGCGCCGACCTGATCGCGCGGCGGCTCGAGGGCGCGGACCGCGTGCTCACGGTGGCGCGCGGCCCGCTGCTCGCCGCGGCGAGCGAGACCGCATTGAAGATCCGTGAAACCTCAGCGATCTTCGCCGAAGCGCTCTCCGCGGCGGATCTTCGCCACGGCCCGATCGCGGCGGTGACTCCCGATGTTCCGGTGCTGGCGTTCTCCACTCCGGGTCCGGCTGCCGCTGATGTTGCGGACCTGTGCGCCGTGCTCCGCGACCGTGGCGTGACCGTGAGCACGATCAGTCCGGACGCGGGCTCCGACCTACCCCTGCCGCGCACCGTTCCCGAGGCGCTGCAACCGATCGTCGCCGCCGTCCGTGGTCAGCAGATCGCCTTGTCGACAGCGTTGGCGCGGCACCTCGACCCGGATGCTCCCATCGGCTTGACCAAGGTGACCTTCACCCGCTGAAGTCCGAGACTACTCGGTTCCTTCCCTGGTGCTTCGCGGCGTAGAGGTTGCGATCCGCCTGACCGAGCAATGCGGCCTGGCTGGCGCGTCCCCTCTGCAATACGGTGAACCCGATGCTCACAGTGACGGTCTCGCCCGCCATCGCCCCGTCCCACGTGACCGACTCGATTGCCCGGCGCACGTCCTCACATCGGCGCATTGCCTCATCCTCATTCACGGCAGGAAAGACGAGCAGGAACTCCTCGCCACCCATGCGCGCCGCCCATCCTGACTCCGCGGTAGCTGCAGCGAGAATGCCCGAAACCCGGACGAGCACCTTGTCGCCGACGGCATGTGAGAACCGGTCGTTGACCAGCTTGAAATGGTCGAGATCCACCAACCCGACTGACAGCGGGGAGCCGTCCTCGCGCGAGCGGGCCAGCAGGGCCGGCAGTTCAGTATCGACGTGACGCCGGTTGCGCAGGCCGGTCAATGCATCGCGCAAGGACAGCTGCCGAAATCGCTCGCCCTCACGCCGTGCTTCGGTCGTCTCGAACACCGCCTGGAGCGTGCGCGCATTCGCCTCCCGCTGCGCAGCCCGCAATGCTGCGTCCTCGGCGTGAAATTCAATGTGCTGCTCGTACGCACGCTGGAAAAGTCCCTGTGCCGCATAGAGACACGCTCGCTCCTCGAGCGCCTCGACACGACTCGCGATCATCCCGCGGCTCGCGCACAGCTGGATGCAGCGATCGAGGGTCGCACCGGCATCGTCCATGTGTCCCATGAGGCGTTGTGCGCTCGCGGCTGTGTTGAGCGCTTCGGCGAGGCCCTCGATCGGCCGAGTGTCAAGATGCGGATCGTCGAGGATCGGGCGAAGCGTTGCTTCCGCCTCGGCGTAGAGGCCAAGCTTCACCTGGGCGTTCGCGATGGTGTCGAGGCACGCCGCGTCGAGGCTGACGTTGTGACGTTCGGCGAACGCCTGCATCCGCTTGGCGATCTCCATCGACTGATGCGTGTCGCCCGCGTCATCCTCGAGCCACGCGAGGTTGTTGAGGATCTTGACGCGGAGCGGGACGTCGTCGAGGCCGTCCGCCAGTTGCAGCGCGGCGCGATAGCGCTCGCGGGCCGCGTCCCAGGCGCCGGTGCGTACCAGGACCTGACCGAGGCCGAAGAGGTGATCAGCGCGCATCCGCTCGGGCATGCTGTCATCGAGCAGATCGACTGCTGGTACCGCGTGTTCCCACGCGCTCGGTACGTCACCGATGAAGTCGAAGAAGACCGAGAGCAGCCGGTGGCTGCGGGCCATGAGGTGGCGGTGCCCATGCTCGGTCGCCCAGTCGTTGATCTCCCTGATCAACTGGCCGCTCGCGGTGTGCTTGCCCTTGCGGCACAGCACGTCGGCCTGGATGAGCAGCGCACGGCGCACTGCGCCCTCGTCACCCAGCGCGCGTGCACGGCGCTCGAGCCCCATCGCAGGCGCATAGGCCGCGTCAGGATCGGAGAACGGCACCATCTCGAGGAAGTCAAGCTCCACTCCGAGGCGGTGGACACGCCGCATGGCCGCGGGAGTCGCCTGCGCGGCCTCCGAGAAAGGCGCGGCGTCCCCCTCCGTCGCCCCTGCTATCACCCTGTGTTGCGGCGCCGCGGCGCCGCTGGGATGTCCAGACATGCCTGCACGATATGCCGCATCCGCCGACGCTCATGGACGGTTGATGCTCTGTCACGACAAAGTCGTTCCATCTGACATCGCGCCGCACGCCGTCATTCGCCTGTCACACGCCGACGGCCACCCACATCGCGTTGACTGGGTTCGCTCAGCCACCGACCGACGTGGCGTCGAGTTGCCGCCACGTCGATCCACTCAGAGCCCAGAGGTGCACCGGTTGCGCGACGGACTGGCTGCTCGGAGTTGCCGACCCGAATATCAGTAACTGGCCACTGGCCGCATCGGTGATTTCCGCGACCGGCTCGACCGGAAGCCGGGCGACATCCAGGGGCCCCCAGGTCTGTCCGCTCCATAACGCCAGAGATGGCAGAGCCAGCATTGGTCCGCAATCGCAGAGCGTCAGCCGGCTGATGGCCGGATTCAGCGCGAGCGCCGTACCCGGGAGTGGCTCGGCAGTGCCTGCCAGCTGTTGCCAGCGCTGGCCATCCCAGCGCCAGGTTGTGTCGAGCGCTCCCAGTTGCGACTGCGGCGTGTAGCAGCAGCCCTCGGCGATCAACGACCGCGTGACCGGATCGAATGCCATGGGGAGGTCGACCACGTTCGGAGCGACAGCGCCGTGAATCTTCAGGATCCAGTGCGCGCCGCTCCAGACCCACGTCTGGTCGCCGCTCGGCGCGCTGCCGGCGGTCACGAGCACCATCTCGCGGAGCGCATCGTCCCACGCCATCGACGACCCATCGCCAGGAGTGGGGCCGCCGGTTCCCGGGTCGAGCTCGCGCCAGGTAATCCCGTTCCACGCCCACGTGTCGTTGAGTGGTGGGCCGCCGGTCAAGGGGTTGTGCCGTCCGCCGAAGAGCAGCACTTGTTTTGTGAGCGGGTCATATGCCGACGACGCGTCGATACGGCCAGGCGGATTCGTGGCCGGTTCTGCGTGCGACCACTGGCCGCCGCTCCAGACCCAGGTGTTGTTGTCGTTTTCGTCGCCCCCGAAGAGCACCACCTGGGCGGCCGAGGGGTCGTCCGCGACCGTGATGCCGATGCCCGAGATGGGCCCCAGGGGGACCGGAGTCGGCACCGGGGTTGGAGCCGGCCGCGGAGGTGGCGCCGGACGCGGCGGGCGTTGCGTTGTCGAGACCGCGAAACCGGCAACCGCCGCAGCGGCGATGACGGCCACGAGCAGGGTCGGCGCTCTCACCCGGATGCGCGGCCCAAGCTGACCGTCGGCGGGGCGCTCATGCGTCCATCGTCCCAGTCTCACCTGCACAATCGCGACGTGACCGCATCGCAGCCACCCATCATCGCTGACCCGAGTTCGATGCGTTGCTCCCGCTGACCGCGCTGCTCTCGCAGACACTGGTTGCCTACACGGTCGAGTTCGACAACGAGTTCGAGCACCGGATGCCCCACCGCACCACGATCAGTGGCCCGTCGGCTGGCGGCGGCCCGTGGCTGGTGTCGATGGTCATGTGGTTCAACTGCATGCGCCACGTCGGCGAGGAGCCGATCCCGGTGCGCGAGCTGCAGCAGCGCGCTCGAACTCCGACAAATCTTGCCGGCATGCATCGATGGCGATACATCGACGTCAGCGCGGATCCGGATGACACGCGCGCGCAGCCGCCACCGGCAGGGCTGCTGGTGCGCGCCACCGCCAACGGCCACGTGGCGCAGCGGGTGTGGCGCCCGCTGGCCGGCGTCATCGAGAGGCGATGGGACGAGCGATGGGGAAGGGCGCGGATCGACGCGGTGCGGACGGCACTCCGGGCGCTCGAGAGCCGGTTCGAGCTCGACCTCCCGGACTGCCTGCCGATCCTCGGCTACGGGCTCTGGTCGGCAGGGCCGTCGCGCCCTGCCTTTCCATCGACACACGCTCGGGCCGCTGACGAAGTCGCCCACTCGCTGCCCACGTTGCTCTCACGCGCGCTCCTCATGGCTGCCGTCGATTTCGAAGCACGGTCGAGGCTGTCACTGGCGATCTACGCGGACGTGCTGCGAGTCCTCGAATCGCAGGCGGTGCCGGTCCGGGACGTTCCCCGGCTGTCCGGCGTGTCCAAGGAGGCGATCAGCATGGCGACGGGCGTCCTCTCGAAGCGCGATCTGGTGGCCATCGAGCCGGACCCGAGTGGGAGCCGTGGCAAGGTGGTCAGCCTCACGGCAAAGGGAAGCCGCTCGAAGAGCGCGCACGAACGGCTCCTGCGAACTGTCGAACGGGACTGGGAGTCGCGCTTCGGCGGGGATGTCATCGGCCGACTGCGCGACTCGCTCGAGCCACTTGCCGGCGACTCCCGCGGATCGCTCCTGTTCCCAGCGTTGCAGCCATACCCTGACGGGTGGCGCGCTTCCGTGCCGACGCCCGCGACGCTGCCGCACTTTCCGATGGTGCTGCATCGAGGCGGATACCCCGACGGCAGTTGACCATGCGTCGAACAGGCAGAACATCTGTTCCGTTTGGGATGCTAGGATTGCAGGTCCCAGATGAGCGACATGCGTGCGTTTCACCCGGCGGTGCGAGCCTGGTTCGAGCGCCGGTTTCCCGAGGGCCCGACTCCCGCGCAACGTGAGGGCTGGCCGGAGATCGCGTCCGGCCGGAACACGCTGATCGCGGCGCCCACCGGCTCGGGCAAGACGCTCGCGGGGTTCCTCGTCTGCATCGATGCGCTCTACCGGGCCGCCGATCGCGGCGAGGTGGTTGAGGGTAAAACGCAGGTCGTCTACGTCTCGCCGTTGAAGGCGCTCGCGGTCGATGTGCA
>PLDZ01000027.1 GCA_003136295.1 Candidatus Dormiibacterota bacterium
GTCATCACCGTCGAGGAGTCGAAGGGCCTCGAGACCGAACTCGAGCTCGTCGAGGGCATGCAGTTCGACAAGGGCTACATCTCTGCGTACATGGTCACCAATGCCCAGCGCATGGAGGCCGTGCTGGAGGATCCGTACATCCTCATCACCGACAAGAAGATCTCCGCGATCGCTGACCTCCTCCCGATCCTCGAGAAGGTCGTCCAGAGCGGCAAGCCGCTCGTGGTCATCGCCGAGGACGTCGAGGGCGAGGCGCTTGCCACCCTCATCGTCAACAAGCTCCGCGGCACCTTCAACGCAGTGGCCGTCAAGGCCCCAGGCTTCGGTGATCGCCGCAAGGCAATGCTCCAGGACATCGCGATCCTGACCGGCGGCCAGGTGATCAGCGAGGAGGTCGGCCTCAAGCTCGACTCTGCGCAACTGAGCTCGCTCGGTCGCGCGCGCAGCGTGAGCATCACCAAGGACGACACCACGGTCGTCGAGGGCAACGGCAGCAAGGACGCGATCAAGGGCCGCATCGAGCAGATCAAGGCCGAGATCGACAAGTCCACCAGTGACTGGGACAAGGAGAAGCTCCAGGAGCGCCTTGCCAAGCTCAGCGGCGGCGTCGCCGTGATCAAGGTCGGCGCACCGACCGAGACCGAGCTCAAGGAGAAGAAGCACCGCATGGAGGACGCCGTGTCCGCCACGCGCGCCGCGGTCGAAGAGGGCATCGTGCCTGGTGGCGGTGTCGTGCTCGTCAACGCGATTCCCGCGCTCGACAAGGTCAAGGCCGAGGGCGACGTGCTCACCGGCGTGAACATCCTCCGCCGCGCGCTCGAGGAGCCCCTCCGTCAGATCGCGCAGAACGCCGGCATGGAAGGCTCCGTCGTCGTCGACAAGGTGAAGTCCCTGCCCAAGGGCCAGGGATTTGACGCCGCCAAGGGCGAGTACGTCGATATGGTCAAGGCCGGCATCATCGACCCGACCAAGGTCACCCGGTCGGCGGTCCAGAACGCGGCGTCGATCGCCGCGCTGCTGCTCACCACCGAAGCGCTGATCACCGACATCCCCGAGAAGAAGGGAGCACCGGCGGGACCGCCGATGCCGGAGTACTGATCGGCAGCTGATCCGATTCCTGAAAGGGCGGTCCGGGTTTCCCGGGCCGCGCTTTTGTTTTCTCCGGACATTCGCGATGAGTCGATCAACGATCGGCTACAACACGGCGACACTGTCATCGGCTCGCGGCGCCGCTGGGTAGATTCGAGCTTCGAATCACCGTTCAGAGGTACATCGATGAGCGACGCGCTACCCGACCACTCGCTTGCGGAGTCACTCGGCTCCGGATTCCTCCATGTCACCGGGATCGGAAGCCGCCTTGCCAGACGGGCAGCGGACGAGGAGCAACTCGACTCGGTCGATGCGACGATGCTCTCCGACCTTGACCGCGAGTTTCACGAGCGCGGCGAGGAGGCAGTCCCGGGCCTCGATCTCGCATCGGTCACCAAGGTCGATCCTGCCTTCACCCCCGATGCGTTCCTGCTCATCGCGAGAGATGCGTTTCGCGTCCTGCAGGACGCACACACCGAGGGGGCGCCGGCATTGGACGCGGACATCGCCTCGGCTGAGGTCACGACGGCCTCGGTGGTGGACGGTCGCGAGCGAGCCGTGGTCCGTTTCGGCATCATCGGCAGCACATCGGTCACCCAGGATTGGACCTTCGAGCGCGACCCCTCTGTGGACACAAGCCATGACGACGAGGACCACGAAGTGGCCGACGGCGGGTGGCTCGTTGCCCACTGCGGCTGGCGCCTGATGGGGATCGCCGCCACCGCGTAGCCTGGAGGCTTGGCGGGGAGGAGCGTCTCAGGAGCAGGCGGTGGCTCGGTATGAGGCGTTGCCCAGATCCGGAGCAGGTTTGCCCACGACGCTGATCGTCGCGCCGCGCGCGGGCGGTGTGCAGCCGCGCGGAAAGACCACGAACACGCTGCGAGCTCCAGCGGAGATGTACCCGTCGCACGCCGTGCTATTGCATTGATAGGGCTCGAAGCCTCCGGCGAGTGTCGTCGTCCCGTCGGGGTTCACTGACCTCACCGGGTTGGCGAACAGCCCCGTGAAGCCGACGACGAACAGGGCAACGATCACAACGACGGCGATCACGACAACCGGCAGACCCCAGAACGGCCGGCGGCGCACGGATGCAGGCGCGCTCGGCGGATTCTCCATGCCACTGGTACGGTACCGAAGTCCGCCATGCGGCAGCCGATCGTCTTCGTCACCGACTTTGGACGCGACGACGCATATGCGGCGGCGCTGATCGGCGCCGCTCTGCGTGTCGACCCCCACGCCGTCTGTGTCGAGGGAACGCATGGGATTCCTCCCGGGGACGTGCTTGCGGGCGCTTACCAGCTGAAGGCCCTGGCGCGGGCATTCACTGGAGGCGCGGTCTTCTGCGCCGTCATCGACCCGGGTGTCGGCACGGAACGACGTGCGATCGCCATCGAGGCCGGCAGGATCCGCTGCGTCGCTCCGGACAACGGGTTGGTGTCATACCTCTGGGGCGAGACCCCGCCGGAGGACCGCTGGGCCGTGAGCATCGACGTCGCGCAGGACGCGTCGCCCACGTTCCACGGTCGCGACGTCTTCGCGCCCTTCGCGGCCGAGCTGTCATCAAAGGAGCGGTTCGACGTCGCCGGCGATCTGATCGACGACCCGACCGTCCTCACCGACGCTTTCGCCAAGCGGGTTGGATCCCACATCACCGGACGGGTCGCCGTGGTCGACCATTTCGGCAACGCGATCACCACCATCCGCGCCGACGACCTCGGTGGGGCGGCCGTCCGTTCAGTCATCTGGCCGGGCGGCGGCACCACCGGCCTGGTTGCCACCTACGCGCAGATCGATGCCGGACCCGGAGCGCTGATCGGCAGCGGTGGTCACCTCGAGATCGCCGGCCGGGGTATCAGCGCCGCGGCGGTCAGCGGTCCGCGCGTGGGCGCCACGGTGGAGGTCGAGCTGGCGTGACCACGAGCCCCGAGACCGACGGGACGCTCGGCGAGCTGACCTCGGAGCAGGTGGCGCGCCTCGACGCCGCAGCCGCAGAGTGCGGGGTGACGACACTCCAGCTCATGGAGATCGCCGGATGGCAGGTTGCGCGATGTGCGTGGCGCCATCTGGGACGGACGGCCGGCGTGAGCGTTGTCGCCGGGTATGGCAACAACGGAGGCGACGGACTGGTCGCCGCGAG
>PLDZ01000122.1 GCA_003136295.1 Candidatus Dormiibacterota bacterium
GTGATGATGCAGTAGGAGACCGTCACGCCGGCATCCGTCCATTTTGCGGTCGTCCCCGCATTGCCGAAGTCGCAGTCGTCGGGATGGGCGACGACCACCAGGACACGTTCGATTCCGTCGATATCTGACACGTGAAGGATGGTAGCCAAAGCGGACGCCGGAGCCCCGCCGACCCATGCGACACTCGGTGCATGCCTGTCGAACAACCCACGCACCCGGACCTGGGGCGGCTTGCCGAGCTGCTCGGTGACTGGCACGGCGAGGGGGAGGGGCGGTGGCTGACAGGCGAACCCTTCCGCTACCGCGAGTGGGTCACCTTCGGCCACAACGGCAAGCCATTCATCTCCTACGTGCAGCGGACCAGCGGGCGAGAGGACGGTCGCCCGATGCACGCCGAGTCGGGGTACTGGCGAGCGCTCGGGGATGGCGCTGTCGAAGTGGCGATGACCCACCCGATCGGGGTTGTCGAGATCGAGACCGGGCGCTGGGAAGGCAACCGTCTAACCCTGCGAACCATGACGGTGGAATGCACGCCGTCAGCCAAAACGGTCACCGGGCTGCAGCGGGACTTCGAGATCGATGCTGACGTCCTCAGGTATCGCCTGCGCATGGCGACTGACGGCGGCGAGCCGCGGCCCCACCTGACCGCCGAATTGCGCCGCGTGTATACGCCCGCCACCACGGCGGAGCGCTGAGCCGTGCTCGGAATACCCGACGCACGGTCGGCGCTCAGCCTGCTTCGTCGTCCGGCTCAACCGCGCCCGCTTCCGCTGCGCGATCCAACCCCGGACCCCGGGCTCTTCGGACCGGACTCCGTGACCTGGGTGGTGATGCGCGAGCCCCGGCTGCTGCTCGCCGCCGGCAGGGCGCTGCTCCTCCAGGCGGCAAATCCACTCGTGGCCCAGGGCGCGATCGAGCACAGCACCTACAAGTCGGATCCGTACGGCCGGCTGGAGCGGACGGTGCGGTGGGTCACGATCGTCTGTTTTGGAACAAGTCAGGAGGCGGAGCGCGTCTCCGGGCGCGTGAACGGGCTGCACCGACCCGTCTCGGGCACGCTGCCCGAGGCCAACGCCACCTCGAGAGTTCCGGCCGGGACACGCTATTCGGCGAGCGACCCGTCGTTGCTCCGCTGGGTCCACGCGACATTCGTCGACACCATGCTGGTCGCGCACGACGCGCTCGTCGGCGGTCTGAGCACGGTTGAACGCGATACCTTCGTGCGCGAATGGGATGACGTGGCGCGGCTCATGGGGCTGTCCCGAAACCAGTGCTGGCCGGATAGCGCAGCCCTGCGAAGGTACGTTGACAAGGAGGTGCTGCGCGGTCAGGCGCTTCCCGGCGCCGGCTCGCGGGAGGTTGCGGGAACGGTGCTGCACCCGCCGGTCCGATCGCGCCTGATGCGCCCCGGTACGGACACGCTCGCCTTCATCGCCACTGGGCTGCTACCGCCCGACTTGCGCCGCGGCTACGGCCTCCCCTGGACGCCCGCGCACGTTGCCGCGTTCACCGCACTGACCCGCTCGATGCGCCTTGCGGGCCCCGCACTGCCGCGCCGGCTGCGGATCTCGCCGGTGTACGACCTGGCGCTGGCTCGATCGGAGGGACGCTGGCCGGACTCGCGCGCCGCGTGACCATGGCCACCTCAAGCCGGCGGTTCGAGACGTCGGCTGCGCTGTTCATCCTGGGAGCGGTGCTGCTCGCAGCTTGCGGCGACAGCTCGACGCCGGTCACCCACGTGACCAAGACCTCGGCGACGTTCGCCGAGCAACCCGGAGCGATCCCCAATTACATCTTTCCACTCACGCCGGGTCAGTTCTACAGCGCCGCCAACGTGTTCCAGTTCCAGTACCTCTTGTACCGGCCGCTCTACTCGTTTAGCACCAATGGGCAGGTACAGCTCAACAGCAGCCTGAGCCTCGCTGATCGGCCCGTCTACTCGGACGGGGGCAAATCGGTCACCGTCACCCTCAAGGGATGGAGATGGTCCGATGGACTCCCGGTCACCGCCCGGGACGTGCAGTTCTGGCAGAACCTCGTCGCCGCGGACAAGGCCTACTGGCCGGCCTACGTGCCGGGCGAATACCCGGACAACGTCCTGTCCACGACGATCAGCGCTGCGAATCCGCTCCAGATCACCTTCAATCTCGATCAGGCGTACGGCTCGTACTTCTTCACGTACAACGAGCTCAGCCAGATCACCCCGCTCCCCCAGCACCTCTGGGACAAGGAGTCGGCGGCCGGACCAGTCGGAAACTATGACCAGACGCCCGCCGGCGCCAAAGCGGTCTACGCGTTCCTCGATTCGCAGTCGCGGAGCGTCGGCACCTACGACACCAATCCCCTCTGGCAGGTGGTGTCGGGGCCCTGGAGGCTGAAGTCCATGGACACGGAGGGGAACCTGAGGATGGTGCCGAACCCGGAATACGGCGGACCGGTCAAACCCACCCTCAAGGAGTTTGACGAGGTTCCCTTCACCCAGGAAACCGTGGAGTTCAACCGGCTCAGAGCGGCGAGCTCGGTCAGCAACACCGCTGTGGACTTCGGCTACCTTCCCGCCGACGACGCCGCGCTGAAAGGCTCACTGAGCGGTGTCTACAACCTCGACCCGTGGACCACCTGGTCGATCAACTACGTCGGGGTGAACTTCACCAATCCCGTCAGCGGGCCGATCTTCAGCCAGCTGTATTTCCGGCAGGCGATGCAGGATCTTGTCGATCAGCGCCGCCTCATCGACAAGGTCTTCCTTGGATATGCGACTCCGACCTATGGCCCGGTGCCGATCACGCCCGCTTCCCAATTCGTCGACGCCTACGAGCAAGGCAATCCATATGCCTACAACCCCACGTCGGCGCAGGCACTGCTCCAGGCCAACGGCTGGACGGTCAAATCGGGCGGCGTGAGCAGCTGCGCGAAGCCGGGGACGGCCGCGGGCGACTGCGGCGCCGGCGTCAAGCAAGGTCAGCCGGCGTCGCTCAGCCTGCAATATGTCAGCGGATCCCCACGAGTGACCGCGGAGATGAACCAGCTGGTGTCCGACTTCGCACTTGCCGGGATCCGGATCAGGCTGTCGCAGGCCTCGTACGACGCGGTCCTCGGCTCGGCGGTTCCCTGCACGCCGGGTGCGGCGTGCACCTGGGACATGGCCTACTGGGACACACCCTGGATCTATTCGCCCGACTACTACCCGTCGGGTGATCAGCTCTGGGCGTGCACCGGCTCAGCGGCGAGCCCCGTCTATGCGGGCTCCAACGTCGGCGGTTACTGCGACCCGCAAGCGGAGGCGGATATCGCCGCCACCGAGTCCAGCGGCCTGATCCAACCGATGGACAGTTACGAGACCTACATCGCCAAAGCCCTCCCGGTCCTCTGGGTTCCCGTTCCCGACTACGCCCTGGCGGAGATCAACAAAGCCCTGAAAGGAACCGGTCCCCTCGACCCGCTGCTGGTGATCTGCCCCGAAAACTGGCACTGGTCGTAGGAAAGATCACCCCTGAGGGGGAGGCGCATTGTCGTGCAGGGCGAATATGATGCGCTCGTGCCAGCCCCCGTCCGGGGCCTCTGGCGCGTTCATGGACGCCCGAGGAGCAGGGGCCACAAGGAGGTTTTGATGACTGCGGGAAAGGTACTGGCTCGGGGCGTCGGAAAAACGCCCCGTGGAATCACAAAACGGATCAGCGTCGTGGCGTTCGCCACGATGGTAGTCGCCGCCTGCGGCAGTTCGAGTTCACCCTCCGGCACGAAGTCGGCTCCTGATTACTTCAACCCGACCAACTTCGACACCTCGACGGTCCCGTGGCTGAGTGCGAACCAGAATGCGGGCGGTACGCCGGTGATGGGCGGCACTTTGAAGATTGAGGGGAGCACGGACCTCAGCGAGTTGGGCGACCCTCAGAGTGAGTACGAGACCCTCGGCTATGCGCTCGAGCGGACGTACGCGCGCCAGTTGATCTCGTACCCCACGTCGACCACATTCAGCACCGCCACGTCCCTCGTGCCAGACGCGGCGTCGGCCCTCCCCACGGTGAGCTCCAACGCCCTCACCTATACGTTCCACCTGCGGAGTGGCCTCATGTGGAACACGAGCCCACCGCGTCCGGTCACGTCGCAGGACTTCCAGCGAGGCATCCTCCGCAACTGTGATCCGACCTTAGCGCCCAACGGCAACCCCGGTTACTACAAGTCGACGATCGCGGGGTTCGCGGCATTCTGTAATGCTTTCGAAGCGTCAAGCCCATCGGAGAGCCCTGCTGCTCGAGCGACCTTCATCAACAACGGGATGACCAGCGTCTCGGGTATTCAGACCCCGGATAGCTCTACCATCGTGTTCACCCTCACCGAGCCGGCTGTTGACTTCACCAGCATCCTCGCGCTCCCGTTCGCGTCGGCGGCGCCGGTTGAGTACCTCAAGTACATGCCCTTGGCCCCCGGAAACGTCTTGATTTCCGACGGACCCTATTACATCAGCACGTATAACGTGACGCACGAGATCATCCTCAACCGCAATCCGACCTGGAGCCATAGCGTCGATCCACTCCGTCACGCCTACGTCAACGAGATCGATATAAAGCTCGACCTCGCCGGCTCTGCGGCTGCGACAGAGGTGCAGCAGGATATGCAGGCGGGCACTGCGGACCTGGCTTGGAACACGGTCGTCCCGACGGCCGACATTACGGGGCTTGAGACACCCACGTGGAATACGCAATTCGGGACCTTCCCGGAGCCGGGCGATACCAACCCATACCTCGTCTTCAACGTGCTGAGCGGGAACAACGGTGGTGCCTTGGGCAACGTCGCGGTCCGCCGGGCGCTCGAGTACGCCATCGACAAGGTGGCAATCGGGAAGATCTACGGTGGCCCGAGCCTCAACCAGCCGCTCAACCAGGTCTTCGGCCCAGGCGCCCAAGGCTACGTCCAGTTCAACGACTACCCCACGAAGAACAACCAAGGCGACCCCGCCACGTGCAAGTCAAAGTTGAAGGCCGCCGGTTACCCGAACGGCTTTAAGCTCACTGACTATTACCGCAACAACGGCAACCACCCGGCGGTATTCCAGGAGGTGCAGTCGGACTTCGCCAAGTGCGGTGTGACAGTGGTCGGCGTTCCGATCGCCCAGGGCTACTACGGCCCCTCGGGTGTCGGAGTCGGCTCGGCGAGCGGCCTCAAGGCGGGCAAGTGGGACATCACCGAGCCCGGTTGGGGTCCCGACTGGTACAGCCCGACGAACGGTCGATCCATCCTTCCTGACATCCTCGACGGCGCTCTCAGCTTCCCGGGCGCCGACTGGGGAGGCTATGACGACCCGGCGGTCGACGCCCTCGTCACGCAGGCAGAGGCGGCAACCACGATCTCGGGAGCGTCAAGCCTGTGGCACCAGGCCGACGAGAAAGTGATGGCCGACGCCCCGTATATTCCTTTCCAGACTCAGGTGTTTGCAATCTATCGATCGACGCGTGTCCACAACGCCATCTTCATGCCCCTTTCCCAATCGTACGACTACACGCAACTCTGGCTCTCGTCGTAGCCACGGTCGATTAGTCCGATGGAGGAAGATGCCCGCTGCGCACGCAGCGGGCATCTTCATTCAGTACCATCGAGACGCCATGCCCCTGCTTGCCGTTGACAATCTGACCGTCTCGTTCCCAACAGCGGATGGGACGGTACGGGCTGTACGCGGCCTCTCATTTTCGGTCGAAGCCGGCAAGACTCTGGGAGTGGTCGGCGAGTCGGGCTCCGGCAAGAGTGTGAGCGCTCTCACGATGCTCGGTCTCAACCCCGGGGCGGACATCACCGGCTCCGCGGTCTTCAATGGCAAGGAGCTGCTCACGATGAGCCAGCACGAGCTTCGTAAGATCCGAGGGGCCGAAATCGCGATGATCTTCCAGGATCCCCTATCGAGCCTCCATCCCCACTTTCGGGTCGGATGGCAGATCGCCGAGGCGATCCGGGCGCACACCTCTGCCAGTAAGCAGGACGCGATGAGCCAGGCGGTGGAGCTGCTTCGGCTGGTGAACATTCCGCAGCCCGAGCGCCGTGTTGAAGCCTATCCCCACGAGATGTCAGGGGGCATGCGCCAGCGCGTGATGATCGCCATGGCGCTCGCCTTGAAGCCGAAGCTGCTCATCGCCGACGAGCCGACCACCGCGCTCGACGCGACGGTGCAAGCGCAGCTCATGGAACTCCTGATCCAGATGCAGAACGAGCTGGGGATGGCGATGATCATCATCACCCACGACCTCGGTGTGATCGCGTCGGTTGCAGACGAGGTCCTCGTCATGTACGCCGGCCGGGCAGCCGAGCGTGCCGACGCGCGCACCATCTTCTTCTCGCCGCACCACCCGTACACGCGCGGCCTGCTCGGGTCGGTCCCATCGGCGACCGGAGTGGTCGGAAGCCGGCTAACACCGATCGTCGGCTCGCCGCCGAGCCTCATCAGTGTGCCCAGCGGGTGCGGGTTCCATCCGCGCTGCCCGTTCGCCATGGAGACGTGCATCGACGACCAGCCGGACCTCATACCGATCGCCGCCGGACCCAACCACACCTCGGCATGCTGGCTGCCGCCGGACATGACGGGTGTCGGCATCGCCATGGACACGGCGCGCCAGCGCTACGCGAGCACGCATCGAGGTGCGCGCTCGGCGAAACTCCCGGGGGTCATCGCCGCCGTCGAGGGAGCCGCCGTCTATGCCTGATCCCGCCGCAGACGGCGACATCCTGCTTGGCGCTGAAGACATCGTCAAGCACTTCCCCATAAAGGAAGGCATCTTCTTCAAGCACCAGGTGGGCAGCGTCAAGGCCGTCGACGGGGTCAGCCTCCAGGTGCGCCGCGGGGAAACGCTCGGGCTCGTCGGGGAAACCGGATGTGGAAAGTCGACCCTGGCCCGATGCATCATGCGGCTCTTCCCGCTGACCTCTGGCCATCTGACCTTCGACGGAGCCGACCTGAGCACGTTGTCGAGGTCTGGGATGCGGCCCTACCGTCGCGGGATGCAGATGATCTTCCAGGACCCATACGGTTCACTCAACTCCCGCCGTCGCGTGGGATCGATCATCGGCGACCCCCTGGCCATCCACCACGTCGCCAGCGGGGCCGAGCGCAGAAAGCGTGTGCAGGGGCTCATGGAGGTTGTCGGGCTCAATCCGGAGCACTACAACCGGTTTCCCGCCGAGTTCTCCGGAGGCCAGCGCCAGCGCATCGGCGTCGCCCGAGCGCTGGCGCTGCACCCTAAGCTCATCGTCTGCGATGAGCCGGTGTCGGCGCTCGACGTCTCCATCCAGGCGCAGATCATCAACCTGCTCGAGGACCTGCAGGGCGAATTCGGACTCACCTACATCTTCATCGCCCACGACCTCGCTGTCGTCCAGCATGTCAGCGATCGCGTGGCCGTGATGTACCTCGGCAAGATCGTCGAGGTGGCCGACGTCAAGGACCTGTACAGCACACCGCATCACCCCTACACCAACGCGCTGCTCTCGGCGTCTGTTGTCGCCGATCCGGACAAGGCGCGAACTCGCGACCGGATCATCCTCACCGGAGACGTGCCATCGCCCATCAATCCGCCGTCAGGATGCCGCTTCCACACACGGTGTCCGAAGGCGCAACCGATTTGCTCCACGGAGGAGCCGCTGCTGAAGAGTGGCGTAGGGGACCCGCCGGGCCACGTTACGGCCTGCCACTTCCCCGTCGCCGAAGGTGAGAAACTCGCCAGTGAGAAGGCAACGATCCTGCATGCGGTCGAAGGTTTTCTAGCGGAGGCGCCGACATGAGCCTGTCCACAGTCGAGGCGATTGCCGGTGACCTCCCGCCTGAGGATCCTGCCGTCAAGGGCATCCAGGGTCGAACGCCGCTCCAACTGGTGGTGGCGCGGCTCCGAACCGACCGGGTAGCGATCATCTCCATTGTGGTGATCCTGCTGATCATCATCCTCGCGATCGCGGCGCCGCTGATCGCCGGTATCACCGGGCACGGCGCAACCGACGCCAACGTCGACACCGGCACCGATGCCAGCGGCCAACCGCTGCCGCCCGGCAGCGCCGGGTACCTGCTCGGGACCGACAACCTTGGCCGCGACATCCTCGTGCGAATCGCATACGGCGCGCGAGTGTCTCTTCTCGTCGGTGTGCTTGCCACTGCGATCGCGACGATAGTCGGGGTGGTCGTTGGCCTCTTCGCCGGTTACTTCGGCGGCTGGCTCGACGGCATCCTCGCACGGATCATGGACGTGGTCCTCTCGTTCCCTTACGTGCTCTTCGCCATCGTTCTGGTTTCCGTCTTCGGCTCCAGTCTGCCGCTGGTGATCCTGGTCATCGCCTTCTTCTCATTTGCGGCCATCGGCAGGATCGTGCGCGGGCAGGCGCTGTCGCAACGTGAGAAGGAATACGTGGAAGCGGCGCATTCGCTGGGTGCAGGCAACCTGCGAATCATGTTTGTGGACATCCTTCCCAACTTGGTCGCGCCCGTTATCGTCCTTGCGACGCTGCTCATACCTACGGCGATCATCTTCGAGGCGACGCTCTCGTTCCTCGGGCTTGGTGTGACGCCGCCTACGCCATCGTGGGGAAACATGCTCTCGGACGCCGAAGGCGTTGGATTCCAGGCATGGTGGTTCTACATCTTCCCGATGCTCTTTCTGCTCCTCACGACGCTCGCCTTCAACCTCTTGGGTGACGCGGTTCGTGACGCACTTGATCCTCGAGCGGAGCGCATCTTTGCTGCTCGCCGCAAGAAAGCGGCATGACCCGATTCCTTATCCGTCGGATCGTCTTCGGACTCATCACGCTGTGGGTCATCATCACATTGGTCTTCGTCCTGTACTACGCACGGCCGGGCGTCGATCCGGCACGAGAGCTCGCTGGGCGAGCGGTGACCCCCGCGCTGCTCGAAAACATCAATAAGGAATACGGATTCAACCTCCCCGTCATCGTGCAGTACTGGAATTACCTGAAGCGTCTGGTGCCTATCCCCGGGCAGTTCAACCTGGGCACATCGAACGTCAACCGTCTCCCAGTGACCACCATCATTGCTCAGGCGGTGCCCATCGACATCTCACTCGCCGTGGGGTCGGCGATCTTGTGGATGGTGCTCGGCATCAGCGTCGGGGTGCTCGCCGCGCGACGGCCACGCAGTCTGTGGGACCGCGGGGCCACGGTGTTCGTGCTCACCGGTGTCTCGATGCCGACATTCATCCTCGGACTGCTGCTCCTGTATGTCCTCTACTACCTCCTGACCATTCACGGCATTGCTATATTCCCCAAACCTGGTAGCTGGACTCCGTTCACCCAGAATCCCCTGGAGTGGGCGCACGACCTCCTCTTACCATGGATAACGCTCGCCCTCATCACTGCTGCGACCTACTCACGACTGACTCGAAGTTCTCTGCTCGAGACTCTCGGAGAGGACTACATCAGGACGGCCCGCGCGAAGGGGTTGAGCGAGCGGCGCGTGGTCTACCGCCACGGGCTGCGCAGTTCCTTGACGCCGATTGTCACCCAATTTGGCATAGACTTGGCCACCGTGCTCGGCGGCGCCATCATCACTGAGAGCATCTTCGGCTTGCCCGGGCTCGGGCTCACCGTGGTCCAAGCGATCGAGGTGGAAAACCTTCCGGTCGTCATCGGCATTGTGCTGGTCGCGTCATTCTTCGTCGTGGCGGCGAATATCGTCGTCGACGCTCTGTACGCCGTCCTCGATCCGCGGGTGCGGGTGAGTTAACCAACAGCGTCGCGAGCTGTATCGCGATGCCAGGGTCGCGCTGTGAAGGTGACCGACGACCTGTCCGAGGTACGGGCTGAGGAGGACGCCTTCATCGGCGCGCGCGGGCTCCGGATCCACGCGCGGACGTGGGTTCCCGCAGTCGCACCGACTGGCGTTGTGGTGATTGCACACGGATTCGCCGAGCACGCCGGCAGATATGCTGCCGTGGCTGCCCGGCTGGTCGCCGACGGGATCGCGGTTCGCGCCGCCGACCACCGAGGACACGGCCTCAGCGATGGGAAACGGACCAGCCTGGTGAGCTTCGACGACTACGTCGACGA
Organism: Candidatus Dormiibacterota bacterium; assembly: GCA_003136295.1. GTDB lineage: Bacteria > Chloroflexota > Dormibacteria > Aeolococcales > Aeolococcaceae > Palsa-851. The sequence continues at coordinate 10,036 of PLDZ01000122.1, forward strand.
CCTTGTGACGGTGATCGCTCAGGCACGTGCACGCTGGCCGTCGCTGCGTGTAGTGCTGCTCGGTCACAGCATGGGCGGTCTCATCGCGCTCGACCTCGCGGTGCGAGCCGGCGGTCCGCTCGACGGACTCGTGCTCTCCGCTCCCGCGGCGTGTCCGCGCGAGGTATCGAGATTCACGCTCGCCGTCGGCCGAGCTCTGTCGCGCGTCGCGCCCAACACCGGTGTCCTGCGTCTGCCGCTCAACCGCATCAGCCGCGACCCTGCTGTCGTGGACGCGTACAACAACGACCCACTCGTGTTTCGCACGCCGATCCGTGCGCGTCTCGGAGCGGAGATGCTCGATGCGATGGAACGTGTCGACGCCGGACTGCCGTCGCTCCGCATGCCGCTGCTGGTGATGCAGGGCACGGCGGACGGTCTCGTCGATCCTGGATGTGGACCGCACGTCTACGATCGTGCAGGGTCGCGCGACAAGACGCTGAAGATGTACGACGGCCTCTGGCACGAGATCTTCAACGAGCCGGAGCGCGACCATGTGCTCGGCGACCTGACCACCTGGCTGCGGTCGCATCTTGGTGTGCGGGTCGCGGCAGCCGAGGACTAGAGTTCATCAGCGATGCGCGAAGTGTGGTCGGTCAAACCCGGGTCGAAGGTCGACATCGGCACCATCGATCCAGCCGACACGAGACCGTTGCGCGGCGGCCGTCGGGCCGCAGACGCCGCCCTTGTCGACGATGTACCGGCGCTCGTCGAATGGCAGACGCGGCTCTGGGCGGAGGGCCGGCGTTCCGTGCTCCTCGTCCTCCAGGGGACCGATGCGTCGGGCAAGGACGGCACTGTCGCGCACGTCTTCAGCGGCGTCAACCCGCAGGGCACGAGGGTCACGTCGTTCAAGCCACCGACAGCTGAAGAGCTGGCGCATGACTTTCTCTGGCGGGTGCATCGGGCGACGCCTCGCGCGGGAGAGATTGGCATCTTCAATCGCTCCCACTACGAGGACGTGTTGGTGGCGCGCGTGCGCAAGCTCGTCCCCAAGCAGGTATGGAAGAAGCGCTACGACGACATCACTGCCTTTGAATCGTTGCTCACGCAAGGTGGCATGACGGTCATCAAGTGCTGCCTGCTCATCTCCAAGGATGAGCAGCGACGGCGCTTTGAAGAACGCCTCAAGAACCCCCAGAAACGCTGGAAGTTCCAGCGCGGCGACATCGAGGATCGCGCGCTCTGGAAGGAGTATCAGGCCGCATACTCAGAGGCGATCGAGCGCACGTCGACCAGGAGTGCGCCGTGGTACGTGATTCCATCGGATCACAAGTGGTTCCGCAACTGGGCGGTGAGCCGGCTGCTCATCGAGACGCTCACCGAGATGGATCCGAAGTACCCCGATCCACCCGACCTCGCCGGTATCACGATCACCTGACACGCGGGGTCAGACCGGTCGTTCGCTGATCCAGACCATCGAGTGACCGGTTTTGGCCGGTGTATCGAGCGCATCAGGCACGACACGGTCCAGCCGGAAACCCAGGGTTCGCGCTACGCTCGCGCTGGCGATGTTGCCAGCATCGCAATGGATTTCGACGCTGAGAACGCCGGGCATCGCGAGCGCGGCGTTGGTGAGCAGGCGCGCCGCCTCGGTCGCGATGCCGCGGCGGTGGTATCCCGCGTGCACCCAGTAGCCGATCTCCAACGCAGCCGGCCCGACGCGCGGCATCAATCCGCATCCGCCGACGAACTGGCCGGAGTCACACAGCGTGATCGCGTAGTTGGCGGCCGCGTCCCCGCCGAAGCGCTCGATCGAGGGCTCGAGAAAGCCCATAACGGTTTCGTCGGTCGGCGCTGACTGCGCCCACGGCATCCACGCCCGGAGACTGTCGAGGCTCGCGGCGATCGCGTTCTTGACGGCACCGCGATCCTCCCGTCGATAATGACGCAGCGCCACGACTGTGCCGCGCAACTCGCCGGGAGGGTGGAAGTCCATGAGGATTCATTCTCTCGTAGCCTCACGGTCGCTCCGGCCTCGCGTGGCGACCCCGATCGGATTTGAACCGACGATCTCCACCTTGACAGGGTGGCGTGTTAGACCAGGCTACACCACGGGGCCGCGAAGCACCCGATCATAGCAATCGGGCTCGGAGCGAACCGCACCAACGTGCACGACCGCGCTCCAGGCGGACCGGAGTACGGTGCAGTCATGCCCCGCCGGCCCATGCGCCCCAACGAGATCTCGTCCGGGGGAGTCGTGGTGCGGCGATCGTCGGACGGGTACGAGGTGTGTCTGATCAGCGACGGACGGCACTGGGGTTTCCCGAAGGGCATCGTTGAGCGGGCCGAAACACCGGAGGCGACTGCGCTTCGCGAGATCTCCGAGGAGACCGGCATCGCTCGCGACGTGCTGGTGCTGCGCGCTCCATTGCCTGCTTCCGAGTACGTGTACCGACGGCCCAACCAGGGCTCGCTGGTCTTCAAGCGCGTCCATCACTTCATCGTCGAGGCACCCGAGGGTACGGAGTTGTGCCCTGATCCGACCGAGATCGCCGAGGCCGCATGGCTCGGATTCGACGATGCCAAAGCCCGGCTCAGCTTCAAGAGCAGCGTCGCAGTGCTCGAGGCTGCGCGCGGCATGCTCGAGCACGAGCAGCCGCGAGGGGCGCCGTCGAACGCGCCGTAGAATCGAACCGCATGCAATTGTTCGACACCGCCCGCCAGGAGGTGGTGCCCTTCGAGCCGCGGGGCGGACGGGTCGGCATCTACGTCTGCGGTATCACCCCGTATGACTCGGCGCACCTCGGTCATGCCTTCGTCTATCACGTGTTCGATGTGCTCCAACGCCGTTTTCGCGACGCGGGTCTCGGCGTGCGCAGCGTGCGCAACGTCACCGACGTCGATGACGACATCCTGCGGGTCGCACGCGAACGCAGCGTCGATTTCCGAGAGCTGGCCACGGAGCAGGTGCGAATGTTCGACCACGACATGGCGGAGATCGGTCTCCTCCCGGTCGACGCGGCGCCGCGCGCGACCGAGCACGTCGATGAGATGGTCGACCTCATCGCGCAGCTCATCGACGGCGGCTACGCCTACGCCGTCGACGGCTGGGCCTTCTTCGACTCGGGCGTCTATCCGGACTACGGACGGCTGAGCCGGCTCGACCACACAACCATGATCGAGCTCAGCCGTGAGCGGGGCGCCGATCCCGACGACCCTCGCAAGCGGCACGCGCTCGACTTCGTGCTCTGGCAGTCCTCCGCCCCCGGCGAGCCGAGCTGGCCGAGTCCCTGGGGGCGTGGGCGCCCCGGCTGGCACATCGAATGCACGGTGATGTCGACCGGTGCGCTCGGCCACCCCATCGACATTCACGGCGGCGGCGACGATCTCATCTATCCGCATCACGAATCGGAGATCGCTCAGGCCGAGGCCGCCGGGATCGCGCCGTACGTCAGGCATTGGACGCATGTGGCGATGGTCAACCACGAGGGCGTGAAGATGAGCAAGTCGCTTGGCAACCTCGTCTTCGTGCGTGACCTGGTCGCTCGCGTGCCGGGCGCCGCGGTGCGCCTGCTCCTCGCGTCTCACCACTACCGCGAGTCGTGGGCGTACGACGATGCCGAGGTCGGCGCGGCGGCGGCTCGGCACCGTCGTTATCTCGACGCCATGCAGGGAGGCGGCACCCTCAGTCACGAGGCCGCGCATCGCCACGAACAGCGATTCTTCGAGTGTCTCGACGACGACCTCGACACGCCCGGGGCGCTCAACGAGCTCGACGCCATCGTGGAGGAGCTCTCCGATGGCAGCGGCGCCGCTCGCGGCACCGAGGGTCAGCAGCTGCTCGGTCGGCTGCTGGGCGTTCTCGGCGCGGAGACCGAGGCCGTTCCGGCCTGAGCGCTCAGCGGCCCCAGGGGGCGCGGT
>PLDZ01000125.1 GCA_003136295.1 Candidatus Dormiibacterota bacterium
CTCCTCTTCGTGATGATCTGGGTGCGCTGGACGCTTCCCAGGCTGCGCTATGACCGGCTGATGAATTTCGGTTGGAAAGTGCTGCTCCCGCTGGGTCTGATCAACATCGTGGTCACCGGCGCGATCGTCGCGCTCAGGGCATAGGCGTGGCGATCAAGGAGATTGCCAAGGGCCTGGCATTCACGCTGAAGAAGATGGGGACGCACCCCATCACGATCCAGTACCCGGAGGAGCAGAAGCCGGTGTCGCCTCGCCATCGCGGCCGGCACATCCTGCACCGGTACGACAACGGGCTCGAGCGGTGCATCGGCTGCGAGCTGTGCGCGGCCGCCTGTCCGGTCGGCTGTATCTACGTGCTCGCCGCTGAGAACGATCCCAAGGCGCCGATCGCGCCCGGCGAGCGATACGCCGAGCGGTACGAGATCAACCTCATGCGCTGCATCTACTGCGGGTATTGCGCGGAGGCCTGCCCGACCGAGGCGATCACGCTCGGTCCGCGCTTCGAGCTCGCTGACTACCGACGGGAGCGAACGGTGGTCACCAAAGCGGAACTGCTGGAGTCGTGGCCGGGCTTCACCCAGGGGCAGGGCCGGCCAAGCCCGGTGGGCGCCGGCGCCGATCAGACCGGCCGAGAAGACCTTGACCCCGGTGTGCGTCCCCGGGCCGCGTGGGCTGCGCAGGAGAACACGCTCGACCACGAGACCGCGCCACGTCCGGGCGAGCTCGGGGTGCCCGTCGATGTGCCCACGGTGATCGAGCCGGGAGCCGGGAAGACGAAATGACGGTCCTCTTCGCGGTGGTGATCGCGCTCGCCGCCGTCAGCGCGCTGGGTGTCGTGCTCTCGCGCCAGACGATCTATTCGGCACTGAGCCTCGTGCTGACCGTCTCGATGCTCGCGGTGCTGTTCCTGCTCCTCAACGCGCAGTTCCTGTTCGCTGTGCAGCTCATCATTTACGCCGGCGCCGTGGTGGTGCTCTTCGTGTTCATCGTGGCCCTGCTCAGCCCGGATGCGGAGGATCGCCCGACGCTGGACCTGCGCGCCGTCATCGGCATCGCCGGAGTCATCGTGGTGACAGCGCTCGTCTTCATCGCGGCTCGCAACGGCATCACATACAACACCAACGGATTCCATGCCACCGCCGTGGGCAGCGCGAGCGACCCGTACCATACGTTCAAGTTCCCGCAGGACGCCGTGAACAATGCCGGCAACGTGCAGACAGTGGCCGGGCAGCTGTTCACCAACTACTTGCTGCCGTTCGAGATCACCTCGATGCTCCTGCTGGTCGCGGCCATCGGGGCTGTGTACCTGACCAGGCGCTCGAGCAGGTGACTGAGCAGCGCGGATGCTGAATCCCAACCTGTTTCCGTATCTGCTCGGACTCGCCGCGTTCCTGTTCACCGTCGGCGCAATGGGCGTACTCATCCGGCGCAACCCCATCGTCGTGTTCATGTGTATCGAGCTGATGCTCAATGCCGGCAACGTCGCACTGGTTGCCTACGGCCGCTTCCTCAACAGCGAGGAGGGGCAGATCTTCGCCTTCATGGTGATCGTCGTCGCCGCCGCGGAGGTCGTGGTCGGCCTGGCGCTGATCACGCAGATCTTCCGGCTCGGCCGGGAGCTGGACGTCGATGACCTGAGCGAGATGAAGGAATGAACGTCAGCACCGCGTCGACTCTCGTCCTCCTGGTGCTGCTCTTTCCCCTGCTCGGTTCGGCGCTGAACGGGTTCCTCGGACCGGTTTTCGGCCGGCGCTTCGTCAACCTCGCCGGGACGGTCTCGATCTTTGCGTCGTTCATGGTCGCGTGCCTCGTGCTCGCCAATGTCGTCGGCGCCCCGTCCGGCCAGGGCGCCATCACCGTCCGCCTCTGGGACTGGATCAACCTCGGTGGAGGCACCAACCTCTCAGTCGGCATGGACTTCACCCTCGATGCCCTGAGCGCGCTGATGCTCATGGTCATCACGGGCGTCGGCTTTCTGATCCACGTCTACAGCGTCGGCTACATGGAGCACGACACCGGGTTCGCTCGGTTCTTCAGCTACATGAACTTCTTCATCTTCTCGATGTTGATGCTCGTGCTTGCGGCGGACCTGCTGATCCTCATCATCGGCTGGGCCCTGGTTGCGTTGAGCAGCTACCTGCTCATCGGCTTCTGGCACGACCGTCCGACGGCGGTCGCTGCGGCTCGCAAGGCATTCATCACCCAGGTCATCGGTGATGTCGCTCTCGTGATCGCCGCGTTTCTCATCGTGCTCAATACGCACACCCTGAGCCTGCCGAACATCTTCGCGCGCACACAGGCCTTTCCCGCGGGTGGTGCACTCATCACCGGGATCTGCGTGCTCCTGGCGATCGGGGCCTTCGCCAAGAGTGCCCAGTTCCCGCTGCACACATGGCTGCCCGACGCGATGGAGGGCCCAACCCCGGTTTCCGCGCTGATCCACGCCGCGACNNGGCATGGTGGCCTGCGTCGGCATGGGGACGGCCGTGATGGCGGGCATCATCGCGCTCTCGCAGATAGACATCAAGCGCGTGATCGCCTATTCGACGATGTCGCAGATCGGACTGATGATCTACGCCGTCGGCATCGGCGCGTACTCCGCTGGCATGTTCCATTTCGCGATGCATGCCGTGTTCAAGGCACTGCTCTTCATGGCGGCGGGCAACGTGATCCACGCTCTCCACGACGAGCAGGACATCCGTCTCATGGGTGGTCTGCACGCACGCATGAAATGGACTCACCTCGCATTCGGCGCCGGGTCACTCGCTCTCGGTGGCTTCTTCCTGTTTTCGGGGTGGTTCAGCAAGGAGGATCTGCTCGGCTTCGGTACCGTGTCCGGCCCGGGGCCGGCGCCGTGGATCCTCTACGCGGTCGGGGTCGGCGTCAATGTGCTCACCGGCCTCTACGCCTTCCGCCTCTACTTCACGGTGTTCCAGGGTGAACCGCAGACCGCCCGAGGCTTCGGAGTGAAGGAGGCGGGGTACTCGATGTTGATCCCGGTGGTCATCCTCGGCGCGCTCTCGGTGATCGTTGCGTGGCCACTCCAGTTCCCGCTGCCCAACACCCTCCACGTGTTCAGCGACTTCCTGAGCCCCGTCTTCGCCGGCTCCCAGTCACCGTTGCTACACGACCCTGCCTTCGGCCTCGCGCTCGTGGGTCTGATCATCGGCACGGCGGCGAGCCTGATCGGCATCGGGCTCGCGATGCGCCTCTGGTACGAGCACCGGCCGGATCCACAGGTTGTGCTCGCGAGCCTGCCCCGGGTGATCCCACTCCTCTCGTACAACAAGTTCTACTTCGACGAGATCTACGACCGTGCGCTGGTGCAACCGGTCAAGGCGGTCGCCCGAACCGCACGGCGCGTCGTCGAGCCCGACGTCATGGACAGCTGGGTCCAGGGTATCGGGGACTTGCTGCGTGGATTCAGCCTTGACCTCCGCCTGGTGCAGACCGGATTGATCCGTGACTACGCATCGATCTTCACCGTGTTCGCGGTCGTGCTCGTGGTCGTGTGGGTGTTCATCGCGCGGTGAACCACATCCCCTGGCTCACGCTGCTGATCGTCATTCCCGCCGGTGCGGCGATCCTGCTCCAGCTGGTCCCGCGCCGCCTGACGGCGGTGGTCAAGGGGCTGACCATCTTCGCGACACTGGTAGGTGCGGTCATCGTCACGTTGCTCCTGCTCTGGATGCCGGGCAACAAGGCGACCAACGGACCGCTGCCGCTCCACTTCCAGGAGACGCACGCGTGGTTGCCGGCCCTCAACGCCACGTACCACCTGGGTATCGACGGCATATCGGCCTGGTTGCTGGCGCTCAACGCCGGCGTGTTCCTGCTCGGGGCTCTCGCGATCTCACGCAAGACCACCGATCGCCTGCGCTTCTACTGCACCCTGGTCCTGCTGACCGAGGCCGCCACGACCGGTGTGCTCCTGTCGATCGACCTGCTGCTCTTCTACATGTTCTGGGAAGGGATGCTCGTACCTCTCTACGTGCTGCTCAGCAACTGGGGCGGCGACAAGCGAGGCCCCGCAACGCTCAAGTTCATCGTGTACACGGTCGCCGGCAGCCTGCTGATGCTGGTGGCGATCATCTATCTCTACATCCAATCGCCATCCGGATCCTTCGACCTCGAACGCATCCTTGCGCAGCCGATCAGCTCCGGCAGCGCATTCGTGATACCGCTCATCCATGTCACGACCTTCACGCCCAAGGAACTGGCGTTCATCTGCTTCGCGCTCGCGTTTGCGATCAAGATCCCGATCGTCCCCCTGCACACGTGGCTCCCCGATCTCTACGAGNNCTGACGCTCTTTCCCGGGGAGATGGAGCGGTACCGATTCGTGCTGGCCGCGTTTGCGGTGCTCAGCATCATCTATGGAGCGCTGATGGCGCTGTCGGAGCGCGACCTCAAGCGGATCGTCGCCTACGCGAGCATCAGCCACCTCGGCTTCATCGCGCTGGGCATCTTCTCGCTCACCGACAACGGGATCAACGGCGCGGTGATCCAGATCATCAATCACGGCATCATCATCAGCGCGCTCTTTCTCATTGTCGGTTACGTCGAGGCGCGCACCGGGACGCGTGATCTCGGCGAGCTCTCCGGCCTCGAACGCCGAATGCCCTGGCTGTATTTCTTCTTCCTGGTGGCGACGCTCGCGGGCCTCGGCATGCCTGGCATGAACAGCTTCGTGGGTGAGTTCACGATCATGCTGGGGGCGTTCCAGCTCAACTGGGTCTACGCCGTCCTCGCCGGCGGCGGCGTGATCCTCGCAGCGTGGTACATGCTCCGCCTTCACCAGGGACTCATGCACGATCCTCCCAAGCCGCGAACCGAGGGCGTGCACGACCTGCACGTCGGCGAGGGGCTGTTGCTGGTGCCGCTCGTCGCGATGATGATCTTCATCGGGCTGTATCCCAAGCCCATCACCGATGTCTCCACGGGATCGGTGAACACGTACGTCAGCCTGATACAACCCGCCGCGTCGAACCCGGGCACGCAGTGATGCTGATCGCGGCTTCGCCGGTCCCGCTTTCGTTCCCCGGTGGGCGTGACCTCGTCGGCATCCTTCCCGAACTCGTCCTCGGCGGAGCGTTCCTGCTGCTCATGCTCCTCGATCTCGTGATTCCCGCCTCACGACGAACCTGGCTCGCGGGGTTCGCACTGCTCGGCATCGCGGCCGCATTCGGGGTCACGATCTGGGCATGGTTCGACGCGAACCCTGGCCGCCTCGTGTACTCCGGCTCCTTCGCGTACGACCGCTTCGCGCTGTTCGTCGACGCGATCCTGCTGGTGAGCGCCGGGCTCGTGGTGATGATCAGCCCGAACTATCTGAACCGCCGCGGCATGCACTACGGCGAGTACTACGCGCTGATCCTCGCCGCGACACTCGGGATGATGCTGCTCGCCGGCGCGACGAGCCTGATGGTCATCTTCCTGGCGATCGAACTGCTCTCCCTGGCGCTCTACGTGCTCAGTGGCTTCTCGCGACACGAGGAACGGTCGCAGGAGGCGGCATTGAAGTACCTGTTGCTGGGCGGCTTCGCATCGGGGTTCCTGCTCTTCGGCATGGCACTGATCTACGGCGAGACGGGGCACACACAGCTCGCTCAGATCGCGGCGGCCATCCAGGGTCAGACCACGATCGCCGTCGACCCCCTCCTGCTCGCCGGCGTCCTGCTGCTCTTCATCGGCTTTGCGTTCAAGGTGTCGGCGGCGCCGTTCCACTCCTGGACACCCGACGTGTATCAGGGCGCGCCCACGTCGGTCACGACATTCATGAGCGTCACCACCAAGGTCGCCGCGTTCGCCGCCCTCGTCCGCGTGTTCACGTACACGTTCGATGGCGGCGGAACCCACTTCTATCAGCACTGGGAGCCGGTGGTCGCCCTGGTGGCGATCACGTCGATGGTCGTCGGCAACATCGCGGCGCTGACCCAGACGAGCGTCAAGCGCATGCTCGCGTACTCCGGCATCGCCCAGGCGGGATACATCCTCATCGGGGTCGCGGTCGGTCCCGTGCTGTTGCCCTCGGGGCAGACGAGCCCGTTCGGGACAATTGGGGTGCTGTACTACCTCGCCGCATACGCAGTGACCAACATCGGCGCCTTTGCGGTCATCACCGTCATGGCCGGACGCGGCGAGGACCTCGACAGCTACGACGGCCTGCGCGGCCTCGCGCATCGCCGTCCATTCGTGGCGGCGAGCATGGCGCTCTTCCTCTTCTCGCTCGGAGGGTTCCCGCCGACCGCCGGTTTCTTCGGCAAATTCCTTGTCTTCACCGCTGCCATCAACGCCGGTCAGGTCCCGCTCGCGCTCTGGGGCATCGCAACCAGCGCGGTGTCGGCGTTCTACTACCTCCGCGTCGGCCTGCTGATGTATCAGCGTCCGGCCGTGGGGGCGGAGGAGTACCGGTGGTCACGCACCGGGTTCTCCGGCAGCGCAGTCCTGGTCGCGACGACGGCCGGGACCCTCATCCTCGGAGTCATGATCGTGCTCGTCTACACGGCGGCGACGGCGTCGCTCAAAGGGTTGATCGTGTGAACGACGAGCTGCTGAAAGGATTTGTCGAGATCGTGAGCCCCGAGGGAGTCGCGGGCGACGTTGTCAGCCCGGCGGACGTGCCGGCGCTGACGCTCGTGGCGAATTTCTGCAATCAACACGGCGTTCCGATCAGTGCGACCAGCGGGGTCCCGGTGACACCGGGAGGCGCGCCCGAGCGCGGCGGGATCATCCTCAGCGTCCATCGACTGGCCGATATCGAGGTCGCCGCCGCCGGGCTCACCGTCCGCGCCGGAGCCGGCGCGACCGTTGCTCGAGTGCGGTCCGCGGTGGCGGCTGACAAGCTGGCGGTGGTCGGGCTCGGCGCGGACACGGGATCGGCACACGTCGGCACGCTGGTGGCACGCGGTGAGGTGCCACGGCGGTCCATGGCAGGCGTTGAGGCTGTGCTGTCCACGGGAGAAGCCGTCAAGGCCGGCGGTTCCGCGCTCAAGGACGTGGTCGGCTACGACCTGACCGCCGCGCTACTGGGCAGCGCCGGCCGCCTGGCGATCATCGCGACGGTCACCTTCCGGCTCGAGCCGGCAGCGGCTCGCACCGCGACCGACAAACCTCCTGGGAACCGAACGTGGCAGCCGGGACTCGCCGGCGCCTTCGATCCGAAAGGCCTCCTGCGCTCAGGCGCGTTGCGGTGAGGGGCAAGGTCGGGGAGGTCGCCGGGAAGTACTGGCACGAGTACACGCGGATGCGGACCGCGATCTTCCTGCTCCTCGGCATCCTCATCATCGTCCTCATCGGCTCGTTCGTTCCTCAGCAGAACACCTCGGATCCGGGCAAGGTCGAGGCGTTTCTCACGGCGTGGCCGAACCTGAATGTGCTCCTTGCCGACCTCCAGCTACCGCTCACCCAGGTGTTCGTGTCACCGGTCTTCTACGTGCTGCTCGGCCTGCTCTACGTATCGCTCGGTTGGTGCGTCATCCGTCGTGGCCGGGCGCTCATCATGCGCACGGCGCGGGGCTACAAGCGCACGCCGCAGTACTGGGGAGAGTGGGGATCGTGGCTGTTCCACAGCTCGTTCTTCCTCCTGCTCATCGCGGTCGTCTGGGGGAAGGCGACCGGGTACCAGGGGCTCGTGACCCTGACTCAGGGGCAGAGCTTCACGAACACGCCGGCCGGCTACGACACCCTGCAGCAGGGGCTGCTCTTCCACGGGAATTACGCGCCATTCACGCTGCGCCTCAACAGCTTCGAGGCGACCTACGCATCCAATGGTGAGGCGAGCAACTACGTGAGCAACGTGACCGTTTTCAACCGCGGCACGAGGGTGGAGACCAGGGACATCCTCGTCAACGACTTCCTCAGCGTTGATGGCGTCAATGTGTACCAGCAGGACTACGGCTGGGCGCCGACGATCGTGGTGAAGAACCCTGCCGGGCAGACTGTGTACAACGGATCCATCCAGTTCTTCGACGACCCGAGCAACATCGGCAACAAGGCGCTGGCGGATGGGGTCCTCAAGGTACCCGACTTCAACTACACGATCCCGGGCGCCTCGGAAGCGGTGCAGGTCGGCGCCAAAATGTCCTTCTTTCCCGACGCGTCGGTGATCCCGTCGATCGGTACCAATGGATCCATCAACCCGGCAGCAACCTCATATGGGCCGGGAGGTGTCGCACCGCGCAATCCGGTGGTCGAGATGCAGCTGTACGTCGGCAACCTCGGCCTCAACAGTGGCGCTCCGCAGAACGTGAACCAGCTCAGCACCAACGGGATGAAGCCGTATTTCACGAACGCACAGGTGATCCCGATCACGCTCGGTCAGACCCTGCAGCTGCCGATCGACAACAAGGCGGGCAAGGCGGTCGACTTCTCGATCTCCTTCCCATCGGTGACCCAGTATTCGCTGTTCCAGGTCAACGATGATCAAGGTGTGCTGCTCGTGTACACCTCGTTCATCCTGATCATGACCGGGCTGCTCACCAAGCTCTATCTGCGTCCGTTCCTCGAGCGCCGGCAACGCAAGCGGCGCGAACCGATCACCCTCGATCGGCGCTGGTCATCGGATGCGAGCGGCGAGCCTCAGGCACCCGAGCGAGAACCCGCCTCGGTCTGATCGGGTCCGGGCGCAAGCTCGGCGATCCGCGCGGGAGTGAGATAGCTGAGACGGCGCAGCGCCTGACCCTCGTAGTCGAGTTCGAGGAGCCCGCCTTTGGCGCACTGCAACCGGTGCAGGGCGTATCGCGGCCGGTGCTCGGCGGTGACCCAGAAACCCTGAATCGGGTCGCCATGGCTGACGCAGATGCCGCCATCACCCGGATGCTCCGCAAGCAGGTGCATGAGCGGCCGGCTCACGCGTGTGGCCAGTGCCGCAACGGACTCGTCGTTGCTGAGGACGCCCGGCAACACCATGTGGATCAGCCAGAGTGGACGGCGCCAGGGCACCTGTTTGGGCGGGACGCCCTGGAGATACAGTCCGAAGCGCGTTTCGATCAGGTCCTCCGTATACGTGATCGGCACGGAGTCGAGGTACGACGCAATGATCTCCGCCGTCTGCCTGGCGCGCTCGAGTGGACTCGAGTAGATCCGACGCGCCGTTGTGCGCGCGAAGTATCGCCCCAGCGCGTGCGCCTGCTTTACGCCCTTGTCGCTCAGTGGAAAGTCAGGAAGGTGACCGTAGAGCACACCGTTGGGGTTGCGGACGTCGCAGTGGCGAACCAGGTGGAGGCGGGTCGACACGGGTGCGTGACTCACGGATGGCGATGCTACGGGATGTCAGCGAAGCGAGGTACCGGGTCGTGGCCGCGGCTCCTCGGACGCGATTGGCGCGCGGCACCACCCTTTCTTCACAATATGCGGTCGTGGCGCGCCCGGCGCGCGCGAACTCAACAACGCGCAGGACGAGAACACGATGTCCGAGATCCCGCCACGCATGAAGCGCAACCTGCACATAATCCTGCCGGTCGCGCTCTATCTGATCCTGCGCCTCCCGTCTCTGATCGAACCGCAGTGGTATTCGGACGAGGCTGGCTATGCGTCGACCGCCTGGCTCACGCACGCCGGATACGGGCTCTACGTCGACGCCTGGAACAACAAACCGCCGCTGCTGTTCGGCATCTACGGCCTCAGCGAGGCGCTCTTCGGGGCGAGCGAGGCCGGCATCCATGCACTCTCGATCCTGAGCGGTCTTGCCGCGATCATCGCCGCCACCTGGGGCATGTCGCGCTTCTTCACGAAACGCGCTGCGCTGTGGGGTGGCCTGGCGATCGCGATCGTCGTCGGATCTCCGATGCTGGATGGCAACCTGGCTCTCCCCGAGAGCCTGCTGATCGGCCCGGTGACGGTCGCGATGGTGTGGTTTCTGTGCTCGTGCACGGGTGCAGCAGCGCCAAAGCCGCGCGCCGTCGCGCTCGCCTTCATCGGCCTGTTGTTCGCCTGTGGATTCCTGATCCAGCAGACCGCCATCGCCGACTTCGCAACGGTGATGCTCTGGTGCCTGGTGCGCCGCAACTGGCGGACGATGCTGACCGTTGGCGGAACGTTCGCGATCACGGTCGCGATGGTGATCGTGCCCTTCATGGTGACATCCGGCGTCCACAATGTCTGGTTCGCACTGGTGACGTCGTACGTCGACTATCTTAACGATGCGCTCGGCGACCGACTCCCGGCCTATCTCGTCCGGATCATCATCGTCCTCGCGATCGTGGTGGTGGCTTGGCTCTTTCGCAATGCGAAAGACGATCGCCTCGAGCTCGTGCGCATCTGGGTCGCCGCATTGCTGTTCACTGCGATCGCCGCGGGATATGCGTATGAGCATTTTCTTCTGCCGGTGATCATCCCGCTGGTGATGCTGGTGACCGGCCTGGTGTCGCGCCACCACCATCACCTGTTACAGCGCGTCCGGCGGCCTCGTGTGCTTGTGGCCGGTGCCCTCTTCGCGGCGATCGCCTCCACCGGTTGGTCGCTCTTCGTCGCTGGGTACCGATCGACAGTCTGGAGTATCGGGTACTACGCCAACGCGGTGAGCTACGTGTCCGGTTCGATATCGGAGCTCGACTACGACACGTATTTCGACGGCCTCAGCTACGGCGAGCAGCAGGCTGAACGATGGATCAGCAGCCACAACCTCGTCGGCGTCACTGCGATGTTGTGGACGAATCTCGCCTGGCCGCTTGTCGATGACGACCTGTTGCCACCGACACGCAGCGGTCCGCTGTACGTGACCCTCGCGCTCGAGAACGGCACCGGCGGGATCCTGTCGAGGATGAACGCGACTCCGCCGGAATTGATTCTGATCACCCCGCTCGGCATCCAGAACCTGAGTGATATCCGCGCGTTCATCAGCGGCCACCGATATCAGGAGGTGATGGATGCACATGGGATTGAGCTCTACGTGCGTGCAGACGGCTGAGGGATCGGGCTTGCGCCACTACGGTGTCACCGAGTTCGCCGACCGCAGCTGCGTGCGCTCGATGTAGATCGTGTCGAAGCCGACGCTGTACACGGCGACGTAATACTGCGCGACCACCGGGATGATCGTCGGCCGCACCACCAGGCTCGGCTGGTTGGTGACGATGACTGTCGGCCGGAGGCGCGCGACGTACGGACCGACCGCCGCGCGGCTCCCCACCAGCACGTCGTCGTTGAAGAGACCGACAGTCGGCAGCACGGTGTGGAGGGGGGTCAAGAGATACAGCCAGTCGTCGGAAACGTTCCAGATCACCGCCGACGAATTGGCGTAGCGGTGCGTGACCAGCCAGGCCATCATGGCCTGGTCTGCCGCGACATCGTGGGAGAAGCTGTCCTGCCAACGCCTCAGTTCTGAACCATTCACCAGGCCCGCGTACGCGTCGGCGTAGTACGCCGGCAGGCTGCGTCCGTTGATCCAGTACGACCCTGCGTACGATCCTTCGACGGAGGCGAGCAGGACGCCGCCCGCCAGCACCGCCGAGCCGACCCAGATCCCAGGGCGGCGGGCGTCCAACAGGAGGATGTTCCACCGATGCCACGGCGTGGCGGCGAGCGCCGCGCCCACCCAGGGAAGGGCTGGCACGACGAGGTGGGGATAGGGGAAGTGTGCGGAGCCGGCGACGAGCAGGTCGACGCCCGCGAGAACCCACAGCATCCAGACGGTGTTGCGCGTCCGGCGCGCGATCAGAGCCGCCCCGCCGAAGATCGCGAGAAGACCGGCGGCGATTCCGGCGAAATGCACGAAACGATCCAGCAGCGTGGGTGGGAGCGCGTTATGGGCGTAGATTCCGTAGAAGCTCACGGTTGCGAACCAGGTCGCGCCCAGACCAGAGGCGATCACGGTCGGAAGCAACCAGAGCAGAGTCACCGCCGCGCCGGCGCCGTAGAAACGCAGCAGATCACGCCAGGCTTGCGGTCGGGCGATGAGCACGATGACGCCGATCGCAACGATGTCCGCGATCACCGTCTGCTGCATGCCGAGCGCAATCGACGCCAAAGGTCCGGCCGCATACGGCGCCCATCGATGATGCGCTGTCCACCACGGCGACGCGGTGTGGACGAGCATCAGCATGCCTGCCCAGGTGATTGGGCCGATCAACGCTCCCTCCGGGAGGAACAGTTCTGCATCAAAGATCGGGGGGCCGATGATCAGTGCAGCGAGGATGCAGGCAGCTCCCGCCCGCGCCCGCGAGCCGGTGAGCCGCGCAACGCCCCAGCCAACCGCCAACACTGCCGCGACCGCGCTCGCGAACGGGACGAGGTGGATCGCCGCCTCCGAGTACCCGAGGAAGTGGGTGAGGATCCCGAAGATCCAGTACTGCAGCGGAGGCTTGTTGTCCCACGCGCCCACCGATGTGTAGAGATCACCGCCCCCGAAGATCGTCCGTCCGACATATGCGTAGATGCTTTCGTCGGTGTACCACCGCGGCTCGAGGAAGGCCGGGAGACGCAACACCACGACCAAACCAACGCCGGCGGCCATCGCCGTCCATGGCGCCCGCGTGGCCGTGTTCTCGCGCACGTTGGCGCCGGATGTGGTCATGCAGAGACTCTGCCCTTCGCAGCCACGCCTCGGAATACATGGCGCCCCCGGTAGGAGTCGAACCCACGACCGTCGAGTTAGAAGCTCGCTGCTCTATCCGCTGAGCTACGGGGGCGCGCGGCGAGTGTACCTGCGGCGATTCGTCCGGACCGCCGTCCACCGCGCCATATAATCGCCGAGCCTCCTCTCCGGAGTCTCATGGTGGCCATAGCTCAGCTGGTTAGAGTGCCAGGTTGTGGCCCTGGAGGTCGCGGGTTCGAATCCCGCTGGCCACCCCATTCCCCCGCTACAGTCGCCGCCGATGACTGCAGACGAGACCGGCGACCACATCGCACGTAATCGCTCCGCCTGGAACACGTCGGCCGCGGAATATCAAGATCCTGGCCGGCGGAACTGGGCGTCAGAGCCCTCCTGGGGCATCTGGGGCATTCCGGAGAGCGAGGCGCATGTCCTCCCCGACGTCCACGGTCTCGACACCATCGAGCTCGGATGCGGCAGCGCCTACGTCTCCGCCTGGCTGGCGCGCGGCGGGGCGAGACCGGTCGGCATCGACTTGTCGGAGAACCAGCTCGCGACCGCGCGCGCCCTTCAGGACCAGCATGACCTCCACTTCCCGCTGATCCACTGCAGCGCTGAGGCCGTGCCCGTCGCCGACGCCACGTTCGACCTGGCGATCAGCGAGTACGGTGCCGCGATCTGGTGTGACCCGTATCGCTGGATCCCGGAGGCTGCCCGGGTCCTCCGCCCCGGTGGCCGGCTGATCTTCCTCGGCAACGCGCCGTTGCTCGTGCTCACGATGACCGACTCCGACGCCGACGGACCGGCCGGGACAACGCTCCGGCGCGACTACTTCGGCATGCACCGGTACGAATGGCCCGACGACGACAGCGTGGAGTTCCACCTGAACCACGGGGACTGGATCCGTCTCCTCCGAGGCACTGGATTCGAGGTCGAAGACCTGATCGAACTCCGTCCCTCGGCCGATGCGACCACGCGCTATCCGTTCGTCACGCTTGACTGGGCGCTGCGCTGGCCGTCGGAGGAGGTCTGGGTGGCCCGGCGTCGGTAGACTGCCAGACCATGCATGACGATCGCTGGGACGCCGTCGACGCGTATACGACCGGACTGCTCCAACCTGCCGACCCGGTGCTGGAGGCGGCAATCAAGGAGACCGCCGACCTCCCGAACATTGCGGTGTCAGCTGCTCAGGGGCAGTTTCTGCATGTGCTGGCCCGCGCGATCCACGCCCGGCGGATCCTCGAGATCGGCACGCTCGGCGGGTACAGCGCCATCTGGCTGGGCCGGGCGCTGCCGGACGACGGCCGCCTGATCAGCCTCGAGCTCGAGGAGCGCCACGCCGAGGTCGCGCGACGGAACTTCGCACGCGCCGGCCTGGAGGGCAAGATCGAAGTGCAGGTCGGTCCGGCACTCGAGAGTCTCGCGAGACTCAGAGCCAACCGCGGCGAGCCGTTCGATCTCACCTTCATTGATGCCGACAAGCGCAACACCCCCGAGTACTTCAGCGCCGCTGTCGACCTCTCCCATGCCGGCAGCCTGATCGTGGTGGACAACGTGGTGCGCCAGGGGAAGCTGATCGACACCGAGAGCGAGGATCCCGACGCGGAGGGGATGCGCCGTCTCATCGCGCAGATGGGCGCAGATCGCCGCGTTGCTCCAGCGGTGATTCAGACCGTCGGGGTCAAGGGCTGGGACGGCTTCGCCTTAGCCCTGGTGGTGGAGTCCTAAGCAGGGATCAGCGCGCCGGGCGTTCCCAGCGCAGCGGCGGTCCGTCGCGCAGCCTCCGTGGCCACGGACAGCGGCACCTCGCCGCCATGCAGCAGCGCGTCCGCGTGCGGCAGCCATGAGGCGTCGTCGGCCAGCTCCGCGAGTGCCGGCTCCCGGCCAAGACGGGAGAGGTATCGCGACGCGATCCACCCGAGTCGGCCGCTGCCGGTGTCGGCCGCGAACTGGTTGGCCTGCTCGGCCAGCCG
>PLDZ01000006.1 GCA_003136295.1 Candidatus Dormiibacterota bacterium
CGGGCGCGCCGAGCTTGCTCTTGCCGGTGGTGAGCCGCACCCGGAGCCCCGCCACGTCGCCATTGGCGCGTTGCCAGCCCGCGGCCGCGCAGACGAGCGTGAGCGACGAGGCATGGCGAAGCGGCGCTGCGACCGGCGCCGGCGTGGCGATGACACAGATCGCGCCGCGCTTGGCCACCGCCTCGGCGAGGGCGGCGAGCGCGTGCTCCCTGAGCGACGGCCGTGACTGCTCCCCACCGAGCGCCACGCCAACCCACGGCACGCCCGCGGTCACCAGGGCACGTGCCATGACCAGCCCCCGCTCCCATCTCTCGGGGCCGGGTGAGATCACCAGGCAGGCGTCGAGGTCCGCTCCGAGGTCGGCGAGGAAACCGGGGTCGAGCGTGCCCGCAAGATCCACATAGCCGGTGTCATGCGAGCGACTGGCCAGCGCGACCAGCGACTGCAGCAGCGTCAGCCGGCCCGAGGGCCCGCGTCCGGCTGCGGCGAGCAGGGTGACCCGGCCGTGAGGAAGTCCGCCAGGGGTGAGCACGCCGTCGAGGACCGGCACCGCGGTGGACCATGCGCCTGGCTCCTCCGGCGTTCCGCCACGGCGAAGTGCCTGGGGGCCGTAGCGGGATCGAAGTGTCGCCAGAGCGGCGGACAGGGAATCGGACATCGCTCCTCACTGGAAAAGGCCGCCGCCTACTGGGACGGAGAGCAGGAGCGCCGAGGCGGAACGTCAGTGTAGCGAACAGATGTTCGACGCGCAAGCGCTGCCGCGTCACTCAGCCAGACGGATGAGCGCCTCGACGACGGCGGACAGGAACGCCTCGCTGCCTCCGTGGCCCGTGTCATCGATGACGCGCAGGACGCTCGTGGTCCAGGCCTGAGAGAGTCGCCAGGCCGTTTCGAGCGGACCGCTGACGTCGTACCTGCCACTGATGAGTACGCCGGGAATCCCGTTCAGCAGCGGCGCCTCGCGGAGCAACTGGCCGTCGTCCAAGAAGGCAGCATGCCGCCAGTAGTGTGTGACCAGGCGGGCGAACCGGAGGCGGAACTCCGGGTCGGCATAACGCGGGCTGGGCTTGTGGTCCGGGGCGAGTGAGACGTGCGCGTCCTCCCAGGCGCACCACTCCTGAGCGGCGTGGTCGCGCACCGCGGGATCGGGATCGAACAGCAGCGTTGCGTAGGCGTCGACCAGCGGCAGGTGTTGCAGCGCGGGTGGCACTGCAGAGGAAAAGCGGTCCCACTCCCTGGGAAAGATGCGTCCGACATCGCGCGTGATCCACTCGACTTCGCGGCGCGAGGTCGTTGTCACAAGCGCCAGGATCAGCGCGGTGACCCGCTCGGGATACGCCTCGGCATAGGCCAGGCCGAGCGTGCTTCCCCACGACATGCCGAGGACCGTCCAGCAGTCAATTCCGAGATGCTCGCGGAGTCTCTCGATGTCGGCGATCAGGTAGGCCGTGGTATTGCTGCTCAGGTCGGCGTCGGGATCGCTCGCCGGCGGGCGGCTCCGCCCCGCACCGCGCTGGTCGAAGAGCACGGCATCGTAGATGTCCGGGTCGAAGAGCCGACGATGGTTGGGCCCGGAGCCGGATCCGGGTCCACCGTGCAGGAAGACGACCGGCTTGCCCTGCGGGTTGCCACAACGCTCCCAGTAGAGTTCGTGTCCGTCGCCAACAACCAGCGTGCCGCTGGCGTTGGGTTCAAGAGCTGGGAACATGCCCCGCATGCCTCGCGCCTCCGATTCCGAATTGCACCGACCCGTCCATGGAACCATGAGCACGGACGATCACCGTCACAGGAGTCATTCGTATGCCCGAGCAACTCGCCAGTTATGTCGCCGGCGCCTGGTACGTCGCCCCTGACGAAGGGACTGCGGTCGCCGATGCCGCGACCGGCGAAACGGTAGCGCGCGTCTCGAGCACCGGGCTCGACACCCGAGCGCTGGTCGACCATGCGCGCACGGTAGGTGGACCTGCTCTGCGCCGCCTGACGTTTCAGGAACGCGCCGCCGCGCTGAAGGAGCTGGCAACCTACCTCGACGCCAACAAGGCCGCGTATCACGAGCTGTCGCTCGCAACCGGCGCGACCCGGCGGGACGGCACCGGCGACATCGATGGCGGGATTGGCACCGTGTTCGTCTTCAGCAGCCGCGCCCGGCGCGAGTTGCCCGATGGGTATCTGCTGACCGACGGCGTCGTCGAACCGATCGGCAAGGGCGGCACGTTTGTGGGGCGGCATGTGTACACGCCGCTGCCCGGCGTCGCGCTGCAGGTCAACGCGTTCAACTTCCCGGTGTGGGGCATGCTCGAGAAGCTGGCTCCCGCGGTCCTCGCCGGCGTGCCGACCATCGTCAAACCGGCGACCCAGACCGCATATCTCACCGCCGCGGTGATGCGCGACATCATCGCCTCAGGCGCGCTCCCCGAAGGCGCCGTGCAGCTTGTATGCGGCGGCGCCGGCGACCTGCTCGATCATCTCGGCGGCGAGGACGTGATCGCGTTCACCGGGAGTGCAAGCACGGCGGCCGTGCTCCGCGGCAACGACGCGGTCACCCTGCGCGCGGCGCGATTCAACGCGGAGACCGACTCGCTCAACTGCTCGATCCTGGGACCGGATGCCGTCGCGGGAACGCCGGAATTCGACCTCTACGTCAAGGAGATCGCTCGAGAGATCACCACCAAGGCAGGACAGCGATGCACGTGCATCCGCAGAGCACTCATCCCCGAACCGCTGCTCGATGACGTGATCGCCGGCGTGCGCGCGCGTCTCGACAAGGTTGTGGTCGGCAATCCGCGCAACGACACGGTCACCATGGGCGCGCTCGTCAGCCTGCACCAGCGAGATGAGGTGCGCGGCGCAGCCGAAACACTGCGGCGCGCGTCGCAGGTCGTGTATGGCGATCCGGTGTCGGTCGACCCGGTGGACGCCGACCCGGAGCGCGGCGCGTTCATGGCGCCGGTGGTGCTCCTCTGCACGGACAGCGAACGCTCGGAGCCCCACGAGGTCGAGGCATTCGGTCCGGTGACAACGCTCATCCCGTACGGCGTGCCCGCTGAGGCCGGCGCGCTGGCGGCCCATGGCGGTGGCAGCCTGGTTGGCTCGATCGTCTCGTACGACCCCGACTTCATCCGCGACATGGTCGTGAGCGCGGCACCCCATCACGGCCGCCTGCTCGTCCTCGACCGCGACTGCGCTGGCGAATCGACCGGGCACGGCACGCCGATGCCGCAACTGGTTCACGGCGGTCCCGGTCGCGCCGGCGGCGGCGAGGAACTCGGCGGCATGCGCGCCGTCAAGCACTTCATGCAGCGGACGGCACTGGAGGGTTCGCCCGCGGCGATCGCCGCGCTGACCGGCACGTCAACGTCATGACCGCGGGGCACGCACGGCGGCGCTGCCCGTAAACTCGCGGGCGAACGTCCCACCCGGGCGAGGAGGAACTGCGTGCGCGTTGCGGTGACCGGTGGCACCGGCTTCGTCGGCATCCACACCGTTCGTGCGCTCAAGGAAGCCGGGCACGAGGTGGTCATCGTGGCCCGCGGGACCACCCGCCGCCCGAAAGGCGACCGGGTCACGTTCGTCGAGACCGACGTGACCAACGCGCCCAAGCTTGCGGAGACCTTCGCCGGCTGCGACGCCGTCGTGCACCTCGTCGCGATCATCCAGGAGCGCGGCCGTCGGACCTTCGACCGGGTGAATCGCGAGGGCACCGAACGAGTCATCGAGGCAGCGCAACGGGCCAACGTGGCGCATTTCGTGCACCAGGGCGCGCTCGGCGCCGACCCGGACCCGAGATATCCGTATCTGCTGAGCAAGTGGCAGGGTGAGCAGTCCGTTCGCGCGAGTGGCGTGCCCTACACCGGGTTGCGTCCTGGCCTCATCTTCGGCCCCGGCGACGGATTCTTCACGTTGCTCGCCCGGATGATGCGGATCAATCCGGTCGTCCCGATCGCCGGCGACGGCAGGACGCTGTTCCAGCCGATCTCGATCGGGGACGTGACCCGATGCATCGTCCTCGCCCTTGAGCGCGGACCGGCAACGCTCGTCTACGAGATCGGTGGACCTGACCAGATGAGCTACGAAGACATCGTCCGCACCATCAAGACGGCGTTGGGCCTGCACCGCAAGATCGTCCACGTCCCGGTCCCGATGATGATGCCGCCGGCGTTCATCATGGAGAAGCTCCTCCGTCATCCGCCGGTGACCCGCGACCAGCTCCGAATGCTGGGTCGCAACAACATCACGCGCGTCGACTCGGTCCGCGTCGGATTCGGCTTTGACGCCGAGAGCTTTCCCGACAACTGCGACTACCTTCAGGACTACTGACCGTGAACGTCGACGATCGTCTCGCCGAGCTTCACATCGTCATTCCCGAGACCACCGCTCCCGTTGCCAACTACGTCACCGCGCGGCGGACGGGCGACCTGCTCTACCTTTCCGGTCACCTCGGCAAACGCGACGGCGCAGTGGTCGTGGGCAGGGTCGGCGACGATGTCGACACCGACACCGCGTATGACCTGGCTCGCCGCGCCGCCATCGATCTCCTCGGGACGGCACGCGCGGCGCTGGGCACCCTCGAGTCCGTCGCCGTCGTCAAGCTCACCGGCTTCGTGCAGAGTGGGCCGGCGTTCACCGAGCAGTCAGCCGTGATCAACGGCGCATCTGACCTGCTCGTGGCCGTTCTCGGCGCGGAGCGCGGCCGCCACGCCCGGAGCGCCATCGGTGTGGCACAGTTGCCGCTCGGCGCCGCGGTTGAGCTCGAGGCGATCTTCGAGGTCATCGGCGCACTGGCGTAGGGCTGAACCGCTAGGCTCTGAACGTGCGCCCGTACATGCGACTCGGCGACGTCCCCCCCAAGCGGCACATGCGCTTCGCGGATGACGGCCGCCTGGCGTACGAGGAGCTCTTCGGACGCGAGGGCTTCAGTGGACCGTCCTCGCTGCTCTATCACCGCCACATGCCCGAGGGCGCGCAGGACGTCAGCGAGGGCCCCGCCGACCTCATGACCCCCGAGCACGAGCAGGTGCACACCAACGCACACCTGAAGGGATTTGACCTTCCCCAGCAGGGCGACGTCATCACCGGCCGGCGCTGGCTCCTCGTCAACGACGACGTGCACATCGGGCTCGTCGCCCCGGTGAGCGCACAGCAGGTGCTCTACGTCAACGGCTCTGCGGACGAGGTGCTCTTCGTGCACGCCGGTGGTGGCACGCTGCACACGCAGTTCGGGCGCCAAGCCTTCAGACGGCACGACTACATCGTGATTCCGCGGGGCACGATCTACCGCATCGACTTCGACGACCTGACCGGCGTGCGGCTGCTCTGCATCGAGGTCACCGGGCTCGTGGATGTGCCGGATCGCTACCGCGCACGCAACGGCCAGCTCACCGAATTTGCTCCGTTCAGCGAGCGCGACTTTCACGGGCCCGACGCACTCGAGAGCACCAAGGAGGGCCCCGCGGAGATCTGGCTCAAGCGCTCCAACCATGTGAGCCGGTACGTGCTCGACCACCATCCCTTCGACGTCATCGGATGGGACGGGACGATCTACCCGGTGACCTTCAACATCCACGACTTCGAACCGCGCGCCGGCCGTTTTCACGTGCCCCCGCCGATCCATCAGACGTTCCAGGCCACCAACCTGGTGATCTGCTCATTCGTGCCGCGCAAGCTCGACTGGGATCCCGAGGCGATCCATCTCCCGTATCACCACAGCAACCTCGACTCGGATGAGGTGCTGTACTACGTTGAGGGCAACTACGCTGCACGGCGCGGCATCAGCCAGGGTTCATTCACACATCATGTCGGCGGGCTGCCGCATGGACCGCAACCGGGGGCACTCGAAGCGTCACTCGACCGCCCGCGCGAGACCGACGAGCTCGCCGTGATGGTCGATACCTTCCGGCCGTTGCACCGCACCGCGATCGCGCGTCAGATCTTCGATCGCGACTACCCATTCAGCTGGCACACCGGCGGCGTTTCCGGCACAACCAGCATCGCCTGACCGTGCCGATCTCCCGGTGGTCGCGGGCGCAACTCCAGGATGGTGGCTGGATCCGACGCATGTTCATGGAGGGCGAGCGGCTTCGCGCCGATTTCGGCGAGGAGTCCGTCGCCGACCTCTCGATCGGCCAGCCACTGGAAGCGCCACAGGCCGTCGTCGAGGCGTTCGCTGCCGCGAGTCGCGAGCGCTTCGTCGGGCGCTTCGGCTACATGCCGAACCTCGGGTATCCGGAGGTCCGCGCACGCGCCGCCGAGGACGTCGATTTCCCGGGGATCAGCACCGATTCGATTGCGATGACGCCAGGTGCGGCAGCCGCGATTGCCATCGCGATTCGCACCTTCGTCGACCCCGGCGATGACGTGATCGGCGTCGCCCCCTACTTTCCGGAGTTCCGCCTCTACTGCGAAACCGCGTCGGCGAGATTCGTGCCGGTGCCGGCGGGTCCCGACCTGCGTCTCGATCTCGACGGGATCAGCGGCGCGCTCTCCGCGCACACCGCCGCGGTGATCGTCAACTCGCCGTGCAATCCGAGTGGCCATGTCCTCGACGGCGGCGAACTGTCAGGACTTGCAGCGGTGCTTCACGCGCACAACGACAAGCATGACCGCAAGGTCCTGCTGATCATCGACGAGGTGTACCGGCGGCTGACATACGCCCCGCATCAGCGCGTCGAGCCGTTCAACCTCTACGAGCACACCGTGCTCGCACGATCCTTCTCGAAAGATCTTGGTATCGCGGGGGAACGCATCGGATACCTGGTGCTGCATCCGTCGCTGGTCAACGCCGAGGCACACCGCGGGCTTGCACAAGCGTTGCGCGCGCTCGGCTTCGTCAACGCACCCGCAACTGCACAACGCGCCCTCCTCCACCTCGATTCGTGGGAGATCAACACTGTCCCATATCGCGAGCGTCGCGACATGGTCATGGATCGAGTCCGCGCGGACGGTCTCGAGGCGATCGACCCTCAGGGCGGCCTCTATCTGTGGTTGCGCAGCCCATGGCCGGACACGCTCCAGCTCATCGATGCGCTGACGGCGCGTCGCGTACTGCTGACCCCCGGCATCGCCTTCGGCGTGCCCTCCCATCTGCGTCTGTGTTTCAGCGCACCCCGGCGGAAACTGGATATGGCGATGACCGTGCTCGGCGAGCTGGCCGCGGAGCGAATCTCAGCCTGATTCCGCGGCGCGGATGAACGCGACGGACGCCTGGAATCCATCGACCCGTGTGGGGGGAGGCAGCGATGCTTGCACGAGGTTCGAGGCGCTGTGCTCGGCGAATCGGCGTGCATCGTCACCCGAATTCCCACCTCGATCGCGTAGGTGCCCTTGTCGGATGCGCCGACGATGCGAACCACGTTTCCGTCGGGCTGCCTCTCGCTCCCTGGCAGGCTTCGCAAGGCCTCGGTGATGTCTTGATCCCATTCGACGAGTGTGCAGAACGCCATCTCCACCTCCAATAACTCCGGTGCTGGCCGGGCTCGACTCCCAAGCATTCGAATCGTATTCCCAACATGAAGCCTGAGCGCCGAGTTCCACCACGGCTTCGCGGGGCCGGCCTTCCCGGGAGTACGATCCGCACCCGGTCCGGCTCTGCCGGCACAACCCAATGGAGGAGACATCATGCCCACAGTTATGGCGCACCACGATGTGAAGGACCAGCAGCATTGGCTCGCATCGCCGAAACGCGAGGAGGTCTTCGGCCCGCTCGGCGTCACCAACATCCGCAAGTTCATCGATCCAGAGAACCCCACCCGCGTCGGTATCGTCATGGATGTGGCGGACATGGGCGCGGTTATGGCGGCGATGGAGAACCAGACGATGCGGGACGCAATGGAATATGACGGCGTCGTCCCCGAGTCCCTGGTGATCCTGGTCGAGGCTTAGCGAGTCGCGCATCGTGGCCGCCGCGGTTTGCCGCGGCGGCCTTCACGACGTGAGCTATTCCGTGGAGGCCGCGGAGCTGCGTCGCATTGAAGGGATGAGGACGGCGGCGACCGCGACGTGCATCAGCGCGAGGGCGACCTTTGACGACATCGTGGTTCCCGCAGTGACCGGGAGACCCAACGACAGCACGACGACGACGATGGCGATACCGGTCCAGATCCTGCGGGCGCGAGCGGTGCGCCGCTCCAACAGAGAAAGCAAACCCCAGCCGGCCAGCGATGCCGCCAGGCTCGCTCCGACGACGTACTCGATCCCGACACTCTGAGCTGCTCCGCTCCCGAACCGGATCAGCAGGTGGGTGCCGGACAGCGGCACCGCAACGGCCCAGACCGCCGCGGCTGCGAGCACGGCTCCCGCCACGCTCAATGCCCGGGTCCGGCCGACGCGAGTTGCCGAGGCGGCGTATCGGATGGTGGTGGTGGCCATGGCAGGTCTCCTTCTCCGTGAGTCACCCCTGGCTATCGGAGGCGCCAGGCGGTAGACTTTTACTTAGGCGCCTAATGTTAGGCACCTAAGTAACCGGACGTCAAGAGGTTCCTTGGTGAATTTCGACCAGGCCGACGCGCTCAACGAGGCGATACGCGCGATTGGCCTTCGCCACAGAGAGCTCGCCGTTGCCGCGCTCGCCCCGTTCGGCATCCACCCCGGGCACAAGCTCCTTCTGCTCGAGCTCGATGCGGCGGGAGCGTGCACCCAGGCGCAGCTCGCCACGGCGAGCGGCTACGAGCCGCCGACCATCACCTTGAGCGTCCGTCAGCTCGAGGCCGCCGGGCTCGTGGCTCGCCGTCAATCGCCGACCGACGGGCGCGCGACGATCGTCGAGTTGACGGAGATGGGTCGGGCGCTCCTGCCGAAACTGAGGGATGCATGGCGCCATGTGGCCGAGCAGACGGTCGCCGGGCTCACCACCGTCTCCTTCGAGCAGCTCACCGCGGTCCTCTCGGACCTGGCGGCCAGCCTCAGCGCCGACGACGCTGCGGGAGGTGGTCTCCCACGTTACGTCACCCGACTCAACCGTCCATAACTCAGACGGACAACCGCAAATATTGGGAGCCGAAGCTCGTCAGGAACGCCGTGAGGGACCGCAACGCAATGCGAGAGTTGCGCGTCTGGGGATGGTGCTGGCGTATGACACCAGGCGGATGACGCGCGACGTCGACGCGGTGTTCGAGCCCAAGGCCGATGTGTACGCCGCCGCGAAAGTCGTTGCCCAAGCACTGGAGCTGCCCGACGACTGGATCAACGAAGCCGTCAAGGGTTTCTCCCCGGGACCGATCCGGACGTCATCCGTTGATCACGGCCCGAACCATGTCGTCAGCGCGTCGCGCAATCCCGCATCGGTGCCCTCGCCAACCCAGGCGACGTGTCCGTCGGGCCTGATCAGCACGGCCGTTGGCGCAGGCACTGAGCCGAGCAGCGGCAACTCCCATGGGCCTGCGCACTCGGCATCGACCACCTGAACTCGCTCAGCCCACGCCGTGATGTCCAAGGCGCCGGCGTCACCGAGGTTGAGGAGCACCGGATTGGCGTTGTGTAATAACTCGAAGACGCGCACGGGCCCGTTTGCGGTCGCAAGGTCCAGGTCCGGCATGCGCCATCCGAGCATCGGATGGCCGTCGCCAAGGTCGTAATGAACGTCGAGGCCGGAGATCATCCCGGCGATGTGCTTGCGCGGTTGATCCATCGTCAGCAACTCGGCCAGGAAGTCGCGCAGTGCACCCGTCCGCTCGTCGGTGGCGCCCAATGCACGTTGCGCCATCGTGTTCTGCAGCACACGCGCACCCACGGGGTGTCGTTCAGCTTGATATGTGTCGAGCAGGCTCATGGGTGATGTTCCCTTGACCACCTGGGCCAGCTTCCAGCCCAGGTTGACCGCATCCTGCACGCCAATGTTCAACCCCTGGCC
>PLDZ01000219.1 GCA_003136295.1 Candidatus Dormiibacterota bacterium
TAGTCGACGCGAGCGCCGGGCACCGAAAGCGCGTTGTAGAGGACATTCGAATACGCCGCAGCGCCGCCGAGGCTTCCCCACGCGCGTCCGTACAGTGGAACGCCGAGGAGGACATGCGCCGGGGTGAGGTCGGGCAGGGTCGCTTGCAGGATGGAGTTGTCCCAGTCCAGCCCGGCGACCGGTCCGGGCGTGCCGCCGTTGCCGTGCTCGTCGTAGGCCATGAGGTCCACGAAGTCGGCCACCTTGCCGATCGCCGCGATGTCGTAAGCGGCCGAGTACATGTTGACCCCAGCGAAGTCGTGCGGGACCACGTCAACGATGAGCTTGGCGCCGTGCGAGTGCAGTGCGGTCGCCAGCTGCTGGACAAACGCGGTGAATGCGGCCTTGTCGGTCCCGAGCATCCCCTCGAAATCCAGGTTGATCCCGCGGTACCCGTCGTAGCGGATCGCGGCCACCATCTCGTTGACAAGCACGTTGGTGGCGTGAGGGCTGTTGAGCAGCTGATCCGTCGCCGAGGGATTCGTCGAGTCATTCGCGAGTGACGGCCAGATCGGCAGGTTCGCAGCTCCGGCGCGACCTGCTGCCGACTGATCCGGCGTCCCGAGGATCGAGCCGTCCGCCTGGGCCTGCCAGCCGGTCGGGGTGACCTGGGCGACCGCACCGAGGTGGAAGGCAAGCGATGAGTTGGATGCGCCCGTGTTGATCACGAACGCGTCAACCGAGATGCCAGCGACCCTGGGTGCGGCCGGCACGGTCACCCGGCGCACGGTATGACGAGCGATGCCAACCAGAGACAGGGTGATCCCAGGATCAAGGTGGGCATCGCCGGCCGTGGGGATTGTCGCGGGGAGCGTGATCGAGGCGGGCGGCTTCCCGCTCCAGGTCACCCGCGCGTGGGTCCCGTCGCTCCAGGCCACGGTAGCTCCCGGGAGCGCCGCCGCCACGGCCGCCTGGTCGGGAGCGTCGTCGAAGACCGCATCGACGACGAGGCCGCTGGCCGGGTCGATGTGGGCTGCGACCATCGCGGCCGTCGGCGAAATGACGGTGAAGGCGAAGTTCTGGGTGCTGAGCCCCGAGACCGCGACCGAAAGGCGGTGCGACGACGCGAGCGGCAGCGGTTTGACGGTGGCAAGCAGGTCCTGGTTCTGGCTGGAGAGTTCGAGTTGGCTCCCGTCGAGCTTCGCGGTCACGTCCGAGGCTTGGAGGGGCGCACCCGTGGCGTGAAGCCGGAGATCGAGGTTGGGCGGCACGTTGGAGGAGCCAGAGCGGAGGCCGACGCCGCCTGCCGTGATCACGACGTAGTTGTAGTTGGGGGGTGAGCCGAACCCGCTGAAGCTGCAGCCGGAGACCAGCAGCGCCACAGCCAGGCACGCCAGGCGGCGGTGCATTGCCTTCCAGTCTAGTCAAGGAGGCGCGCCAAAGATCGGCGACCGCGAGGTCAGCCGGTCGTGAGGGTCAACTCCGCTGTGAGTGGCGGGCTCCCCGGGCCGGTGTAGCCGGCGGGAACGGTGGCCGTGATGTGAATCTCTGTCCCCGGCGCGAGGCCGGGCGGGACCTCGAAGGCGAGGAACGGCCCAGCTGCTCCGTCACTTTGGGAGGCGGGGGCTGCCGTGACCGTTGCGTGTCCCAGAGAAGCCGGAACGCCAAACACAGGGCTGCCGGCGGGGAGCGGGACGTACTGGTTGGTTTGGATGTTCCTCACCGCGATGGACACACAGGGCAGCACAGCGCGTGCCGGTGGCGCCGTGGCTGGGGTTCCCGGGATCGAAAGGGATGCAACCGGCAAGGAAAACTGCGCATACACGTATGCCGGCTTGCCCGCACTGACCACGAGTGACGGTGCGGCGAGCACGAGGTGCAGCGCCGGCTGGGCCGCGACAGTCGCCAGATCCTGGTGGGTGAAGCTCACGGGCGGTGACGCACCGGTGATGCCGACGATCTGGGTGCACGCTGCCTCGGGGATCGCACCGGACGCTGCGCCCCGAGCGGCGTTTGGGGCGTTCGCAGGGTTGGCTTCGGTGCTGGGCGTTCCGCCGGTGCCATGCNNGTCGACGGGAGGTGGACGACGTGCGGCATTCGTGCCGGCGGCAGCTCGCGGAGGGCTTCAACGGTCGCGCGGAACTCTGCGTATGCCGCGGCGCAGGGAGCGCACGACTGCATATGGGCCTGGAAGCGTGCCTCGTCGATCGGCGACAGCTCGTCGTCGTAGGCCGCGGAGAACAGATCGTCGAGGTGGCGGCGGGGCGTCATGCGTGCTCCTCGGCGAAGCCCGGCGCGGCGGCGGTGCCGCGAAGAGCCTTGGCGAGCATCGATCGAGCCCGGTTCAGCCGCGACTTGACGGTNNGCGATGCGCTCACGCGCAAGGGCGCTCGCCTCCGGCCCCAGCCCGGGATCGGGAAGCTCGACGATGTTGCCCTCGGCATCCTCGAGCGGATCGGCGGGACGGCGGATGCTCCGGCGCTGGACATCGTGACTGCAGTTGATGGCGACCCGGAACAGCCACGCCCGGATGGTCTGCCCGCGAAGCACCGGGATCCTGACGTAGGCGCGAAGAAAGGTTTCCTGAACAACATCTGCGGCATCGGCCGGGGTCCCGAGAATCCTGAGGGCCATCGTGTAGAGCTCATCCTGGTGGCGAGTGACAATTGCTGCAAAGGCATCGCGGTCGCCGCGGCGTGCCCGCTCGAGGAGCGCCTCGTCGTCCATGCANNCGGCCGGGGTGGCGGAATGGTAGACGCAGCGGTCTCAAAAACCGCCGAGGGCAACCTCGTGAGGGTTCGACTCCCTCTCCCGGCAGTCTGAATCTGTTGAAATCTCCAGGTTTTTCTTCTCGCTGTCCAATTCGTGTCCATTTCGGCGACCGGGAAGCACCCGAATCCGCGGCCCGAATCGCGTATCGATCTCATCCGCTAGGTCTTCGGAAGCGTCATCGCTTAGGTGCGGTAGCGGTCAAGTGTCATCGACCGCGACGTATGCCCCATGGTCTTCATCACGGTCAGAACAGACGCGCCGCCGTCAAGGGCGAGGGTATCCGCCGTGTGACGCAGGTCATGGAATCGGATGGGCCCCAGGCCGGCAAGCTTCCTCATCGCCTGCCAGCGTTTGTAGAAGCTCAGTTTGATCCGGGTGCTGAGGGGTTGACCACAGGGCCAGCGGGTACCAGCAGCGCGGCCCGGCTTACTGGCTAGCGCCCATCCGGAGCGATCAGCCCAATCCTTCCCGTGCAACTGACACAGAGGGCGCTACGACGACCTACTCAGACTTCGATAGCCGCAGCAGGGGCTACGCGACCTCGCCGGCCTTCAGGTNNCGTTGCCATTGATGAATGTATGGCATCTAGCACTCCCGAATCGTGAGTGTGCCCATGGCGACAAAGGTGACTTTCGGATCGCTCCACGCGTCCCACGCCCAGCGCCCCCAAATTGTCATCGCCCGCAAGACTGTACGTGACAGTAGGGAACTTCCCCGATTCAGGATCGGAGCCAATCCCCATCCACTCCGGGGTTAGTTCGTAATTCCTCTAGGCATTCAGCACTCCCTAATCGTGAGAGTTCCGCGAGCAATGAGGTAACCACCCGAGGGGTTATGCCACACAGCCCACTCCCATGTTCCTACGTCCCACGGCCCTGTTGGGAACGGATTACTGGTGATCTGATATTCGGGACCATCGGAACCACCAACCCAAGCCGAATCTCCGACCAGCACCTTATGGAAGACGATGCTTCCACCCTGAGCCGACCCAGCCACAGCACACGTAGTCGTCACGTAAATTCCCGCCGTGCCACAAGCGGGCAGAAGCTTCCCATGATCGTAGACATTGACACCATCACCCGTTGGACACGCCTTCGGCTTGGGAGCCGGGGCTACGGTCGGTATAGCAGTCGGGGCGGTCGGCGGCGCTACTGTAGGAGCGACGGTCGCGGCGACGGTTGGCGCGAGGGTTGGCCGCGCAGTCGGCGCACCTCCCGTCGAGCCACATGCTGCGAGGCCAACGGCGGCGATCACAGTGCCGATGATGGTTGTGAGCTTCATGTCTGCTGCCCCTCCTCTACACCGACCATCGTCCTGGCCGGTGCAGGATCCTAGCTGCACTCCCTCTAGAACTCATGATGGGTGCCATACCCACTCAACGGGAACACGTCATCAACGGTTACATCCGCGCAAATGCGTCGAAAGTCCCCTTGGGCGACCCGATCGTGCTCAGCCGTGGTTGGGCCTCAGCGCCCCTTTGTACCGCAGCGTCTTTGGGTGCATCCGGCGCTCGTATACCCGGCGCCATCTCTTTTCCGCCTCCAACTGACCACTACCCCAACGTCTGTCCATTTCGTGTCCATTTCAGGGGTCAACCAATGGCTACCCTTGACNNGAGGGTTCGACTCCCTCTCCCGCACTCGCCGTCTGCCAGCGTCTGTCGACCCACACGCCCCTGGTCAACTCGCGCCTTCGGTGCGAGTAGGCTTCGTGCGTGAGCGGACCGGGGAGGGGAACCTATCCGGCGCTAGGCCCGAACACCGTCGTCATCTCGGCCGCTGATTTCGAGGGCGGGCGGCTGCCCGCCATCTGCGCTGTCACGGGTGCCCCTGCGACCGCGAACCTCGAACGCCGGTACAGCACCACCCCCGGGTGGGTGGGCTGCCTGTTCTTCATCAACTTTCTGGCCCTTGTCGTCGCATACGTTTTCACGCATCAGCATGTCACCGGGCGCCTGCCGGTAATCTCCGCGATCGCAGTGCGCGTGGACCGGTTGCACCGGAATGGCTCGCTGCTGTTCGGTGCTGGGATCATCACGTGCTTCGTGGCCGCGATCCTCGGGAGCGCGGTCGGGGGATCAGCCGGTGAGATCTTCGCGGCGACGGGACTGACGCTCGGTGTTCTCGCGCTTGTCGGGTCGATCGCGATGAGCGTCATGGAGTCGTCGGCACTCGGCATCCGAGGCAAGGTGACCAAGGATGGATTCGGCACGCGGTGGGTCCAACTCCAGGGGGTCCACCCGGCGTTCGTCTGGGCGGTCGCCAACTCCCGCAGTTAGCTCAGCATCATTGCCGCATGGACATCGCACGTGCAGCCAGCCCGCCCGCACAGCCGCTCTCGCCGCTCATCAAGTGGGTGCTCCCCAGCGGCGTCATCGCGCTCACCGTCGCGCTCATCGGTGGCTACGAGTTCCACTGGTCGTGGACAGGCGTGAAGCCCAGCGACCAGCTGTGGGATTTGCTGCACGTGATCGTGCTCCCAGTGGTGCTTGCAACGCTGCCGATCTGGTACCGGACGCGGCAGCGCTGGATGATGGAGTGGCGCATGGTGTTCGGCATCGTCGGTGTGACCTTCGTGATCCTTGTGATTGGCGCCTATGCGCTGAACTGGCGGTGGACCGGCTTCAAGGGCAACACAGTCTGGGACTGGCTTGAGCTGCTCGCGTTGCCTGTCGTCATCGCGTCTCTGCCGCTCTGGTTTGCAACCAACAAGCGATTCGAGGGCCGGTGGCGCGCCGTCGGAGTCGTGGGACTCGCCGTCTTCGTCGTTGTGGTCGTCGGGGGCTACGCGCTGGAGTGGGGCTGGACCGGCTTTCGCGGCAACACCCTGTGGAACTGGCTGCGCCTGCTGCTCGTCCCCTTCGTGCTGCCGGCGACGCTGGCATGGTTCTCGGCACGGACGGAGTCAGAGCGGGAGTAGCGGGCTCGAGTCCAGGTCTGACGGCCCCAACCGCCTGAGAATCGGCGGCAGTGGGTATCACGTGATGTGATACGCACCACCTTATCCGCGCTCAATTACCAGGAGGCAAGCCAATGCTCATCACCACCGCCAACGATCTGCCCGGCTACGAGATCACCGAGGTATTCGGCGAGGTTTTCGGGCTAACGGTTCGCTCGCGAAATATCGGCTCGCAGTTTGGTGCCGGCCTGAAGTCGCTCATGGGCGGCGAACTCAAAGGCATGACCCAGAATCTCGCGCAGAGCCGCCAGGAGGTCATCGAGCGCATGTGTGGCGAGGC
>PLDZ01000181.1 GCA_003136295.1 Candidatus Dormiibacterota bacterium
CGACGACGTCACGATTGATATCGTGTTCGCGCTCGACCTGAATGACGAACAGATGCCAGGCGTGGCGGCCGCCGTTCGGCTCGCCGGGGAGACGCACGCCCGGGACGTCGGCGAGTGCGCGCCGGTAGCGCGCTGCGATCTGCTCGCGCCGGCGCTGCCACGCCGCCAGATGACACAGCTGGACCCGGCCCATTGCGGCGATGACATCGGTCATATTCGCCTTGATTCCGGCGACGTCGATGTCGTACCGCCACGTGCCACCCGGGAGATAGCGCCGCCACGCGTCCTTGCTCATTCCGTGCAGCCGGGCGCGACGCACGTGCGAGGCGATGAGGTCGTTCTCTGTGGTGACCATGCCGCCTTCACCGAGTGGCAGGTTCTTGGTCGCGTAGAAGCTGAAACAGGTTGCCGCCGACAGCGTGCCGACGTCGCGCCCCCCCGGAATACGCGTCCAGAGCGCGTGCGCGGCATCCTCGACCACGCGCTCCATGGGCAGACCCGCCGCGTCGGCAAGAGCAAAGATGTCCGCCGGTGCGCCTCCGTAGTGCAGCACCACCATCGCGCTTGGCCGCGGACCGCGTGCTGCAGCCGCGGCGACGTGTTCCGGTGCGGGCATCAGGGTTTCGGGATCGATATCGACCAGAACGGGCTGGAACCCGGCCTGGAGAATCGCGTGCACCGCCCCCGCGAAGGTCATCGAGGGTGTGAGCACGCGCGAGCCAGGAGGGAGTTCGAGTGCCCGCAGCGCCAGCTGCAGCGCGGCGGTACACGACGACACCGCGACCGCATGACGGGCGCCCACCACGGCGGCGAACTCGTCCTCGAAGGCGGCCACCTCGGGCCCGGTGGTGATCCATCCGGTACGCAGCGCCCGCGCGGCCGCCGCGCGAGCGTCGGGCATGATGTCGACGACGCAGAAGGGAACGGACGTCGAAAGCGGAACGACGGCGGCGACGGTCATGACACCAACGCCGCCGACGCGGGCTCTCCCGATTCCTCGACCTGCAGCTGTGGCTTCTTCGCGACCTCGAGCTTCACTTCCTTGCGCCGGCTCTCCCGCCGCCACCGTCTCCGTGGTCGCAGGATCGCCCCGAGCGGGAAGAGACCCTCACCCGTGCACAGTTCCTCCGCCTCCTCGATCCGGTGCAGCGGCACGCGCGGCGGTACGACGACCACCAACCCCGACCGCGGATGGATCACCTCGCCGGGAATCGCCGCGCGCACGGTGAATGTGGGTCGAGCCGCCGATCGGGACCCCGCAGCTTTGGCCGACTGCAACCGCAGCGCGACGTCGCTCAGGTCGTCATCGCCGTTCCAGAGCACAACCGTTGCTGTCCTGGCTCGCTCTGCAGCCTGCCGGAGGCGTGCGTTGAGCGCGAGGACCTCAGCCGACGCGGTGGCGGTCACGGGCAATATGCCGAGCACCGGCGCTCCCAGCGCTTGCTCGATCGCGTCGCGACCGACGAGCGTCGGACGCAACGTTTCCAGCAGCACGGCCAGCGCGACCCCGAGGATGAGGCCCGCAAGTCCTCCGAGGATGAGATCCAACGGAAGACGTGAGGGATTCGGCAGCAACGGCGTCCCCGCCGCGGAGATCACGCTCGCCCCAACGCTTTGCACCATCTGCTGCTGGATGTCCGCGTGTTTGGTGATCAATGCGGTCAACTGCTGTGTTAGATCCGCGCGTTGCGCGACGAGCGTCGGGACCTCGGGGGCGCTCGGCTGCATCTCCGCGAGTCGCGCATTGATGCCGTCGATCGTGGCGGTCACCGAGGTGATCTGCCCGTCCAGCTGACCCAGCAATTGGTCGCTCGGCTCATTCTGTTCAGCGTTCAGCGTTGCCACCGCGCCGGTCGCGAGCGTGTTGGCCACCGAGGTGGCGACCCGCGCATTAGTGTCGGTCACCGACAGCTCGAGTACGCTCGAATCACTCAGTGATTGGGTGTCGACTCCCTTCGTGAACTTCACGATGTCTCGTGTGACCCCCGCTTGCGCCAGCGCCGCGCTGATCCGGTCGGGGCTCGTCGCAATCCCTTCGACAGTCCCCGCCAATGCGGCCGCCCATCCGGAGTCCTGGGGCACGCTGCCACTCATGACCAGGCGTGCCGAGGCCGTATACGTTGTGGTCTCCAGCTCCCTGTGCACTCCGTACCCAGCCGCGAGACCGGCTACCAGGAAGGCAAGAACAACCAGACCACGGACGCGGAAAATGCGCTGCGCCGCCTCGCGAATTTCCATCCCTGATGCGTTTGCGACCCCCTTTGCGCTTGCTGCGGTACTAGTCGATTCTGTAGACAGTCCCGCTCGCACGCATCGGCAGAGCAGATGAGCCCACCCTCACTCGTTTGACGTAGTCACCGTCGCTGCCGGGCATGGGGCGAGACCCGCCGACACCGAGCACGGGGGGACGAACGCCGCACCGGAAGGCGAAATGCACCGCCTCCAGGCTCGAGTGCACGCCGAGCTTCGCGTAGCAGTTCTGGGTGTGCGTGCGAACGGTGTTGCGGCTGACGCCGAGACGATCGGCGACGGCGTCACGGTCGACGCCGGCGACCATGCAGTCGAGGATCAGCCGCTCGCGCTCACTCAATCTCGCCAGCCGTGCTCGATTCTCTTCACGGTCAGAGCGGCGCGCCTGGAGCTCGCGGATCACCGGGGTCAGCAGCCGGGGCGGCAGGTGGATCTCGTCGATCATCGCCGCATGGATCGCCAGCACCAGGGTGGCCGTCGGGGTGTCCTGGGCGAGCCATCCGTGGGCGCCCTCGGAGAGGCAATCGCACACGGCCTGCGGATCCTCGTCGATGCCGATCACCACGACGCGCACCGCCGGCAGAGCTTCACGAAGCATGCGGGTCATGTCTGAGGCGGCGACGCCGTCTGGAAGCTCGCCCACCACCACGACATCGGGTCGCATGACCTGGGCCGCAAGGACTCCCTGTGCGTCATTGGTGGCGGTGGCGAGAACGAGTATCCCTTCCTCCATGGCAAGCCGTACCGCGATTGCGTCGCCCACCAGAGGCTGGCCGTCAACGATGAGCACCCGCAATCCCATCACGGCGCAACCATCCACCAGAGCCGCCGGCCTCAACAACCCGCGCCTGCATGACTTATTCCTCCCCCAAACGCAGGACGGCCGAGGGGTGTGGGTGCCGCTTCCGTTGATTTATCCGCCAGACGACGTAGGCGGATACAACAATTGCAGGCGACACTGGCGTTTAAGCCACACATCGCCCGTGGTTTCTGGCTAAATTAAGGGGATTTGCACAGCGGCGCGACACTCACGATGGGAGTGCCGAGTCGACAGTGAAGGCAGGGGACCGACTGGGGGTGCTGTGGCTATTCGTCAGGTGGGAGTCGATACGCGAGCGCGCCCGGGGGATCTGAACCCTCCGGGGACTATTTAAGAGGGGGCGTTGATGCGATCCCTCTCGTACATATCCGTTGTCCCGCGTCCATCGCAGGGCGCGCCGGCGCGATTGGGCTCAAGGCGAAGCTTCACATGAGAATCGTTCTCTGCGATCGTCACCGACTGTTCGCTGAGTCCTTCGCCCATGTGCTGGAGACGCTCGGTCACGACGTGTGGGTGGTGGCGTCGCCCGAGGAGGCGGTTGAGGCCGTGGCAGCGCAGCCCACCGGAGCCTGCCTGCTGGAACTCGAATACGATGATCAGCGCGGGCTCGCTGCCATCCAGGCGCTGCGCATCGCACATCCCGAGGCNNGGCGTGATCTCCAAGGCACAGGGCCTTGATAACGTGATCGCCACCCTCGGCAGGCTGATGGACGGCCCGATCCAGGATCGAGGCCCGACCCACCTCACCGGTATGGCCGTTCGCCGCGTGACCCGAAGCCGTGAGCGCAGCATCAGCGACCTCACCCCGCGCGAGCGGGAGGTGCTCAGACTTCTGGCGCTCGGCAACGGCACCGGCGCGCTCGCGCTGTCTCTGGGGGTCAGCTACTCCACGGCCCGCACCCACATCCAGAACGTCCTCGCCAAGCTGGAGGTGCACTCCCGGCTCGAGGCGGTGGCGCTGCTCCACCAACAGGATGGTGCGCTGGGTTCCCGACAGATGCGTCCGCAGCCCCGGGAGCACGCGGAGCCGAGTGGTCCTACGGACCGGAGAATGGTCCTCTGACGGCGTCAGGACGGCGCTGTCTGCATGCCGCCTGCTCGGTTCATCCGCAGCTGTAGACGACAGCGACCGTGTTCTGCGCGCCCGCGAACTTGAATTTGAAATAACCGCCGCACAGGTGCGTGGTGATCTTGACCGTGGTGCTGTGACCGGACCACACGGTGCCATGCGATGGCGAGAACGACGTATAACCCGAAACGCTGGTCGCCGACCAGCGCGCCGGCGTCGATGAGGAGCTTGTCTCGTTCACGGTGACGTGGCAGATCCAGGTGTTCGCGATCGGGTTTGGGCGATTGCAATGTGGACCGTCGCCAGGAGCGCCGACGAAAGTCGGGGTAACCTTGAGGACGGCTGAGCCCGCCGAGACCGGCAGCGCGGTCGTTGCTGCGACACCGAGAGCCGCGACGACGATCGCAACCAGTTTCAAGCTCCGAACCGTGCTGCGCACGCGCCTACCCTCCTGATGCGTTGGCCCCGGAGGAGCATAGCCGGTCGGAGGGAGGCTCATCCGAGGTAGGGCGCACCGCGAAAGGCCGTTCGGCGTATCGTGTGAGCGTCGTCAGACGATCCGGTTCTTCTTTCAGGGGGGACGCATGGCGGGAGTCCCGACTCCGAACCGACGTGGTGGATGGCTGCGCATCGGTCTGGCAGCCCTCGTCATCGGCACGCCGCTGGCGACGCCTTCATTCCTCACCCCGACGAGCGCATCGGCGGCCAGTCCCCCGCACATCATGCTCATCGTTGAGGAGAACGAGGGATACGCTCAGATCATCGGGAGCAAGTCGGCCCCGTACATAACCAGCCTGGCCCACACGTATGCGTCAGCAACCAACTGGTACGGATTGACCGACGATAGTCTCTCGGACTACGTGGCGCTGATCTCCGGGCTCACCGGCTCGTACAAGTCCCCGACACTGGTGGGCGAGCTCGCGTCCCAGGGGATCAGCTGGAAGGCCTACATGGAGGACATGCCGTCCGCCTGCTACACGGGGGGCCGCGTGGCTAACTATACGAAGACCCACAACCCATTCGTCCACTTCCAGAGCATCACACACAACCCCACGCAATGCAGTCAGGTGGTGCCGTTCCTCGGCGGTGGCGGCAGCGGTTTTGCCAGTGACCTCAACAACAACACGGCCCCGGATTTCATGTACGTGGTGCCGAATCTCTGCGACGACATGCACAGTTCCTGCCCTCCGCTCAACAAGAAGGTCAAGCAGGGCGATCAATGGCTGAATGCGAATCTCCCAACCGTGCTCAGCTCACAGTGGTACTTGAGCGGTGGCATCCTCATCATCACGTGGGATTCGGCCACGACATCCGACAAGAGCGGCTGGCACACCGGCAGCGGCGGCCACGTTCCCACGATCATCATATCGGCGACGTCGCATGGGACGTTCAGCAGCGGCGGCAACCACTATGGAACGCTGCGCGCGATCGAGGAGGCGTATGGGGTGGGACTCCTGGGCGCATCTTCAACGCCGGCCAATGGCGACCTGACCCCGGCGTTCTAGCGGGACCCGAGCGCGGGTCAACCTCGCCTCACGTGGCGAGCGA
>PLDZ01000212.1 GCA_003136295.1 Candidatus Dormiibacterota bacterium
GTCTGCGGCTTGATGATCCTGTTCGGTGCCATGCGGCGCGCTCGGAGGCGAGCCATCGGGGCGTGGCTGGCCGGGTTGGTCGTTGGCCTCGCTTCCTATCCAATCTTTCTGCTCTCCATCGGCTCTTCGCTGAACCTGAGTTTTGTTGGAGCATTCATCAAACTGTTCGGATCAGGATTAGGCACCGCCCCGATGCAGGTGCCGGGCCCAGTACTCATTGTGATGCCAATTGTCGTTTGCTCTGCTGCCGCCGGCTGGGTTCTGATGCGAAGCCGCCGTCGAGAGGGGGTGCCCCAGGACCACATCCTTGACCAGGCGACCGTCACGCTCACGTTCGCGGGAACGTGGTCTGTGCTCGGTCTCCTGTACTACGTGAATCGCGCCTATGCGGCCGGTCAGTTGCAGACGATGCTTCTGCCATGTGCCGTCTGCGTCGGAGCCTTGCTATCCATCGCGATTCACGCGAACGAGGGGCGTGCCCTATGGCAGGAAAAGCTGGACTTTACGAGGGCTCAGTTGTCCGCAAAGACGAAGCTGATTCCAGTCGGTACTCTTGTCTGTCTTTGCTTCTCCTCCGCGTTGCTTACGCCCGATCCTGTTTCCGCGGCCAAGACCCTCCTCAATCCTCCGTCCGCGAGCGGATTTGCCAACTACGACCTTCCCGCGATCATCCAAGCGATCCACACCGCGCAGGCGTACACCGGAGACAAATCCGGGGAGCTGACCTACCTGGGTGAGGATTTCAACTATGTGTCGCTCGTTACCCGGGTTTCGAGTAGTGCGGTGCTCTTCCCCTTCCCGTTTCCCTTCACCGCGCCGGGAGCCGTGACACAGACCGACTGTCAGTATCTCGGCACGCACCATTCAACGTGGATGGTCTTGTCGCTTGAGGCGGTTCAAGGTTTTGGCATGAGCGCGTGTGGACTCTATCGTGCGGTGCCCCTGTCAGGTGTCGCGCTCGGTCAGCTTCAAGAGTTCAAATGATGCATGCGCATCGCGTCGCCCGGCGCGGGACCACGAACGGACGAACTGCATGTCAGCCGGTCGTGGCCTCTGCGAGCGACCGAGTCGCGACCACGGTATATCCCAGGCAGTCTTCCCCCCAGTCACGCCTGAGACTCCAATGCCCTACCAGCGCGGCGGTCGCCGCCACGGGAGTAAGCGGAAACCGCATGCCGCCAAGAGGAGCGATGAGTGCAAGGACTTTCTGGGCGGTGACGGTCAGCGGATTGCCGCGGCTGTAGATGCGTATGTTTGAGAAGTCTGACTTGCGCAGGAGGTACGTGATGCCGGATGGGGTGAATCGCCAGTAGTCGAATGGCACGAAGTGCCACCGGGCCGCGAAGGGAACCGTCATCAGAAGGCGGCCTCCTGGGCGCAGGCAGCGTCGGACCTCGTTGAGGAGGTCTGTCGGCTCAAGGACGTGTTCGAGCACCTCTGTGCAGAGAGCGAGATCGATCGACCCATCGGGCACAGGCCACGGATAGCCGTTCACCAACAGGGTGTCCTCTCGAGCGTAGCCGAAGCGCTCATCCGCTTCGGCGATGTCCAGGCCCTGGTAGCTATTCGCTCTCGTCAGTAGTGCTCGATACGGCTGCTCGCCGCATCCAACGTCGAGGACATCACCGGTTTCCAGTGCCAGCAGGGGACGGAGGTCCCTCCAGATCGATGCAAGCTGCAGGTCGCCCATGCGGCGGACCAAGCCGGGATTGCGCAGGGCGGGTGGACGCCACGATTCTGTCTCGCGGAGCGCCACGTTCCGGCGTCTCACGATGCGCCGCTGGTGCGTGCTTGCGTCATCAGACGCATAGCGTAGCAACCTCTCGATCCCGTCGAACCCCAATTTCTGGGAGCCCGACCAGGGATATCATGTGCGCGATGCCCGAATTACCCCAGGGACGGCGGCGGAAGATCAGCGCAATCGTCGCGTGCTATCGCGATGCGCCGGCAATACCGATCATGTACGGGCGCCTGGTCGCCGTCTTCACGACGCTCGACGTCGACTACGAGATCATCTTTGTCAATGACGCCAGTCCGGACGACGCCGAAGCAGTCCTCGCGCAACTCGCTGACCGTGATGCTCACGTCATCGCGGTCACGCACAGCCGCAATTTCGGATCTCAAAGCGCCTTCACCAGCGGCATGCGTCTCTGCACCGGCGATGCTGTCGTGTTGCTTGACGGCGACCTTCAGGATCCACCCGAGCTGATCGAAGCGTTTTACGCGAAGTGGCTCGAAGGCTACGACGTTGTGTACGGCGCGCGTGTCGCGCGTGAAGCGAACCGGTTTCTGCGGGTCTCGTACAAGATCTTCTATCGCGTCTTTCGCGCGGCCTCTTACGTACCCGTGCCACTTGACGCCGGCGACTTTTCGCTGATGGATCGTCGGGTGGTCGATGCGCTCAACAGCCTTCCGGAGACCAACCGGTTCCTCAGAGGCTTGCGCGCGTGGGTGGGATTTCGCCAGATCGGCGTGCCATATCACCGGCCGGAGCGCATGTTCGGCAAGACGACAAACTCACTCTTGCGCAACATCGGCTGGGCGCGAAAGGCGATTTTCTCATTCTCCTACATACCGCTCGAGCTGATCACCATCGTGGGCATCCTGACGACGATCGCCGCTTTCATTGCAATCGTGGTCGAGGTCATCGTTCGCATCGCGAGCCCCGCATCGGCGCCAACCGGCCTGACGTCCATCATCGTGCTGGTGCTCTTCATCGGAGGGATCCAGTTGCTCTGCTTGAGCGTGATCGGATCGTATCTGGCGCACATCTACG
The DNA here is from genome assembly GCA_003136295.1 of Candidatus Dormiibacterota bacterium. GTDB lineage: Bacteria > Chloroflexota > Dormibacteria > Aeolococcales > Aeolococcaceae > Palsa-851. The sequence goes on from PLDZ01000212.1 coordinate 2,777, forward strand.
AAGAGGTGAAGCGCCGGCCACCGTACATCGTCAGGAGCATCCGCAATCCGCCGTCGCCTCCGGACACTCCCGGCGATCAACCTGAGACTTCGGAGGGCAAGCCATCCGTTGCCTCGTGAGCGGCGCCGCCGGCTTCGTCGGCGCCAACCTTGCTCGCCGTCTGACCGCCGACGGCCACGAGGTGTTTGCCATTTTGCAGCCCACGACGAACACGTGGCGGTTGGATGACATCGACGACCTGCGCCGGATCGAAGGCGACATTGCCGACGAAGCGGATGTCGATCGTGCCTTCGTCGTGGCGCGACCCGACTGGATCTTTCACCTTGCTGCGCATGGGGCATACTCCTTTCAGACCAACGTGGTCGCGATGTCACAAAGCAACGTTGTCGGGATGGCCACCATCCTCGCGGCGGCAGAGCGGCACGGCTGCACGGTGCTCATCAACACCGGGACGTCTTCCGAATACGGCGATCGCGACCACGCGCCACGAGAAGATGAACCGCCACGCCCGAACAGCGACTATGCCGCCACCAAAGCAGCGGCAACCTGGCTGTGCATGAGGGCCAGGCAGCGCGGGGTGCCGGTCACGACGCTTCGACTCTATTCGGCGTACGGCCCGTTGGAGGAGGAGCGACGCCTGGTTCCCACGCTGCTCCGAGCTGCGCTGGCCGGGAAGTGGCCGCCGCTCGCTGATCCCACCGTGGTCCGGGACTACGTGTACGTCGAGGACGTGGTCGATGCGTACATCGCCGCTGCCTCTGCACCCTTCCCGAGTCCGGTCTACAACGTCGCGTCGGGCGTTCAGACGTCACTTGCCGACCTCGTTGCGAGGGTTGGTGAGATCTTTTCGATTCGCGAGGAACCCGCCTGGGGTGGTTACCCGAAGCGCGCGTGGGACACACAGGTCTGGGTCGGTGACGCGGCCCTGATCCGCGCGGAACTGGGATGGAAGGCGACCACCACTCTCACTGAAGGCATGACCCGCACTGCGGACTGGCTGGCCATTCATCCTTTGGACGTCTTAGCGGCGAAGCAGTAGGGGAAACCCCATCGCACCTACGGCCGTTCGGCGATGAGATAGAGGTTGCCGAGGGGAACTGGGAGCGAACACCTGCCGACCCGGCTCCGGCTCAAGGTTCCGAGCGCAAGGGCTTTGGCACCTGCCGGCATCGGCGTCAGATGAACGACGTAACTGATGCTGTACGTGTTGTTGACGCGCCCTTGCTCGCGGACAGTGAAACCTCCCGCTTGAAAGATGCGGCGCATCGTCGTGGGGCTGTACAGATACGTATGCTCGATATCGATGATCGGACTGCGTTCGCCCATGACATGCGCCGACACCGACTCGACATTGTGGTTGAGGCACAGGATCATTCCGCCAGGTCGCAGAGCTGACCGGCAGGCCTCGAGGACGAGCTCTGGATGGGGAACATGGTCAAAAACCTGGAACAGGCAGACCGCGTCGAATTCCCCTTCGGGAACCAGCCCGGGCCTCATGACGTCGCAGACAATTCGATCACGCACACTTGGGGAAGCACCGGCGATCGCCGCTTCACTTGGCTCGACGCCTTGTACCTTGGTGTACCCCTGCTGCAACGCATGCTCGAGGAAGAAACCGTCACCGCATCCGACCTCGAGAAGCGATTCCTGGCGACCACCAATCCTGCGCAGCTTCGCCAGATACCGACCATAGGTCGCCTTGAGGTTGGCGGTCTCCGATTCGTAGTCGAAGGTGCTCATGGCGTACAGGTGACTCAGCGTCGCCTCGTCCAGCACGGGATCCGAGCGCACCAAACCACAACGACTGCAGCGCACCATCCGGTAGTGCACACGATCTGGAAGCCTTCGAGCCGAGAAACGAGCAGGGGTGATGTCGTCGATCCCGAAGTTGGCGGGATAGAGCTCTTTCGCCGGCGTCCCCGGGCCGCAGATAGCACACTGGGTTCCGACGAAGGTGAGGCCGGACGCTGCGCGTTCCTCGTTCATGACAGGCACCGACGGATTATGGGCCAGCGTGATGGGTCGGGCGCACGTCGGGCTACGCGGGGATCATTGCAGTCTGTCGGACCAACGTCACCAATCCTTCGACGTCAAGTCCGTTTCGCTGGCGCAAGAATTCCTCTGATCCCGAGCTTTCACCGGGTGGATCGCTGATTCCGCGGCGGACCAAGCGCGTGCCGAGGCCATGATCCGCGATCGTCTCGGCCACCAGCGAGCCGATCCCGCCGATCGGCCGGTGATCCTCGACAGTGATGCACGCGTTCTTCGAGGCCAGCAGCGCAACCAGGTCTTTCGTCGGTGCGGGCGCTATTGAGGCGACTACAGCAACGGCCACGCTGATCCGCTCAGCCTGAAGTCGCCGGCGCGCTTCAAGAGCGACCCCGGTCATCGAGCCGATCGCAAGGATGACGACATCGCCCTCCCCGATGACCTCCAGATGTCCCCAGCGGAATCGACCCTCCAGCTCCGGATGAGTGGCGGAATCCTTTGCCAGACGCAGATACATCGGCTGCGGGCGCGCGTAGTGATCTCTGAGCACCCGCTCCACCTGGGCATCATCGGCCGGTGCGACGATACCGACATTGGGCTGAACCCGCATCAAGGCAATGTCCTCCAGCGCGTGATGCGTGAAGCCCGCCGACCCGTATGCGAAACCACCGCCGATCCCGACGATGCGAACGGGGAGATTGTGCAGTGCGGCGCCATTCCTGAACTGCTCGTAGCCGCGCATCGACGCGAACGTCGCGATCGAATAACAGAACGGGATGAATCCCTCATGGGCCATTCCGGCCGCCATGGAGATCATGTTCGCTTCGGCGACGCCGACGTTGAAGAATCGATCCGGGTGGCGTTGTGCGAAGGGCTCGAGCACCATGAAGCCGAGGTCCGCGGTGAGCAGCACGACCCGACTGTCGCTATCGGCAATCTCGATGAGCGTGGAAACGAACTGCTTCCTCATCCAATCTCCCTCAATGCGAGCGCGTGTTGCTCGTCATCGACCGGGAGGTAGTGCCATCTAACCTGGCGCTCCATGAAGCTCACGCCCTTGCCGGCGATGGTGTCCGCGATCACAAAGCGCGGCGACCCGACGCTCCGGACCTCCAGGATTCGGGCCAGCTCGGCGACGTCGTGGCCGTTGACCCGATCGCACTCCCAGCCGAGACTCTGCACCGCCGTTGCGATCCCACTCAGGTTGATCACATCAGCAGTTGGCGCCAGCGCTTGCTGTCCGTTGTTATCGAGGATCAGGCACAGATTGTCGAGCTTGTGGTGGCCGGCGAACATGAGCGCCTCCCAAACCGAACCCTCGTTGAGCTCCGCGTCGCTGATCAGCACAAACACCCTTCCACGCGTGCCGGCCATGCGTCTCGCCAGTGCGACACCCGAACCCAACGACGGTCCATGACCAAGGGACCCCGTGGAAAAGGTGATGCCGGGCAGCGCATGCTCGGGATGGACTCCGAGGTGACTGTCATCGGCGCAGTAGGTGTCCAAGGTCTTCTGATCGATGACGCCCAGTTGCTCGAAGACGCAATACAACGCGAGTGCGGCGTGTCCCTTCGACAGAATGAATACATCCTCGTCCGTATTCATGACACGCGAAAACAGCGCGACCAGGATGTCAGCGATCGATAGCGCCGATCCGATGTGGCCGACATGCGCTCGTTTCGACTGATTGATGATCGAGCGACGCACTTGGACCGAGCCGAGGGTCCGAGCGATGTCGCCGTGAGCCATCACAATCCCATCACTGACGGCTGTCCCTGTGACCACTCTCCAAGGCCGTACGAGTGTAGCCCACGTCGCGGGGTAGCCGGCGGGAGTTCCCGGTCGTCGTGACGGAGTGACTGTGGTTTCGGTTCCCCGACTAGACTCGCTCCTGCCAGGGCCGGCCCTGACTACCACCCCGCAACCGATGCCCGCAGGAGCCACACCCCCGCAGGAGCCACACCATGGAACTCGCTCTGCACTTCATGAACTTCACCCTTCCGGGCGGGAGTAAGGCCCTGGGCCCGACCTTGGCGGCGACCGCGCAGGCCGCCGAGGAAGCCGGCTGTTCGACGCTCACGATGATGGATCACTGGTTCCAGATGGAGGGGTTCGCCACCGCACAGGACCCGATGCTGGAGGGCTACACGTCCCTCGGTTTTGTGGCCGGCAAGACGGAGCGGATCACCCTCTCGCTGATGGTCACCGGGGTGACGTACCGGCATCCAGGCCTGCTCGCCAAGATCGTGACAACGCTGGACATCGTCTCCGGCGGGCGCGCGATGCTCGGCCTCGGCGCTGCCTGGTACGAACGGGAGCACCTCGCCCTCGGTGTGCCCTTCCCTCCGATTGCTGAACGCTTCGAGCGGCTGGAGGAGACGCTCCAGATCTGCAATCAGATGTGGAGTGACAACGATGGGCCGTATGACGGCAAGCACTACCACCTCGCCGAAACCCTCTGTCATCCCGAGCCGATTCAGCAGCCCCGCCCAAAGATCCTCATCGGCGGCGGCGGCGAACGCAAGACACTCAAGCTCGTTGCCCGCTACGCGGACGCGTGCAACCTCTTCGCACTCGGAGCGCCGGAGGTAAAACGCAAGCTCGACATCCTCGCCCAGCACTGCGAGGACGAGGGCCGCGACATGGCGACCATCAAGAAGACCATCCAGGGTGGAGCCGATCCCACCAAGGACCTGGATGGGTTCCTCCGGGACATGGAGGAGTACGCCAAGCTCGGGATCGCCATGGTCGGGGTTCGGAATACGTCACCCGACCCTGTGGCGATGGCCAGGAAGCTCAAAGACGTGGTCCCGCGCCTCGCCCAGATTGGACCGTCGTGATCGCTCAGTATCGGCGGTCGATCAGGATCCGAGGATCAGGCCGCCGACGCCGGCGATACAGAGTCCACCGGCCGTAGCTCCCAGTACGATCCAGATAGCGGCCCGTCGCCGGGAGGCAGGCGGACGTGATCGACGCTTCCGCAGATACGTCTGGCGAACCTCCAGGGTGTCTGCGCCGGAAGGTGGAGACATCAAGCGTTGCTCGTCATCCCTGTCTCATACGCCAGATGCCGTAACAAGGTCAGCAATACCGGGGGGTCTGATGCGATCCCCCATGCGCACGCGGCGGCGAAAGGGCCTTTGGTGGAGCGGGGGGGACTCGAACCCCCGACCTCTGCCGTGCGAGGGCAGCGCTCTCCCAGCTGAGCTACCGCCCCGAAGACCAGGGTCACGCCGAGGCGTTTTGCAGTATAGGCTGGCGCTCGAGGCGCCTAGGAGGCGGTCCGCGCCGCGAAGAAGGTTTTCACCGCCTCGGCAAGCGCCGGCAGGTTGAACGGCTTGGGAAGCATGCCATCCGCTCCGGCGAGGCGAGCCGCCTCCGCCTCCTCGGACAGGGCGCTGAACATGAGCACCGGGGTCTGTGCAGTGGCGGCATTCGCCCTGATCCGCCGGCAGGCCTCGATGCCGTCGATGCCCGGCATCATGATGTCGAGGATGATCAGGTCGGGGCGTTCGGCCGCGGCGATCCTGACGGCCGCCTCGCCATCCGAAACGGTCAACATCTCGTACCCTTCGAGGTCGAGGTAGCGGGAGACGACGGACAGTACGCGCGGGTCATCGTCGGCGAGCAGAACGCGCGGCCGGGACATTGCCCCCATGGTACGGAGGCGCCGCCCAAACGGGTGGCTTGCGTCCATTCCTTTACAGCCTGGATTCGAGATGCGGCGGCGGCTGGCCGAGGCGCCCTCGACGCTACCGGTGGCTATACTCGCCCGCAGGCATGTCGAGCACCCCGGCGTCCCTGGTTCTCTTCGGGATAGCGGTCGCCGCATATACCCTCGCAGTCGTTGCCTTCGTGCTCCACCTGGCCTTCCGTAAACGGGTCCTCGGCGACATCGGGATGTGCCTCGTCCTGGTCGGCTGGCCCTTGCATTTCGCGTCGATCTTGACCCGCGCGCTCGAGGCCGGGCACTGGCCGCTCGGCAACATGTATGAGTACTCGACCGGGATCGCGTTCGTCGTCGTCACCGTGTGCGTGGTCCTCATGGTGCGCTCGCGTATGCGCCTGATCGGGTTGCCGGCGATGATCGTCACCGTCGCGCTGATGGGTGTGGCGTACATGCTCTACGTGCCGCCGGGGCAACTGGTCCCCGCCCTGCACAGCTACTGGCTGACGATCCACGTGACCTCGATGGCCACGTCCTCGGCCGTGCTGAGCTTCTCGTTCTTCTTCGGGATGGCCTACCTGGCGCGACGCTGGGCTGACAGCCGTCTGCTCGCGGTTGCTCCCGCGGCGGTGCCCGCAAGCGTCAGCAGCGGGGGCGTGGCGACGATGACGATGGGAGGCGGCGGTGGGTCAGGCGGCGGCTTCACCGCGGCGAGCGGCAAGCACCCGGTGGCGACCTGGCTGCAGCGTGCGCTGCCGGGGGCGGGCGTGCTGGACGGCTGGAGCTATCGCTTCGTGATGATTGGCTTTCCGATCTGGACCTTCGGCGTCATCTGCGGAGCCATCTGGGGCGAGCACGCCTGGGGACGCTACTGGGGGTGGGATCCGAAGGAGACGTTCGCCTTCATCACGTGGGTCATCTTCGCGATCTATCTCCACGCTCGCGTGACCTATGGCTGGAAGGAGAAGCGAGCGGCGATCATCACCGTGTTCGGGTTCGCGGCGATCCTCTTCACGCTGTATGCGGTCAACCTCTGGATCGCGGGACTGCACTCGTACGCTCGCGCCTGACGGGAAGTGATCGCGTGCTCGCGCACGCACATCCCGAAAGGCACGATCCGAGCGCGGCGAAGCGGAAGAGACAGCGTCGCGACTACGCGCGGCGCGCCCACCTCGTCTTCTTCAGCATCTTCTTATGCTTGTGCTTGCGCATCTTCTTGCGCCGCTTCTTGATTACGGAACCCATCTGCGAACGACTATAGCGGTCCGAGGCGAATGAAGGCCTCGCGCAGGTTGGCGGCTGTGGTCTCGAGATCCTGCGGGAGCACCTTGACGTCGCCGAGCACGGGCATGAAGTTGGTGTCCCCGGCCCAGCGCGGCACGACGTGGACGTGGACGTGCTCGGTGCTTGCACCTGCGGCGCTGCCCTGATTGATGCCGATGTTGAACCCGTCCGGGTGCATCGAGTCGGTGAGGGCGCGGATGGCGCGCTGGGTGGCCGCAAAGATCGCTGTCCCCTCCTCATCCGTCAAGGTGAGCATGCCTGCCGTGTGGCGAATGGGCACGGCCATGAGGTGGCCGCTGGTGTAGGGATAGCGGTTCATCAGGATGAAGGCCAGTTTGCCGCGGTCGAGCACGAGCGACTGGTCGCCAGCCCCGCGAGCGGCCGCGCAGAGAAAGCATTCATCACCAGTGCCTGAAGGCGCGTCCGACACATAAGCCATACGCCAGGGTGCCCAGAGTCGCTTCATGCCACGACGGTAGCCGACCGCCCGCTCCAGGCGGGAGCCAGCACGCTCAGAGCAATGTCAGGGTCACTTCGACGTTGCCCCGAACTGCATTCGAATAGGGGCAACGCTGCTCCGCCTCGTCAATCAGAGCCTTCGCCTGCTCCCGGTCGGGCAGTGAGGGAAGGGTGATGAGCAGTTCGACGGCCAGACCAAGGCGTCCGGACTCAATCCGCCCGATGCCGACCCGAGCGGTCACCGTGGCGTCCTCGACGTCGACCCCCTTTCGGCGGGCGATGCCGAGCATCGCGTTCTCCCAGCACGCCGCAAATCCGAGCGCGAAGAGCTGCTCGGGATTCGTCCCGCGGGCTCCATCGCCGCCCAGTTCCTTCGGGGACGTGAAATCGACCTCCACGACGCCGTCGGAGGTGGCCCCATGGCCTCGCCGGCCGCCTTTGACGGTTGCCTCAGCGGTGTAGAGAATCCGTGGCCGCTGGTCGTTGTCGCTCATGACTCCTCCAAGACCGCAGGTTGCAGAACCATCTTATGAGCGCCGGTCGGGACCCCGGAGTCAGCCGGCGCGTCTTGGCTCGACGAGCTCCACGCGCGGCGGGCGCCCAGGTCGCGTCGCGGCCGGCGTGACCCGGCTCCGCTCGGAGGGAGCCCGCGCTCGAACGACACGGTTGCGCCCCCCGTGCTTGGCGGCGTACATGGCCCGATCTGCCGCAGCGAGCAGCTCATCGAGGTGGTCGCCATGCTCCGGGTACGAGGCGATCCCGATCGAGGCCGTCAGCCGGCCGAGGCGGGCGCTTTCGGGCAGCGCGAGCTGGCTATGGCCACCCGCACCGCCTCCGCGACCATCGCGCCGCCATCGGCATCGCACCCGTGGAGCATTACCACGAACTCCTCACCGCCGAGGCGGACCACGGCATCGGCGCCGCGCACGCTGCCGCGCAGCCGCGTGGCGATCCTCTGCAGCACCAGGTCGCCGGCGGCGTGACCGCCGTTGTCGTTCACCGTCTTGAAGTGGTCGAGATCGATGAGAAGCAGTGAGAACGGTTGTGGGTTTCGTGCGCCGCGAACGAGCTCGCGCTGCGCGGTGTCGCGCAGCCAGCGGCTGTTGAACAAACCGGTGAGGGGATCGGTCATCGCGGCGCTCAGCAGTTCGGTGTACAGCTGCGCGTTGCGCCACGCCGCGGCAGCGATATGGGCGAAGAGCGAGCCGGCCTCGAGCTCGCGAGGGCTGAATTGCCCGATCCCGACTCGCCAGCAGTTGATGATCCCGAGCTTCCGCTCCGCGGCCACAAGCGGGATGAGTAGCAGGGACTCGTGCACTACCGCAGTTCCGGGTACCTGCCGCGCGAGCGGGTGATCCGCGGTGTCGTCGACATTCTCGGGAATCCCCTTGGCGAATGCCCACCCCGTGATCCCCGCATCGAGCGAGAAGGCATCCGCGAGGATCTCGTCGGCGTCGGGGCCGGTCGCCAGCACGGGATTGAAGCGGTAGGTCTCGTAGTCGGCCACGAAGATCGCCATCTCGGTGACCGGGACGACTCGAGCCAGTTGCTCGGCGATCACCCCGAGGATGCGCATCGGGTCGTGCTCGGTCTGGAGTGCCAGAGCCGCGTCGCTGAGCGCCCGGGGAAGCCCGCTGCGCCCTCGCGACGGCCGGGGCTGTACGGAGGGCAGCACCGCAGGCTGCGCGAGGTGGAGGAGAGGTCCCTCCAGCGCCGAACGAACTCGCGACACCGGTCGCTGGGCGAACCATCCAGGGATGACCACCTCGACGTCGTCATGTCCCTCGACGGGCTGTGCGAGGACGGGGCGCCCGAGGTGCCATCCCTGTCCGAACTGGACGCCGAGTGACTGGAGCGCGTCCTCCTCGGATTGGGTCTCGATGCCCTCGGCGATCAGCCGTGCTCCGATGTGGCCACCAAACGAGAGCAGCGATACGACGAGCGCCCGGCGTGCGCGATCGGTATCGACCGCATGGATCAGCGATCGGTCCACCTTGATGAACTCCGGGCGGAGCTCGGCGATGACCCGCATGCTGGCGTGGCCCGCGCCCGCATCGTCGACGGCGATCCGGTATCCATGGGATCGGAGGTCCGCTGCGATGCGCTGCAGGTGCTCGAGGTCGGGAACCGGGTCGCGTTCGCTGAACTCGAGCACGATCGAAGCCGGGTCGAGGCGTGCATCGCTCACCGCCGCGTGAAGTGCCCGCATGCCGCCCGCGTCGAGGAGCGTGCGGATCAGCACATTGACGAACAGGTCGGTGTCGCCGATGTTCGGCGCTTCGCGCAACGCCGCACGCACGCAGGCGATGTCCACAGCCGATTTGACATCGAGCGACGCGGCTGCTCCGAAGAGCTCGTCGGGCGTGGTGAAGTGCTCGGTCGGAGGGAAGCGTGCCAGTGCCTCGTAGCCGATGCTCGTGCCGTCGTACAGCCTGACGATCGGCTGCACCGCCGCCACGATGCGACCGCCCTCGATGAGTTGGGTCAGCTCGCGCCGAAGCGCAGTCTTGGACCGAGGTGATGTGGCCGGTACGAACCGTCCCCCCACCGCGCTGTCCACGGAACGGTGCGTGACCCGTCTCGCGCTCACCTCGTCGAGTGTGGCGACCGGGGGTTGCGAGCCGGTGACGTCGGAGTCGCTAGCGAGCGAAGAAATTCGAACGTTCGTTCGAGAGCGAACGCGCCGGAGCGCTCAGACGGTGACGGCGAGCTTGGTACGCACCTGGTCGGAGAAATGGCATGACGCGAGATGGCCGTCCGGCTTCATCTCGAGCGGCGGCACGACGTCGGCGCAGATGCCGGGAACCTGGGCGATCGGGCACCGCGTGTGGAACAGGCACCCCGAGGGAGGGTTGCGCGGCGAGGG
>PLDZ01000138.1 GCA_003136295.1 Candidatus Dormiibacterota bacterium
GGCCGGCACATGAGGACGGCAGGCGTCATCGCTTCACCTGAGGCATGAAGGTCGCATCGCCGAGAGGCAGCGGCATCAGGAGCGTCGGGGAGAACCGCGTCCCGGCCGTCTGCTGCAGCGGACCCGCGACCGCGGGTCGCTGCACACACCAGCGAGGATCCACGTCGTCACGGACGGCGAGCAGCGTCGGTCGGAGCAGCGCCCCTCCAGAGCTCCGGCCGTTGTGCCGGACAGTTGCTGTCAGGGTGGGGCGAATCCATGTCGCCTTGACCGGCTGCACACCCTCCAGCGGCGTGGCGCTCACGGTCAGGTCGCTCACGCGCTGCGCAAGCCAGCCCTCCACGAGCCGGTCGCGAGGACCGTCCACGTGCCCGGCGAACGTCAGCCGGCCGGCGACATGCTCCCCGAGGATCATCCTGGTGCCGCCACGGCGCTGCGGGACGAAACCGGCGACAACGCATGTCGTCTGGTTCGAAAGGGCGATACGCAGCCGATCGGGCGAGGCGACACCCGGCCGGTACGGCGCGCTTGCCCGGCGCGCGAGCAGCGCGGCGAGGCCTCTGCCGGCCGCGGCGGCGGCGAGGGCCGCTCCCCGTCCCCGCACGTGGTCGGGGGTCTGCAGAGAGTCGCTCTCTCCCGTCAGCTGGCTCAGCGCCTCGAGGCGCCGATCCAGCGGCCATCCAAGTGTCGAATGACCGTCGAGATGGAGGACGTCAGAGCAGAGGTAGACCGCCGGGAGGTCGGCGGCCGCCGCGGGACCCGCCGCGAGTCGCCGACCGAAGCCGGCGAGATCGGGACGCCCCTCGCTGTCGAGAACGGCGATGACGCCGTCGAGGACCGCACCACGGCCACCCCGGACGGCCGCGGGGGCAGCGACGTCAGGAAAACGACGGGCGAGGTCGCCCGGCATCTCTCCCTGAATGCGGACGGCTCCGCCCGGATCCACGAAGAGCAATGCCCTGGCTCCATCCCAGTCAACACTGAACAGCCAATCGCGATCGTCGAAGGGTTCGGCGCAGGGGACCGACGCCTCGATGGGGATGTACCCGGGGAGCTGGGGCGGCGTGGGGGAGCGGAAGGGCAAGGGGTCGCCGAAGGCCGCGAGGGCGCCCCGAGACAGGCTTGCTCTCCCAGCCACGCGTGGCTCGCGAAGCCTCAGGACGCCCGGCGCCTGCGAGCCGGTTCGCTTGACTCGGCGTCGTCGGCAGCGGATCCCTCGGCGTCGTCGCCATCGGCGCGGCGTGTTTTCGCCGCCTCGACCGATGCCTTGAGCGCCGCCATGAGGTCGGTCACCTTGCCCGGCTCACGAACCTCGGGGCGCTCGATCGGCCGGTTGTTCAGTTTGGACTCCACAACCTGGATCAGGGCTTCGCGGTAATCGTCGTGGTAGCGCGAAGGGTCGAAATGCGCGCTCATGTTCTCGACGAGCATCACCGCCATGTCGAGTTCCTTCTTGGCAACCGCCGGGCTCTCCTCGGGGATCGCCAGCTCTCCCGCCGACCGGATTTCGTCCGGCCAGTGCAGGGTGTTGAGCATCAACCCCTGCTCGTGAAGCGCCAGGCGGCAGAGATGCTCCCGGTCGCGCAGGGCGATCTTCCCGATGGCGACAGTACCCGTCGTCTCGAGCGCCTGCCGGAGCAGCGCGTATGGCTTGACGCCCACGGCCTCCGGTTCCAGGTAGTACGCGCTTTTCAGGTAGACACCCGCCTCGATCTCCGAGTCCGGGCAGAACTCCACGATGTCAATGGTGTGGGTCGTGGTCAGGGGCAGGTCGTCGAGATCCGAGTCGGTGACGATGACGTATTCGTCCTTGCCGACCTCGTAGCCGCGGAGCGCCTCACTCCAGCCGATCTCGCGATCCTCTTCGGGACACCAGCGCTTATTGCGAACCGGCGTCTGGTCGTTCGGACAGAGCAGCCGGAACGAAACGCTCTTCGATTCGGTCGCCAGGTAGAGCCGCACGGGAATCGCCACCATCCCGAAGCTGATGGCGCCGCGCCACATGGATCGAGGCATCGCGGTTCGAGTATAGAGGCGCGGGATCCGTGTGGACCCGACGTCCGTCAGGCGGCAGCGAGCAGCCTGTCGTATGCGGCTTTCAGCTCCGGGTAGCGCAGGAAGATGATGTGCGCGTACTCCTGAGTCAGCGGNNTCCCAGCGATCCGGTGCGCCGCCTCGAGACACCGGGATGACGTGGTCGACGGTGAGCTCGGCGGCACTGCCGAGACGGCCGCAGTACTGGCAGGTATGGTCGTCGCGAAGCAGCAGGTTGCGTCGGTTTGGGCGGAGCAGCCGGCGCGGGACATGGATGGTGCGAAGGAGACGGACGATCACCACCCCCTCGGGCAGCCTCCGTCCGGCAAGCGCCTCGGCGGCCGCACGCTCGGCCTTTTCGTCGACAAAGGCGACGCGCTCCTTGGTCAGGAGTACGACCAGCCGCCGGTGACTGATCACGTTGAGCGGCTGCAGTGAGGCGTTGAGCAGCAGCACAGCCATGGCCGGAATTCTATTGGGAAGCGAGGATGTTCGCGTCGATCACGGGTAGGGGGCTGACTTGGTGGGGCCGACTTTGATGGCACCGCCGCAGACCATGCTCGAGCCGACATCGGTGACGTCGGTCTGGAACCGTGACGTCGGCAAAATCACCTGCCACAGTTTCGGCGTCTCTGCCTGCGCCGCCGAGCACGTTGCGTCGGTCCAGGAGACGAGGAAATAGCCGTGCCCCTTCGCTCCCACGGCCCCGAGGGGTTCGGTGCCCGGAGGCAGATCGACGGGCCCCGGGGACGCGATCGAGTTGTCGTTGGACCAGGTGGTGCGCAGCAAACC